>NZ_CP093379.1:165000-490000 GCF_022655595.1 Ignatzschineria rhizosphaerae
ATTCCTGAACTCTCGTATCATGCGATGGAGGGACGGAGAAAGCTAGACCAGCTGGTTATTGGTATACCAGTGTAAGCAGGTAGGCAGAGATCTTAGGCAAATCCGGGATCTTAATGCTGAGATGTGAATGCGAGGAGGTTACGACCTCCGGAGTGGTTGATGCTATGCTTCCAAGAAAAGCTTCTAAGCTATAGTGATATGAGAACCGTACCCCAAACCGACACTGGTGGTTGGGATGAGAATTCTAAGGCGCTTGAGAGAACTCGGGTGAAGGAACTCGGCAAAATCGTACCGTAACTTCGGGAGAAGGTACACCTTCCATGGTGAACGCTTTACGCGGTAAGCTAAGGAAGGTCGCAGTGAAAAGCTGGCTGCAACTGTTTATCAAAAACACAGGACTCTGCAAACACGAAAGTGGACGTATAGGGTCTGACGCCTGCCCGGTGCTGGAAGGTTAATTGATGGGGTTAGCGTAAGCGAAGCTCTTGATCGAAGCCCCAGTAAACGGCGGCCGTAACTATAACGGTCCTAAGGTAGCGAAATTCCTTGTCGGGTAAGTTCCGACCTGCACGAATGGCGCAATGACGGCCAGGCTGTCTCCACCCGAGACTCAGTGAAATTGAAATCGCCGTGAAGATGCGGTGTACCCGCGGCAAGACGGAAAGACCCCGTGAACCTTTACTATAGCTTTACAGTGGATTTTGAATCTTTTTGTGCAGGATAGGTGGGAGGCTTTGAAGCTAAGACGCTAGTTTTAGTGGAGCCATCCTTGAAATACCACCCTGAAAGTTTTGGAATTCTAACTTAGACCCGTTATCCGGGTTAAGGACATTGTATGGTAGGTAGTTTGACTGGGGCGGTCTCCTCCGAAAGAGTAACGGAGGAGTACGAAGGTACCCTCAGCCCGGTCGGAAATCGGGCTATTGAGTGCAAAAGCAAAAGGGTGCTTGACTGCGAGACAGACACGTCGAGCAGGTACGAAAGTAGGTTTTAGTGATCCGGTGGTTCTGTATGGAAAGGCCATCGCTCAACGGATAAAAGGTACTCCGGGGATAACAGGCTGATTCCGCCCAAGAGTTCATATCGACGGCGGAGTTTGGCACCTCGATGTCGACTCATCACATCCTGGGGCTGTAGTCGGTCCCAAGGGTATGGCTGTTCGCCATTTAAAGTGGTACGCGAGTTGGGTTCAGAACGTCGTGAGACAGTTCGGTCCCTATCTGCCGTGGGCGTTGGAAATTTGAGAGGAGCTGCTTCTAGTACGAGAGGACCGAAGTGGACATATCTCTGGTGTTTGGGTTGTCATACCAATGGCATTGCCCAGTAGCTACATATGGACGGGATAACCGCTGAAAGCATCTAAGCGGGAAGCCTTCCTCAAGATTAGATTTCCCTAGGGGTTTAACCCCTCTAAAGGTCCGTCGAAGACTACGACGTTGATAGGTTGGGTGTGTAAGTGCAGTAATGCATTGAGCTTACCAATACTAATTGACCGTGAGGCTTGACCATATAATAGGTCTTAGACAATTTTGATACGAAACATGATAAAAGACTGTTTCACTAAAGTTCAAAATGAATACAAAATAACTTAAATAAAACGAAAGTTTGCTGTTACAATACCAACTAATCAAATTTATTCAGTGAGTGGAGTCACAAAGCGTAAGCGAAAGACTTCAAGCGCGAACCAGTTTTCCTGGGGAGAATAGCACTATGGTACCACCTGATCCCATCCCGAACTCAGAAGTGAAACGTAGTAGCGCCGATGGTAGTGTGGGAGATCCCATGTGAGAGTAGGTCACCCCCAGGGCTTAATATAGGAAACCTCTAGTTCAGATGAACTAGGGGTTTTTCTTTTGTCTGAAGAAAAGTATGCATTGAAGAATCTCTTCCTTAGAAGAACAGCTAAATGGGACTATAAAAATTTAATAAGCAGTAGTTATTTAGTTTAGAAGAAGCATTTCTTTTTTAAGATAATTTAGAACAAAGAATAGAAATAGAAGCTGATTAACTTGCCGGCATGCAAGCTAGAAAGAGATGGGATATTAACTCCGGCGATGGTTGAGCCTTAATAAGTAGCATTAATCCCCTCCGAAAGCGCTGTGAAGTTAGAGGGATCTCATGGTTGCCGATGTAATGTTCGAACTTCTTTGTTAGCTGAGCCACGGCAACTTGGGGAACCTTAGTTCTTTAGAGTTTTTTAGATATTAAACAAAGCCAAGGAGACTCTTAATAAGTAATTATTTTGGTATTGAGATGAACCTGTTCTTACTTAGAGTGATTTAGAAAAAATGAGAAGAAATAGAAGTTGATAATCCGCCGGCATGCAAGCTAGAAAGAGACGGGATATTGACTCCGGCGACGGTTGAGCCTTGATAAGCACACATTATTTAGCCTGACAGTAATGGGAGGTTAGAAAGTCTATAAAGTTGCCGGAGTAACGTGCAAACTTCTTTGTTAGCTGAACCACGGCAATTTGGGGAACCTTAGTTCTTTAGAGTTTTTTAGATATTAAACAAAGCCAAGGAGACTCTTAATAAGTAATTATTTTGGTACTGAGGTGAACCTGTTCTTACTTAGAGTTATTTAGAAAAAATAAGAAGAAATAGAAGTTAATAATCTGCCGGCATGCAAGCTAGAAAGAGACGGGATATTGATTCCGGCGATGGTTGAACTTTAATAAGCTCATCTTATTTAGCCTCATAGTAATGTGAGGTTAGAAAGTCTTTAAAGTTGCCGGTGTAACACTTGAACTTCTTATATAGTTGAGCCATGACAACAGGGAAAACAGTCGTTAATTGATGTAGATTAAAGTTGATACAGCAATGCTTTTTTTATATTTACTGATCTTTTATCACCAAATTCAAGTATGGTTATATATATAGTGATCGTTAGTAAAATTTTTAATTTAGAGCAAAACAACAATAATTGGTGTTGTAATGGCCGATAAAACAGTTGTTAAAATAATGCTAGAAGCGGTTGCGTCTTCAATAACTTTAAATTTTAATGCCATTAGATAGACATTCATACCTGTTGCGATTGAACCCAAAATGACAATGGCCTTTGTTTCAAATGCCGGTAGACCTAAAAGAACAGCCATAATCCAGATGATAAAAGGATGGGCTATTAGTTTGAAAAAGGTAATATTTAAACTGATTTTAAGATTAGAGCCTAAACGATATTTTGCGAGTCCCATCCCTAAGGTTAATAATGAGAGTGGTGCTACCATATTTGAGAACATAGTGATCGTGGAGCTAGCAAAAGTGGGGAGAGGGACTCTAAAGAAGCTAACTAAAAGACCAAGCATAATCCCAATTACAATAGGGTTTTTGAATACGCCTCTTAGTGTTAAAACAAAGCCTTTAAGCGATATAGATCCATGTTCTGCCCATTCAATTGCAAAAGAGACAAGACTCCAAAGAAGGAGTGCATTGAAGGAGATAATAAGTGCTGAAACGGCAATCGCTTCGCTTCCCATAAATAACATAATAAGTGGGATACCAATCATGACATTATTTGAGAAAATTCCCCCTAATCCAAATACCGCCCCTTCTTGAGCAGTGAGTTTTAAGATATATTTGGCATAGATTTTTTCTATCAAAAATAGAATAAAAGAACCGCCAAAATAGGCAAATATTAAAAGAGGATCCATCTCTTCTTGAGTATGGAATTTACTCATAACACCAAAAAGCATTACGGGAATTGCAAGGTTAAAAAGAAACTTAGTAAGTCCATCTGTAAAGTGAGATGACCACTTAAAGACCTTAACGAGAATGTATCCTGTCGCAATCAAGATGAAGAAAGGAAGTAATGCATAAAATTGTTGTGCGAAGGCCTGAAGGAAAAGTGTCATGTGTGCTAGCTTTTAGATAAAAGAAATTTTACTGTAGCAAAATATAGCACCATTTGTAGAGAATTCTCAGCTTAATAAAAAAGGAGAGAATCTTTCCCTCCTTTAAAGTACTTTTATTATTTCATCATGCCGCTTATAACATGATCTTAATGAAGGTTGATCTCAAGAGATTGTCCTTCTTTGACATTAATCGTCTCAGCTAAGGCTCCCCCTTTGATGGTATTGTATTCTTCAACCTCTGAAATAATGTTTGTTCCAAGATAATATTCTCCTGCAGAGACATTATCAAAGCTAAATTCGCCCACATAGTTACAGGTGCTTACTTTCATATATTTTCTAAAATCAGGATGGTCGGGTTTAAATCGAACATGGAAAATAATCTCATCTCCTGAGAAGTGATTGTCGCTATCTCCAAATAAGTGAAGAAAGCGTTCCTTTGAATATTCAGTAACAGGGACTAAATAGACGTTATTGCCAGCACAGCTGATGCTTTCACCATTAGCATCGGTTAAACTCGCACTTCCAGTGATTGTAGCCGTTCCTTTTTCTAGCACAAAGCTTGCTTCATTAGGATCAAATTGATTGGTAAGTTTGATTGTTTGTATGTTAGGACGATGAAGCTGATTGATGCTGATGCATCCTGATAGGGTTATAAGGAGTGTAGTAGACAGAAGTAATAATCTCAATTTGCACCTCTAGAACAAAATAGCTGAAATAGAACCGTTGATAGATTTAATGTAAATCGCAAACCTTTCTTTACATTAGAATCAACTAATCATGAATAGTCAATTGAGGATTGTTATTTTGGTTAATTACATGACTCTAGCCAGATAAGATGCTCATTAAGCTAAATGAGCTCCAAGAAATGTACGAGAAATATTGTCATAAAATTATTTTTATTGTGAGAAATTAGGAATAAATTTCAGCATAAATTTTTAAGAGGCGTACAATACAATCCTTCCGTTTTATCAATCTCTTAGAATGAAGATGTAGATCATGTATGAAATTTTGATTAGTATAATTTTTCTAATAACTGTTGGTTATCTTGTTGCGAAAAATTATGATGCTAAAATTATCTTATTTTTAGCAGCTTTTGCTCTCCTTTATATCTCTGTTTTTATGGGGCATCCTATAGAAACAACAACACCAACGGGCTCTATTTGGTTAGATCCCTTTGCTAAAGCTACAGATGTCTTTAAGATGCAAATGGGTATCGTTGGTTTAACAATTATGATGCTTTTTGGATTTGCTGCTTATATGAATCATATTGGTGCAAATGATGCGATGGTTGCAGTTTTATCAAAACCTATTAAAAAAATTCGTTCGGTATATATTTTAGTTCCTATTGTATTTTTATTAGGTAATATGTTGCAAATGGTACTACCAAGTGCTGCGGGGCTCGCAATTTTATTAATGGCAACACTTTATCCGGCATTAAGAACTGCTGGGATGTCACCTTTAACGGCAGGGGCTGTTATTGCCACAACCGCAACTATTACACCCACACCTCTTGGTTCAGACAATGTTGTCGTGGCTCAGCATCTTAATATTACTTCTTTAGAATATGTGATGAAGTATCATGCAAAAATCTCCATTCCTGCATTATTAATAATGGCTTTTACTCATTTACTTTGGCAACGTTATTTAGATAAGCGTGCCGGAACAATGAATGTGCCTTATACGCCAGATCATTCATTAGATAAAATGGGGGAGAAAATCGTAATACCTCCTCTTTGGTATGCCATTTTCCCCATATTGCCTATTATTTTATTGTTGATTTTTAATCTTGTTTTTTTGGATCACGAGACAGGAAAGCCCCTGCTTAAGATGGGATTGCCGGAGATTACCTTAATTTCAATGTTAATCCCTATATTTATTGAATTAATTCGTAAACGTAATTTTAAACAAAGCATCAAAGACTTTAATCTATTTTTTGAAGGAATGGGGCAGGGCTTCTATCAAGTTGTATCACTAATTATTGCTGCCGGACTTTTTGTAGAGGCATTAAAGTCGATAGGTATTATTACGATGTTGACAGATAGCTTAAATGATGTGGAAGGTGCGGGTCCCATTTTAATGTTCTTCTTTTCAGGAATGGCTGGATTAATAGGATTCCTAAGTGGTAGTGGGATAGCAGTTTTCCATTCCTTTATTAAGATTATTCCAGAAATTACGCAGCAGATGGATGTTAATACAGTATTAGTCGCTTTACCAATGCAGCTTACAGCAAACTTAATACGTTCAGCATCGCCTGTTGCTGCCGTGATTATTATTGTGGCTTCAGTATTGAAGGTTAACCCTTTAACCATTGTAAAAAGAACATCCGTCCCTGTTTTTGTCGGAATATTTACTTGCTTAACGCTCTCTTACTATTTTTATGGGTAGTATTAGTATTAGTATTAATTTTATTAAAATATTATTATAAATAATAAAAATAATCCAACTAAAAGGTAGTGAAAAGTAATAACTACCTTTTGGTTGGTTTTTTATATATAAAATATATATTTTTTATATGCAAAATAGTTAAATATCTTAATTTTCTTTAATTAAGAATAGGATGTTTAAGATATAAATCTATTATTCGCTTACATCTATTTGATTTTATTTATTGAACATTGTTTTTTGTTAAATAATTATCATTCATTGTTGTTTTTTGTAAATTGTTTTTTTATAATACTACCAGTATTGATTTTAATGTTTAGTTTTATATAAATAAGTTTTTTTGTTCAGGTGGTGTTTTTTTAATAAGTATTAAAATTTTTCTTAATTTAAAGCTATATTTTTATTTATTTGTTATTGACAGTTTTTTAAGAAACTTTATACTTTCTCGCTTGTTATTTTATTTTTTTTGATCTGCGTCATGTTTTCGCGCTTAAAATTGTATCGTTAATATATAAATATTGGTAATTAGTAAATGAAGAATCGTTGTATAGCATTATCAGCTATATTTTTTGTGAGTATTTTTGTTTCATTTGGATATTCAGAAAATTTAAGTGCTACTGGGAATAAAATAGAAGCTTTTTTTGATACGGAATCACCATCTAATTATTTAAAGAGTTCAGAAAAGTCATCAGATTCCCCATTTTTTCTAACCCAACAAGAAGAGGAAAAATATTTAGCATTAGCGAATAATCGTAATGCTTTTAGTATTAATAAAAGTGCTTCTAGCTTGCCTTCACACAATGTGACATTGCAAGAAGCGACAAAGCTCATAGTGAACACTCATCCTCGTGTGGCACAAGCTAGAAGTGCGGCTAAAGGTGAAGAAGAGATGATTGCTGTTGCAAAGGCGGCTTATTATCCTCAATTAAGAGGAGGAATCGGTACGAGATATGATAAAGATTCAACCCGTTATGATAAAGATTATATTCATACTTTAGACCTTGAAGTGAAACAAAATATTTATGATTTTGGTAGAACTAAAAGTGCAGTTAAAAGCTCAGAATATGGTTATTTAGGGGCACAAGCCTATATTTCTGCTACTAATGAGGAGTTGATTTATACCGCTGCTTCTACTGTGGTGAATATTGCAAGAATTCAAAAGCTTATTGCACTTGCTGAAGCGCAAGTAAAACAAGTTTCATCTATTGGCAAACTTGTAGAGAATCGATATGAGAAAGGTGCAAGTAATCTATCTGATGTTTTACAAGCGCAATCAAGATTTGATTTAGTACAAGTAGAAGTATTGAATATTACTTCTCAGCAACAAAGCCAACTTAGAGCTCTCGGTTTAGTAATTGGAAAAACAAATTTAACAAGTGCAACTATTGGGGAATTACCATCGGGTCTAAATCAGGTTTGTTCACTTCTCCCCGAGTGGGAAAATATCCCTGAGTTTGCGATTGCAGAGTTTGAGGCGCAAAAAGCATATGCTGATTTAAATTATGCTGAGGCTGAAGAGTTACCTTCTATTTCATTGCAAGGAAGTACGTCTAGACCATTAAATGCTAGCTCAAGAAATGGTTCAAAATATGAAACAAGTATTTCATTAAATTTGTCTATTCCTATTTATCAAGGTGGGGGACTATCTGCTAATAAAAGGGCTTCTGCTAATAGAGCGCAGGCGGCTATTGCAAAAAAAGATGAAATAAGATTAGAGATTAATCAAAGATTAAGTGAAGTTCAAGTAAGGCTCCAATATATGCTGCAACGGCAGGGGCTTTTAGTGCAACAGGTAAGTAATCTAAAAGGAACTAAAGAACTTTATAAAAAACAATATCTTGAACTAGGAACAAGATCATTATTAGATTTATTGAATTCAGAACAAGAGTTTCACCAGGCACAAGTGGAAGTAGAAAATAATAAGTCTGACATTATTCAAGCTCAGCTAGAGTGCGCTTTTTACCAAGGAAAACTGAGACATTTTTTTAATGTTTCTAACCAATAAGAAAATGTTTGTAGTTTTACAGATGTATTTATTGTAATTATAGGAAAAATTATGGAAATGGTTATTGTAGAGCGGGTCGAAGGAAGTAAGCCTTCGAAAGTCCCTCTCAAAGATCGAGTTTTAAACTCACCACATCTTATTAAATTAGAAGGAAATTTGGGAGAAATTTCTTCAATTGTACGTAAAGGAGCTAATCTAGTTATTGTTTACGCAAATGGTAAGCAAGTAACGCTGTATGGTTTCTTTAATGAGGATGAGAATGGTGAGCATAGTGAACTCGTTGTAGAAGATGATAATGGTATTATTTGGTGGCTCAATGATGGGCAAGAGTTTGTTGAAATTGCAACGGATTCACCACTTATTGAAGGTTTAGCTGGTGCTGCCGGTTCTAAAGAAGCCCCTCCATTTTGGTTGTTAGGTCTGTTAGGTGGCGGAGCGATTGCTAAGCTTGCCAACTCTGGAGGGGGTGGATCTGATCTACAGTATAATTTAGACCAAGATAGTGACTCAGACTCTGACAGCGATTCAGATTCCGATAGTGACTCAGATTCCGACAGCGATTCAGACTTTGATAGTGACTCAGATTCCGACAGTGATTCAGACTCAGACAGCGACTCGGACTCTGATAGTGATTCAGATTCAGATAGTGACTCAGACTCTGATAGTGATTCAGACTCTGACAGCGATTCAGATTCAGATAGTGACTCAGATTCAGACAGTGACTCAGATTCAGATAGTGACTCAGACAGCGATTCAGACTCAGATAGCGATTCAGACTCAGATAGCGATTCAGACTCAGACAGTGACTCAGATTCAGATTCCGATAGTGACTCAGACTCAGACGGTGATTCAGACTCAGATAACAATTCAGATACTAAGTGGAATATCTCAGGATTGGAGGTCCTAAAAGATGGAGCTACAATAAAAGGGATTGTTGAATCAATTAACTCTAAGGGTATTGCTCGACTAGTAAAAAGTGTAGTAGTTAAAAACTCTCATGGAGAAGAGGTCGGACGTGGTGATGTCTATAGAGATGGAACTTTTGAGTTCACATTTAAGCCAGGGTATATCTTCAATAATGGTGAAAAACTATCAGTCACATTTATAAATGAAGATGGTGCAATTTATACCGAGTCTGTAACGGCGCCAGATACTACAGCACCTGATGCCCCAACGGATTTAGTCATCTCAGAAGATGGGACAACGATTACCGGTAAGGCAGAACCAGACTCGAAAGTCGAAGTAAAAGATCAAGATGGTAAGGTCATTGCTGAAGGGACTGCTGATGAGAACGGCGACTTTACGCTTGATTTAGAGCCCGCGTTGACGAATGGCGAAACGGTTGAAGTAACGGCAACGGATAATGCCGGCAATAAATCTGAGCCTGCAGAAGTAACGGCGCCAGATACTACAGCACCTGATGCTCCAACGGATTTAGTTATCTCAGAAGATGGGACAACGATTACCGGTAAGGCAGAACCAGACTCGAAAGTCGAAGTAAAAGATCAAGATGGTAAGGTCATTGCTGAAGGGACTGCTGATGAAAACGGCGACTTTACGCTTGATTTAGAACCCGCGTTGACGAATGGCGAAACGGTTGAAGTAACGGCAACGGATAATGCCGGCAATAAATCTGAGCCTGCAGAAGTAACGGCGCCAGATACTACAGCACCTGATGCCCCAACGGATTTAGTCATCTCAGAAGATGGGACAACGATTACAGGTAAAGCCGAACCAGACTCGAAAGTCGAAGTAAAAGATCAAGATGGTAAGGTCATTGCTGAAGGGACTGCTGATGAAAACGGCGACTTTACGCTTGATTTAGAACCCGCGTTGACGAATGGCGAAACGGTTGAAGTAACGGCAACGGATAATGCCGGCAATAAATCTGAGCCTGCAGAAGTAACGGCGCCAGATACTACAGCACCTGATGCTCCAACGGATTTAGTTATCTCAGAAGATGGGACAACGATTACCGGTAAGGCAGAACCAGACTCGAAAGTCGAAGTAAAAGATCAAGAAGGTAAGGTCATTGCTGAAGGGACTGCTGATGAAAACGGCGACTTTACGCTTGATTTAGAACCCGCGTTGACGAATGGCGAAACAGTTGAAGTAACGGCAACGGATAATGCCGGCAATAAATCTGAGCCTGCGGAAGTAACGGCGCCAACAATTGATTTAGATTCTGACAGCGATTCAGATTCCGATAGTGACTCAGATTCTGACAGTGATTCAGACTCAGATAGCGATTCAGACTCAGATTCCGATAGTGACTCAGATTCAGATAGTGATTCAGATTCCGATAGCGATTCAGATTCAGACAGCGACTCAGATTCAGACAGCGATTCAGATTCCGATAGTGACTCAGATTCAGACAGTGATTCAGACTCAGATAGCGACTCAGACTCAGATTCTGACAGTGACTCGGATTCAGACAGCGATTCAGACTCAGATTCTGACAGTGACTCAGATTCAGATAGCGATTCAGACTCTGACAGCGACTCAGATTCTGACAGTGATTCAGACTCAGATAGCGATTCAGATTCTGACAGCGATTCAGATTCTGACAGCGATTCAGATTCCGATAGTGACTCAGACTCTGACAGCGATTCAGATTCAGATAGCGATTCAGATTCCGATAGTGACTCAGACTCTGACAGCGATTCAGATTCCGATAGCGATTCAGACTCTGACAGTGACTCAGATTCAGATAGTGACTCAGATTCAGACAGTGATTCAGATTCTGACAGCGATTCAGACTCAGATAGCGATTCAGACTCTGACAGCGATTCAGATTCAGACAGCGATTCAGACTCAGACAGCGATTCAGACTCAGACAGCGATTCAGACTCTGACAGCGATTCAGACTCAGATAGCGACTCAGATTCCGATAGCGACTCAGATTCCGATAGCGATTCAGACTCTGACAGTGACTCAGATTCAGATAGTGATTCAGATTCCGATAGTGACTCAGACTCTGACAGCGATTCAGATTCCGATAGTGACTCAGATTCTGACAGTGATTCAGACTCTGACAGCGATTCAGATTCCGATAGTGACTCAGATTCCGATAGTGACTCAGATTCAGACAGCGATTCAGATTCAGACAGTGACTCGGATTCAGACAGCGATTCAGATTCTGACAGCGATTCAGACTCAGATAGCGATTCAGACTCTGACAGCGATTCAGATTCAGACAGCGATTCAGACTCAGACAGCGATTCAGACTCAGACAGCGATTCAGACTCTGACAGCGATTCAGACTCAGATAGCGACTCAGACTCAGATAGCGACTCAGACTCAGATAGCGACTCAGATTCCGATAGCGATTCAGACTCTGACAGTGACTCAGATTCAGATAGTGACTCAGATTCAGATAGCGACTCAGACTCTGACAGCGATTCAGATTCCGATAGTGACTCAGACTCAGATAGCGACTCAGACTCAGACAGCGATTCAGACTCTGACAGCGATTCAGACTCAGATAGCGACTCAGACTCAGATAGCGACTCAGACTCAGATAGCGACTCAGATTCCGATAGCGATTCAGACTCTGACAGTGACTCAGATTCAGATAGTGACTCAGATTCAGATAGCGACTCAGATTCCGATAGTGACTCAGACTCAGATAGCGATTCAGACTCAGACAGCGATTCAGACTCTGACAGCGATTCAGACTCAGATAGCGACTCAGACTCAGATAGCGACTCAGACTCAGATAGCGACTCAGATTCCGATAGCGATTCAGACTCTGACAGTGACTCAGATTCTGACAGTGACTCAGATTCAGATAGTGACTCAGATTCAGATAGCGACTCAGACTCTGACAGCGATTCAGATTCCGATAGTGACTCAGACTCAGATAGCGACTCAGACTCAGACAGCGATTCAGACTCAGACAGCGATTCAGACTCAGATAGCGACTCAGACTCAGATAGCGACTCAGACTCAGATAGCGACTCAGATTCCGATAGCGATTCAGACTCTGACAGTGACTCAGATTCAGATAGTGACTCAGATTCAGATAGCGACTCAGATTCCGATAGTGACTCAGACTCAGATAGCGACTCAGATTCCGATAGTGACTCAGATTCCGATAGTGACTCAGATTCAGACAGTGACTCGGATTCAGACAGCGATTCAGATTCTGACAGTGACTCGGATTCAGACTCAGATAGCGACTCAGACTCTGACAGCGATTCAGATTCCGATAGTGACTCAGACTCTGACAGCGATTCAGATTCCGATAGTGACTCAGACTCAGATAGCGATTCAGACTCTGACAGCGACTCAGATTCCGATAGTGACTCAGATTCCGATAGTGACTCAGATTCAGACAGTGACTCGGATTCAGACAGCGATTCAGATTCAGACAGCGATTCAGATATAACGGTACCAGATGCGCCAAAAGACCTTGATGTTCATCAAGATGGAACAAAAGTTATTGGTACAGGCGAGGCAAATGCTGACGTAACAGTTAAGGATGCTGATGGTAATGTTGTAGGTACGGGGACTGTTGATAAAGATGGGAGTTTCACTGTTGAGTTTAATAAAGGTAAAATTTTCACGAATGGTGAATTACTCGAAGTAACATTAACCAATAAGGCTGGCACATCAGAACCAGGAATGGTTAATGCAAAAGATACTACTCCCCCAGATGCACCAACTGATCTTGAATTCTCTGAAGATGGAAGTGTGGTGACAGGTAAGGCTGAACCGAACTCAAAAGTAACAGTAAGAGATTCTAATGGTGATGAAATTGGTAGTGCTACAGCGAATAAGGATGGCAATTTTACTGTTGATCTTAATCCTGCGTTAGTAAATGGTGAAGAAGTTATTGTTGTAGCAACGGATGCTGCTAATAATGAATCGCCGGAAGCTAAAATTAATGCACCAGACATTACAGCACCAGATGCACCAGAAGCTGAGATTGATGATAGTAATACGGTCTTAACTGTGAAAACAGAGTCTCATGCTACTGTTAAAGTGTATGACTCAGAGGGTAAACCATTACTTGATAAAAATGGTAAGGTTATTGAAGTTAAGGCAGATGGTGAGGGTAATGTGACTTACACATTTGATCCTGCTTTAGAGCGCGGAAAAATCATTAACATTACGGCAACTGATGCAGCTGGGAATGAGTCTGATCCAACGAAGCTTATTGCTGGAGTTGCTGAGATTCTTGCAACAACAGATAATTATGTGGATCTTAAAGTAGATGCAACACCAACAGAAAGACCTAATCCAAAACCGGGTGATTTAAATAAAGGAGGTTTTGTTGTAGCGAGTGTTGGTTTAGGACCTGTATTAGGATTAGATGTATTAGCTGATGTTCTAAAGAAATCTGTAATACTTGATGTTGAGGCAGGTACTGAACGTGAAGTAACAGTACATGGTGTTTCCGGAGGCGTTCAGGTTTTAGGTACAATGGATTTATATGCCTATAAATTGAATGAATCTACAGGAGAATGGGAACAACAATTTGTTAATAAAAACTGGCTTGTTGCAGTACTTTTAGGCGGGAGATCTAAAGATACGGACTTTACTCTGACTGAAGGCAAATGGATGTTCACAATGGCTTCAGGTGAAGGTGTACAAGCTCTCACAGGGTTTGATCTGAAGTTTAGTAAAGATGTTGTATTAGATTATGCTGCAGCTAAGGATGTGTCTGGTTCTGCCGAAGGTAATATGATTACTGACGAAGATGCTAAGTATGGACGCGATGAAGTTCCGGAGGGTAGTACAGTAACAGCTATCCAAGATGGTAATGGTAAGTGGTTCTTACCTTCAGATAATGGAGAAATTGTCGCTGATGGGAAATATGGAGTATTGGTAGTAAAAGCTGATGGTTCGTATACTTATACAGTGAATGATTCCTTCCGTGATTTTGGTGAGAAAGATAAGTTTACTTATCAAGTGACTTCTCCATCAGGTAAAACTTCTGAGTCAGATTTAACATTTGAGTTAAATATTACGCCGAAAGAAGATCGTATTGATGTGGACAGTACTGTTGTCCTTAATTCTGAACCAACTATTACTCATGATGGAAAGTCAGATATCAAGGCCGGAGTTGGGTTCTCTGTACTTAAACTTGGATTGTTAGGACCGGTTTTAGGTGCTGATCTTTTAGGTGGTAAAGAAGCCATGAGCTTTAACGTTGGTGAAAATCAAGTTAAAGAATTAACATTCCATGGTAGTGCTGGCGGGATAGCTGTCGGAACTAAGTATAACTTGTTTATTTATAAGTTAGATCCAGAAACTGGTAATTACATACAAGTTCACTCAGAGAAGGATTGGTTTACAGCTTATCTTGTATTAGGTATCTCGGATAAGTTAACTTTGCAATTTGGTGAGGGGCAATATAAAGCCATGATCCATAGTGAGGGAGGGGTTTCTCTATTAACTGGCTCAGGTTTATATGTAGACAATGAGAAAGTTTATGATTATGGTAATCCGTCTAAGATCGAGGGACAAGTTTCTGGTGATGTAACACCTGAAGATTCAACAATCGTATTGAAAGCTGGCGATAAAGATGTTGAGCCTGGCAAGGAAACAGTTGTTGAGGGTAAGTATGGGAAGTTAGTAATTAATTCTGACGGCACTTATACTTATACTGTAGAAAAACCAGTGAATGCACCTGCTGATTGGAAGCCTCCATACGGTAAAGTTGATACCTTCAAAGTGGTAACTCAAGATATTTATGGTAAAACAATTATTGAAACATTGAATATTAAAGTAGGCACTCATACTGCAGGCGATGATTTTAATGATGTAGTTGTTAATGAACAAAATATTGAGAGAGTTGAAACTGTTGTTGAGCATAAAGATAAAATTGGAAATTACGGTAAATCAGTAACAGAAACATTTGAGGTTAAAGAAGGTCAGATAGCTAAAGACTTTATTATTAATGTCAAAGGAAGCTCAGAGAGTTTCATTGGACTAGGTAAAAAAGAGATGACAATTAGCTACGTATTGAAAAATGATGATACTGGCAAGGTTGTTAGCACATTTACTACAGATCCAAGAAAAGATGCATCTTTAAGTCATAAGTTTGAGAACTTACCTGCTGGAAAATATACGTTAGAAGTTACTTCATCTAAAGATGGGAATATTGAATCAATTGATGCAAAAACAACCATTGTTCATTTAGATGAATATACTCATTCAGCGCTTGATCCTGTAACAGGGCTTCTTTTAGACAATGATACTGGTTGGAAGATGATTGATAGCTTAAGCATTGCTAATAAAGTTGTTTATCTTGGAAAAGAAAATAACGATAAAGGTGCTAAAGAAATCACAATTGAAGGCCAGTACGGTACATTACTTGTGAAGAAAGATGGATCATATACTTACACACCTAAAGGTGGAGTTTATGGTATCGATAAGTTTATTTATGAAACTACTTCTAAAGTGGGGACTAAAGAGACTGCGGTATTAGAAATTAATGTTGGTAAGAACATTGTAGCTTCTCAATATGATGATATTGCTATTAGCTCTGGTGCAGATGATACCTTCACTATGGGTGCTGGTGCTGACACTGTGATCTTCACAAATCTTGGGGATGATCGTGGCGGAAACGGTGGTAATGGTTTCAATAAGTGGACTGACTTTAATGTTCAAGAGGGCGATAAAATCGATCTTACTCAGCTACTTGATGGTAATCAAACAATCGACAATATTACAGATTATTTAAAATATGAAGAGGGTGTTCTCTTTGTAGATCGTAATGGTAATGGTGAGTTTGAGGAACTGTTAGAAGTGGCAGCGGATAGCTTTGATTCATTATTAAAAGGTATTAATTGGGAAGTACAAGATGTTGCAGCTCAAAATGCAAGTATAGATCTTTCTAATGTCGAATCTTTTGTGATGGATGATGCTGAAACTGCGGAACCTTTAGCGTTAACGCTTGAAGATGTAATTTTGACTGATGAAAATGATGAAGTTCCATTTTTCATGGATTCAGAAGAGGTTGTTGAATCATTGTTGACCAACAGTTCTGATCAAGTGCTAGTTGATTCTAGTGTCTTTGATGTACAACCTGTGGTTGATCCTTTAGATGATCTTTTAGATCAGAAAACATCATTAATTTAATATTTTATTAATAGGTATGGCGCCGAGCAATATGCTCGGTGCTTTACTTTTATTTATTCATTGAAAAAGCTTATAGTTTTAAGGATTTTTTTAGGGTAATAAAGAATCTTTAAATCTATAAGTAACTAATTTTGTAGTGGGATTTATTTGTGGATCATAAAGCAGAAGCAGACTTGTTACAGATGGAATCATCTGACAAGAAGAACAAAGCCTTAGATTATACGGCTTGGATAGAAGCAATTATCACTGTTGCTAAGCATTATCGCTTAGAAGTTTCAAAAGAGAATATCTCTTTAACAAGCCACTGGTTAAAAGATGACCCTATTAGTGATGTTTTGCGTGGTATGGCAAGACAAGCAGGGTTAACGGTTGGTGTGATAAAGCTGACGGAAAAGGATCTATCAGTATGGCGTTTGCCTTTGGTCGTTCAATTTCATGAGGGGCAAATTGCAGTTGTTGATACTATTAGTGAAGATGGAAATATTGGTATTACCTATAGTGGTGATACAGGCGTTAAAAGTCGTATTTCGAAGGAAGAGCTTTTAGCGAATACTAATGTTGCTGTTGTTTTAAGACCTTCGCATACAGTTCCTGACTCACGAATTGATGATTATATTAAACCGCATGATCATGATTGGTTTAAAAAAATCGTGCTTCGTGATTGGAAACCTTATGCGCATATTTTTGTTGCGTCATTTATTGTGAATGTCCTTGCGTTATCAGGGATTTTATTTACAAGGCAAGTCTACGACAGGGTGATTCCTGCCGAATCGTATCCGACTCTTTATGTCTTATTTAGCGGAGTGATGATTGCTATTATTTTTGGCTTTATCATGCGAAAATTAAGAACTAGGATTACGGATTTATTAGGAAAGAGAGCCGACTTAAGAATTTCAGATCGGGTATTTGGTCATGCTTTGCGTATTAAAAATGCGTTTAGGCCTCGCTCAACAGGGACCTTTATCTCTCAAATTAGAGAGCTCGATAGTGTTCGGGAGATGTTGACTTCAACGACTGTAACAGCCTTTGCAGATATCCCATTTTTTTTACTATTTTGTGTGGTTTTTTGGTATCTTGCCGGAGCATTAGTCTTAATCCCTATTATTGCTGTGATTTTAATGGTGGTTCCGGGATTATTGGTACAAAAGAAATTACGAAAGTTTGCCAATGAAGCAATGCGTGAGAGCTCGCTTCGTAATGCTATGTTAGTAGAGGCTATTCAGGGCAATGAGGATATTAAAGGCTTGCAAGCTGAGCAAAGGTTCCAACATCAATGGAATAATTATAATGCTGTCTCAGCAGATGTTAATCTTCGATTACGTTCATTAATCAGTTACCTTAATAGTTGGACGCAGAGTATCCAAACAGCGGCTTTTGTAGTGATTGTACTTTTTGGCGCACCGATGGTGATGGAAGGGGATCTGACTACGGGATCTTTGATTGCAGCCTCTATTTTAGGGGGACGAATGATCGGTCCTATGGCAGGTTTAACACAAGTATTAAGTCGCTGGCAGCAAGCAAAAGTTGCTTTAAATGGAATTAATCAGTTAATGGAGCTTCCAGTTGATAATCCTGATGGTGAGAAACGTGTTCATAAGTCTGTGATTTTGGGTCATTATAAAATTCAAGGCGCAACTTTTGCTTATGGTGAAGAGAATCCCCTTCCTGCATTACAAGTGAAGAAGTTAAAAATTCAGCCCGGAGAAAAAATTGCAATTTTAGGACGTAATGGTGCCGGTAAATCAACTCTGCTTCAAGTGCTATCAGGGATGTTGGAGCCTCGTAGTGGGGTTGTAACCCTTGATAATGTAAGCTTGGGGCACATTGACCCTGCAGATGTACGACGAGATATTGGTTTAATGAGTCAAAATTCTGGGCTGTTTCATGGAACTATTCGAGAGAACCTATTGCTAGGGGCACCAATGGCTACGGATGATGAGTTATTGAGAGCCCTTAATATGACAGGAGCCGCTGAATTTATTCGTAAAATACCAACAGGATTAGATTATGTGATTGCAGAAGGCGGGCGAGGATTGTCCGGTGGACAAAAACAATCCTTATTGCTATCGAGAACTTTTTTACGAAACCCTTATATTGTCTTGCTAGATGAACCAACAGCATCCTTAGATGATGTAACAGAAAAGCATCTTTTACAGGAACTTTCTACTTGGATGAAGGGTAAAACAATGATTGTGGCGACCCATAAGATGAGTATTGTGAATATGGTTGATCGTATTATCGTGATTGATAATGGGCAGATTGTTTTAGATGATCCGAAAGATATCGCCTTGGCAAAGCTTTCTGGCAATGTAAGAAAATAACGGAGAATAGGATGCGTAAAGGAAACAAAGATGATCACCTTCTGCTGATTAATTATGAGGAAGATAAGCATCGTTATAATGATCAAGTGGATGAGACAGAAATAGTAAAATCTACTCGTATCATTTGGTACTTCTTACTATTGATTGTTATTTTATTGATTTGGTCTTATTTTGCTTCAATTGTAGAAGTATCAAAGGGTACAGGAAAAGTGGTTCCTACTTCAAGAGAGCAGGTGATTCAATCTTTAGAAGGTGGGATTCTTTCTGAATTATATGTGCGTGAGGGCGATATAGTCGAAAAAGGTCAGGTATTAGCTCAACTTGATTTAACAAAAACAGAAGCCACAGTAGAAGAGAGTGCCGCTCGTTATAGAGCATTACTTGCTAACATTGCGCGCCTAGAAGCTGAAGTGAATCAGACAGCGCTAGTCTTTCCTGAAGAATTATCTGTTTATTTAGGATTAATAAAAGCAGAAACAAGACTTTATGAAACACGACAACAAGCTTTAGAAGAATCTGTATCGGGCTTACAAGAAGCCTTAGATTTAGTAGAAGAAGAGTTAGTTTTAACACAGATGCTAGCAAAACAAGGGGCAGCGAGTAATGTTGATGTCTTAAAACTTCAGCGCCAAGTATCTGACTTAAAGTTAAGAATTACCGATAAGCGTTCAGAATATATGGTGCGTTCACGTGAAGAGCTTGGGAAGTCTCAGGCAGAAGCTGCCTCTTTAGAATCCGTGGTAAGGGGAAGAGCGGATTCACTATCACGTTTAACTCTTAAATCGCCTGTTCGAGGTATTGTGAAAGATGTTTCTGTCACAACCCAAGGTGGTGTTCTTCCACCTAGTGGCGAGTTAATGCAGATTGTTCCACTTGAGGATCAGCTATTAATTGAGGCGAGAATTACGCCGAGAGATATTGCGTATATTCACCCAGGGCAAGAAGCAAAGGTCAAAATTACTGCTTATGATTACTCTATATTTGGCGGACTTGAAGGTGTTGTGACGGTTATATCACCGGATACTATTCAAGATGAGGTGAAGCCTGAGGTTTTTTATTATCGGGTATTTATTCGAACAGATACGGATTCTCTGATTGATAAGAATGGGCAGAGTTTCTCAATTGTGCCGGGAATGATTGCAACTGTGGATATTAAAACAGGTGAAAAAACTGTATTTGATTATTTAATGAAGCCTTTTGGTCGCATCAAAGATGCTTTGCATGAACGATAACATTATTCTCTAGGAGTTGAAATTTAATGTCTTTTAATCTGCTTTTACAAAATGCTAAAGAGAAACTGACTGGAATATTAGGTAATGATCCTCTTCCTCAGTTTTCTAATGCATATCCTGCTTATATATTATTTTTTGTTGTTTCAGACAGTGTTAATCGAGCCCATATTGAGATTGCAACAGATAATAATTTTGAAGATTGTTGGAATAAGGGGGTAATAGCATTAAAAAAATGGAGGGTAAAAAATTGGCATAAGCCCACTTCGTTAAGGGTAGAGCTAGTTAATAAGATAGAGCCATTACGATGGGAAGAATTAAAACTGAAATTAAGTAGAGCAAAACGTAATTATTTTAGATTTGGATTGTCTTTTTCTCCTAATTTTAAAACTGCGGTATTAGAACATGAATTGTATGCTAATGCAGTGCTATATAAAACAGATGTTAGTGTTGCAACTCCCAATGAAATCAACTTGAAAAATTTTAGTAAACGTAGATTTCGAAAGGAACTGCAATGGCCGACTAATGATAATGAGTTAGTTTACCGCTTTAAAACGGTAGCTGTTTTTACAGATGGTAATGAAACTTATGAGATAGAATCTAATGGTAAAAATAGTGGTTACCGAAAGTTAGATCAATGGAATGTAGATACAGTTACAGATCTTATAGAAACAAGCAGTGCTTATTTAGCAAAACAGGTGAAATCAAATGGATTTTATCATTACGGATGGTTTCCTTGTTTTGATCGCCCAATTCCCACCTATAATGCTCTTCGTCACGCAAGCTCAACTTATGCTTTACTTGAAGGGTGGGAAGTAACGCAAAAAGAAGATCAGAAACAAGCAATTGATCGGGCTCTTCATTATCTGACGAATGAATTAATTAAAGTTGTTGAATTGCCCGATGGTTCATCAGCTGCTTTTTTGGTCGATATTGGGGATGAAATTAAGCTTGGTGGAAATGCTGTATCGATTTTAGCTTATGCTAAATATACTGAAATTACCGGTGATCAGAAGTATTTAGAGGTGATGGAGTTGCTTGCGCTCGGGATCCTTTTTATGCAAAATCCTGAAACAGGCGAGTATGTTCATATTTTAAATTATCCTGATTTAAGTGTGAAATCTGATAATCGTACTATTTATTATGATGGAGAGGCTGCATTTGGTTTAATGCGACTATACGGTATAACAAAAGATATTCGTTGGATTAAATCTGTTGAAAAAGCGTTTGATTATTTTATTGAAAATAAACATTGGCAAGCACATGATCATTGGCAGAGTTATTGTGTTAATGAATTGACGCTTTATAATCCCGATCCAAAGTATTATCAGTTTGGACTTGATAATATTCGAGATCATTTAGATTTCGTTCTGAAAAGAATTACAACGTATCCGACTCTTTTAGAGCTAATGATGGCCGCACAGAAGATGATTGTGCGTATACAGAATGATTCGAAAATTTCTCATTTGTTAAATGATTTTGATGTTGAAAAATTTTATCAGGCTTTAGAGTATCGTGCTCGTTATCTTTTAAATGGTTTCTTTTATCCTGAAGTAGCAATGTTTTTTAAAAATCCTCAAAGAATATTGGGAGGATTTTTTATTAGACATCACGCTTTTAGAGTTAGAATAGATGATGTTGAACATTATTTATCGGGCTATGTTGCTTATAGAAAATACCTTGTAGCTCATGATGATTATTTATTTCTAGAATCTAATAATCAACCATTACTTACAGCTGATAATATTGCAAGAGAAGTTTCTGGTAGATGGGTGAAAAGACCAGACTTACATTGGAAAGCAACAGGAATAAGTATTTATTCGTTGATGTTTGAGCCTGGACATATTTTAGTCGCAAGAGGTGCGGATAATCGCGGATTTATGACTGAGTCCCTGATTAAAATGCTTTCAGGTCAAGGGGCTTCAGCAATTATTTGTGAAAATGCAGAGCCTTTTATGGAGCTTAATATTCCTATTTTAGAAGTGAAAAATAGTCGTCGTGCAGTTTTAAGCTTAGGGATGGCTTCTAGAAAGTTGTTTAAGGGAAATGTGATTGGTGTAACAGGAAGTGCTGGAAAAACAACAACGGTACATATGTTAAGCCATGCGTTAAAAATTTTTGGTGGTACAGGCCATACTCAACGTAGTGCGAACTTGCCAATAGGTGTTGCTTGGAATCAGATTAATATGCCTCATAGTGCAAAAAACTGGGTTGTAGAAATGGCAATTGGGCAGATGCCATTAAATTCTAAATTAGCAACGCCAAATGTTGCAGTGATTACAAATATAGGGCCGGCTCATTTAGAATATCATTTTGATACAGAGACTATTGCACGTAAAAAGTCTTGTATTATGGATGAAATGGATCCTAATGGGACGTTAGTATTGTTTGGGGGTATAAAGCATCGAGAATGTTTTATACAAAAAGCTGAGGAAAAATTACTATCGGTAATAACGTATGGTGAAAATGATGATGATGATATTCAACTATTAACTTATACGGATAATATGATTCGATTTAGGCTTTTAGATGAGGTTGTTCAGTTAGCAGTAATATTGCCTAATAAGTATATAATTTATAATGTTTTAGGGGTATTCGCGACAGTATATGCCTTAGGGTTAGATTGGACTCGTCTTTTAGATGCTTTTAAATCCTTCCAACTACCGGAAGGTAGAGGGCAATCACTTAAAGTTGATCAAATAGAAAAAACTTTTTATATGTATGATGATACTTACAATGCTAATCCACTTTCAATGGTATCAGCTATTTCATCTTTATCGAATATTAAAAATCCAAAACACCGATTTTTAATATTAGGAGATATGAAGGAGTTAGGAAAGGAAGAAGTTGGTTATCATATTGATTTAAAGGGGGGGATCTTAGCGGCTAACGTAGCAAAGATAATTTTATGTGGTGATTTGATGCGACATTTATGGGATGAGATAGAAAAGGATCCTGATTTTGCACATATTAGAAAGGGGTGGTATCCATCGGTTGCCGATATTTTGACGAATATAGATATGTGGATTGAGGATGAAGATCATATTGTATTAAAGGCTTCTAATTCTATGGGGTTTAAAAAAATTATTGATTATTTTATGGAAAATAAATGAAATTTAAAAAGGTTTATTTTCTTAATCAAGATTTAGGGGTTCAACATACGGGGATTGAGAGCTCGGCACTTTTAAGATATCGTCTATTTGCAAATCAGTTGAATATTCAACCTGTATTTATTACGGCGAAATACCGTAGTCAATTATCGACGGAGATTAAAATATTAAAACAACAGGCAAAATTACCTAGCGAAGCTACTGTTATAAATATTTATGATTTTTATCAGCAGTTATTGCCGCTTAAAGATGCTGAAATCTCCCTTTATAATGGGGAGGTTATCGTTTCATTAATAGGAAATCATTACCAAAATTATTTAGATATTGATGGAAATGTGAGGGGCAGAGCTTTTTATAATCAGTCGAATCAACGATTACACTATATTGTTCATTTTTTTAAAGGAACTACATGGCGCCGGGATTATTATCATGAAAGTGGGCGTTTAAGTTGTACGCATCTTTTAGATACTAAAGGGCAGAAAGTTTTACAGGAAATCTTCTATCGATCGGATCATACGGTTTGCATCATTAAAAACTATTTTTATGATGAAAGTGGGGATAGATCGGGGCTGAAGATTCAAGTTTTTGATGCAAAAGGTATCGCTTTTGTGACGGATCAGGAAGCCTCTTTTATTGAATATTTTTTAACGCAATATTTATCTGAAAAAGATGATTTAAGTATTTTAATAGTTGATAAAAATCGTGTCTTTTATGAGCCGGCAATCTCTGCTAGAAATCAGTTAGGTAGAAGTAGAGTGAAAGTTATTACTGCGATTCATAACTTGCATGCCGTGAATTATCACAAGAAAGAGACTAGTCGAATTAATATCAATTATGTCTCTGTATTTAAAGATTTAACACAGCCAGATGCAGTAATTGTTCAGACAAATATCCAGAGGAACGATATTATCGCGCGATTTGGCAATACTCAAAATGTCTATGCAATCCCTCATAGTTATGAATGCCAATGGGAAATTGATCAAAAAAAATGCGATCAAAAACCTTATAAGGCAGTGTATTTTGCGCGTTATAACCATGATAAGAAACATGAGTTAGCGATAGATGCATTTGCAAAGGTTGTTGAAAAACTGCCGCAAGCGCAATTTCATTGTTATGGTTCAGGTTCACGTTTTAAGGAATTACAACAATTAGTGCAACACTTGAAGCTTGAGAACAATATTTTTCTTCATGGATGGTGCGATAGTGTTTCTGAGCAGTATGAGTCTGCGGCATTATCGATTATTTCTAGCGAATCTGAATCATTTTCCCTAACGATTGCTGAAAGTCTGGCGCACGGATGTCCTGTTATTGGTTTTGATGTTCCCTATGGGCCTAAAGAATTAGTACACTCTGGAGAAAATGGTTATTTAGTGCCCTATAAGGATACTGTGGCAATGGCAGAATGTATCTTAAAAGTGATGTTGGACTCATCATTACAGAGAACACTTTCTGAGAATGCAAAGGCTAGTGCAAAGAGATATTCTGAAATAGAAGTAAAAAAACTATGGCGGCAAGTTTTTGATGAGATGATTTGATGGACTTATTGTTCTTCTTAATAGAAGAGAAACTTAATATAACCTGTTCAATCTACTGTCGATTTAAAAGCCATCGATATTTGAAGATGTCGATGGCTTTTTTGTAAATCATTTTTAATGATTATTAAGTTGATAGGGTGTATGGAAAGCATTATCAAATTGAGGTTCTTCTATTAACTGTGCTCGAAGTGTATCAAATTCTGTGAGCCATTCTTGTCGCCATTTTGCCTTGGTAGTCTCTGGTTGCCAAGCTGCATTAATTCCGTTGAGGATACATTGACGAACACCATCTAGATCAAATCCAAAGTCCTTAATCATCGATTGATAACATTTTTGCCCATTTGTATCATGCATGTGCCAATCATCAGTTGCGGGGATGATTATCATGCCGGCTTTTGCCATTTGGCGAATAGGATGATTTATTTGCCATTCGCTATGATTTGGCCATTTTTTCATAAAGAAGGTATTGCTAGGAACGACCGTAAAGGGAATTGCTTCTTTAGCGCATCTTGCCATAAGTTCAGCATTTTCTACAACAGTATAACCGTGATCAATGCGCTCAAGACCTATGAGATCAAGTCCTGTTTCAACATTGCGCCAGTGTAATCCAAACTCTGAACAATGACCTGTTAAGCGAAGATTATTTTGTGCTGCTAAACGATAAGCTTTCCAAAATTTTTCAATAGCCGCATTATCTTCACGATAATCAATACCGATACCAAGCACTCTAGGATGAGGGAAATTAATCATCCATGTCACCATTTCAACCGCTTCTTCCGGTGTCTTTTCACGATTAATGGAAGGAATTAAATAGGCAGAGATGTTCCAATCAATCTCAGCTTGCTCAAATACTTTTGCCAGTGCAAGGGTTACTTCTTGATAGGGGATTTCTGTGTCATTGGGGTTCCAAAAAAACTCCACATAACGGACGCCCGTATTTTTAGCATCTTCTAAAATTTCATAGGCAACACGCTCATAATCTTCAGTAGCTCTTAAAAGAGGGTAGAGGAAGTTTAAGGCTGCGATACCGCCTTTCATAACCTCATTTTCGTGTGCAAAAGCACGATAGTATGATTTTGCATCCTTCTCCGTTAGTGGCTCATTATATTTTTTGGCTAAATCGAGCATTGTATTCATGCGAACACCGCCTAAAAGATGGTAGTGAAGCTCTACTTTAGGCATTTTTCGTAAAAATTCGGGAAGTGTTAACTGTCGTGTCATAAATCTATCTCATGAAAATCTTTAAAGAATCGTTCACATATTATAGAGATTATGCGTAATTTTATCAGGAGTTTTTATGGTTGATAGCTATGTAAAAAAGAGAGTATTATCGCTAAAATATTTTATCTTTAGATAAAGAGCACAATAAAGTGATTGATGGTCATTTATAAAAGTACCGAGCTTATCTGGGATCTTTAAATGATAACGTGTAGGATTTTATCGCGTTGTTTACAGTATTAGGAGAAAATACTGTTATGAATATCCATCGAAAAACAAAATTAACGCCGTTTCATCGAGAAGAGATTTGGCGATTACATCATCAAGAAAAATTTACCGTAACCTATCTAGCTGAGCGTTTTATGGTAAGCAGACCTACGATCTATAAAGTACTAAAACAAGGTAGATTGAACTTGTTTGTGCCATTAGCTAGTAAAAATGAACGTTATAGAACAATTAAGTATGGCATTAAACGTCTTGCAAAGATTGAAAAATCTATTGAAGAGAAACTTAAAAAGAGGGCTAAACGTTATAACAAAAACTATCCTGGCGAGATGGTCCATGTGGATACTAAACGGCTCCCTCTTTTAAAAGGGGATCTTAAAAATCGCACTAGAGAGTATTTATTTGTAGGAATTGATGATTTTTCAAGAGAACTTTATGCCGGTATTTATCCTGATAAATCACAGTTTAGTGCTGCTGAATTTCTTCGATGGGATCTGTTAGAACAGTGTCCCTATACTGTAGAATGCACCTATTCGGATATAATGGGCGTGAGTATAAAGGTACATCAGAACATGCCTTTGTCGAAATGTGTCTAACACATAAGATTAATCAAAAGTTTACAAAGCCAGCTTGCCCTCAAACGAATGGAAAAGCAGAAAGAGTCATTCGAACACTCATGGAAATGTGGCATAATCAGGAGGAGTTTATCAGTTCAGATGATCGGAAAAAGAAGCTAAAACGATTTTTGAACTATTACAACACAGTAAAACCTCATAAGGGTATTAATGGTTTAACGCCTTATGAAGTTTTAGAAAATTATTTTAACACTGAAGTGTAAACAACCCGCCGATTTCTAACAGATAACGATATAAAAATGGCGATGATCATTATCGGCTGCTATTTGAGGCTTGAGGCATTTATATGAAGAATAAGAACAGAAGAATGAAAAAGGCATCATGATTGTAATGCCTTTTTACTGGTTCTGAAGTAATTAAGAGCTTATAGAAGTGTAGTACCGTAATCAAAAGCTAAAAATGAGTCTGGCCCATTAGGATCTAGCATTGATCGGAGTTCACCTCCGACTTTTACATGTTCTGGGTGCATTAAATACTCATCTCGCTCTTTTTCATTCTCAAATTCCATATAAAAAGCATAATCAAATCCTTTATGACGATCAGCCGATCCATTATATTTCCCATAATCAAAAGATTTCATGGTGGGAAGGATTGCCTCTAAGGCTCCGATTTTGTTAAAAATCTCCTGAATTTGTTCTTTACGAATATTTTTTTTAAATCTAACTAAAACGATGTGTTTAATCATGACAAGCCTAAGGATAAATAGTAAGGAAGTAACTTATATAAATTTATATAAATATTGATTTTATGACTCTTCGTCGACTTCTTGATCTACATTTGTTGTAGATTCTTCTATTAGTGGAGCTTCCTCATCAATAGGTAATATTTCTTCTTGATCCTCAGTTGCTACAACTTCAGTTTCTTTAGGAGCCTCTATAATCATATCTTCAGGTTTTACAACTTGCGGTAAATTAAATTTAGGCTGTTCTTCTAAAGGATGTAATTTAGCACAAGCAGTTAATGCTAAGACTGAAAATAAGAGAGTTGTTATGAGTTTCATGCAATTACTTCGCCCCACGCCATCATGAATTTATATATTTTACTAAATTATCATGCGTTATATAACGCTTAATAATAGTAACATTTTAATTGTCATAATAATTGATAGGGAAAAAAATACTAGACTATTTTTTTAGTCCTTAAGTAGATTATATGATTTTTTAGGATTTCACCTCGTTTTCGTGAGGAGAAGCCAATTAAGCAACTTTTTTCTTTAGGAGTACAATAGGGGCATGTGCAATTGTACTTTGCTTCTCATAGATTCGCTGTCTACTCATAATGAGGTTTTGAGCTCTATAAAGTGCCTCTGTAAGGATCTGCATCTCTTTACGACGCCAAAATGGAATGCGAGAGAGCTTTGATTCAGCTAGAAAAATATGTTCTTGGATTTTCTCAGGTGTTTCTGCACTGTACTCGTTAGCAATAGATTGTACTTTATTAAAGCGGTTATCACTTTTAATACGGCGATTTTCCTGACGACGGCTAATTGACGTTAAAATATTAAATAAATTTTTCATAGTGTTTTCCTTCCTATAAAGCTTCTACTAAATTTCGAATAAGGGGTCTTTTTAGAATCATATTTAAAACTGCGATAGTTCTTTGATGTAATTTATATTACATATTTGCAATTTTAATTGCAATGCAAAATTGTAATTATTGTTATATTTTTGAACAGTTTTATTGAGAAAGTTTTTTTAAAGGGCAAAAAAACACCGCTAAATAGCGGTGTTGGAGAGAAATTAGTCAAAATGTTTATTTTGATGTTTTTTGCATTATTTTTAATAAAGAAGAGCGAAGTAAGGAGTTGGGCTTAAAAAATATCGACCCATTTGCCAATAACAACGCCATTAATCGAAGCATCTCCTTCAATTTCTATTGGCTTATCTCCCCAGTTTGGGTTTAGTGGAATAATATATTTTCTCCCATCTGGTTCAATCACAAGTTGTTTAAATGTAGCGCTATTACTTCCTTCTAACGATACAATGACGCAAGATTTGTTTTCAGGTAGTTTCGCAGGATCGACAAAAATGATATCACCATCTTCAAAAGAGGGATTCCCATTAGGGTTTTGCATGCTAATGCCAGAAACTGTTAATGCGTAAGTCCCTTTACTATGGGGCGCTGGGCATGGAACCCATTTAATTAAGTCATCGGCTGATGAAACCTCGGCATCACTAAAGTTACCAGCGGCGACCCAAGAGATCACAGGAACCATTCCCTTCATATCCATGGGATTAGCAACAAAATCTGCTTGTTCTGTTTGTTCTAAATACATATTGGGCATGTCGGCAAGTTCTTCGATAGATCTTGCTTTTCTCTCACCAAATACACGACGGCCGTTAATCAGTGCGGAAAGCTCACCTTGATTCATACCCGTTTTTTCAATGAATGCGGCTTGCTTTCCACCGTAATACTCATCGATCCAAGCTTTTAAATTCTCGGCTCTAATTCTTGTTGCTTCTTTCATATCACATTACCTCGCTATTTTGCTTTATAAATGTAAATTATATAAATGTATTGGTCAACCCATTGCATAAATATAATGTTTTAGGAGCTGAAATCGAGGGCGTTTTGTTTCTCCCAAGAAAATATTTTTTTAAGATATAATTTAATTTTTATTTTATATGAATAGTTTATTTAAATTTTTGTTATTTTTTATATGTTTAGAAAGTTAAATCGTGAGGAATAAAATCAGTGGCAGAAAACAGAGAAGTAAGACTTGATAATAAATCCGTTATTGAAAGAAAAGGGGAAAATTGTCATACAGTATTTGGGAAGAATGTAAGATTGATTAATGCCAGAATTGTTATGGCGCAAGATTCGGAATTGATTGTTGGAGATAATGTGATTCTGAGAGGATATATCGCTATTTCATCAGGGTGTAAAATTATTATTGGGGATAGAACAAAATGTAATTATCCTGTACATATAGTTGTTTCTGAAAAAACAACATTACATATTGGTTGTGATTGTTTATTTTCAGATATGAGTTTGTACACATCAGATACACATTCTATTTTTTGTAGAAAAACAGGAGCGAAAATAAATGTTGCTAGTAATATATTTATTGGAGATAGAGTTTGGCTTGGTAGAAAAACATGGGTAATGAAAGGTTCACATATTGAGTCGGATGTAGTTGTTGCCGCAGGAGCTATGGTAACTGGATATATTTCATCCAATACTATTTGTGCAGGGGTTCCTGCTAGAGTCATTAAACAAGATATTTTGTGGTGTGATGAACGAGTGGATACTCTTCCTGAAAGAATGGAATCACAATTATTATAAGTATTATTGAAGGTATTATCAGGCTAGTTTTTTAGCAATAAAAATGCGGTTCTTAGAGGTTTGATTAAACTCTAGTGAACCGCATTAATCATTAAATGGCGCGCCTAGGAGGAATTGAACCTCCGGCCTTTGGTTTCGGAAACCAACACTCTATCCAACTGAGCTATAGGCGCATAGAAGGTCGATATTATAACACTAATAAATTCTTATGAAAGAAAAAGCATCCTAGGTTAAACGTTGCTTTTGGGATCGTTAAGATTATGTTATTGATTCTTGTACTTCGAGTAGATTACTATTACTCAATATTTTGAATTTGTTCACGGATCTGTTCGATTAAGACTTTAAGATCGACACCGATTTGAGTGAGTACAACATCTTGAGATTTAGAACCTAAAGTATTTGCTTCGCGGTTGAGCTCTTGGGTAAGGAAATCTAAACGGCGACCAACAGGCTCTTTGCGGTTAAATACATGCTTCATTTCAGCAATATGGGCGGTTAAGCGGTCGATCTCTTCATCGATGTCTAAACGCTGGGTAACATAGATAAGTTCTTGTTCAAAGCGTTGAGGATCGTGTTCGATATCAAGATTTTCTAAGCGTCCACGTAAACGCTCTTCAATTTTTTCCACGGCGATAGGGCGCTGCTCCCGTGCTTTCTCAACGAGCGTTGCCATTTGCTCAAGGCGATCAAGCATCATCTCTTGTAAACGAGCCCCTTCTCTTTCTCGGTTTGCAAGGAAAGATTGTAATGCGCTATCAAATAGTGTGAAGAGGGATTCTTTAATCGAATCTGCATTAAGGCTTGAGGTTTTCATCACGCCAGGGAGTTGCATTAATTCAAGTGCTGAGAGTTGAGTACTAGTTCCTAAAAGATGATTCGCTTGGCCGTGAATTGCAATGAGCTCTTTAGCCGCTGATTCATTAAAGGTTAGATGCGCGCTTTCTGCTTCATCAAAATCAATACGAATTGCAACTTCAACCTTGCCGCGAGAAACATTTTTTTGAAGCGTTTCACGAAGTTCAGGTTCAAGCGCACGGAGAAGCTCCGGCATTTTAAATGTCGGATCTAAGTAACGATGATTAACACTGCGTACTTCAAGACTTAATTGTCCGATTTCAGTCGTTGTGGTTTCGCGAGAGAATCCTGTCATGGAGCGTAACATAGGCAACCTTTGTATGATGATATCTATTGTTTGTGGTGATCTAAGCACCGACCTCTTTCTAGAAAAGAAAGGGGGTGATACTTTAAAAATATGAAAACTATTATACGGAAAAAAGCGCTTTAGTGTAGCTAAAGCGCACAATGAGTCAGCTTATATTCTACTTTAGTCAATCATTGCAGAATAACTATAGGCAAGTAGAAGATTAAATGTTGCAATCATTGAATCTAAATGCGTTCGCTCCATTGCATGGGAGGATTCAATGCCGGGACCAATGAGTGCGTGACGAATATCAAATCCTGCTCTAATTGCGGCAGATGCATCTGAGCCATAAAAAGGGTAGATATCAACTTGATACGGAATCTTCTCTTTTTTTGCCAAAGAGATAAGGTGATTTGTAAACTCATAGTGGTAAGGACCAGATGAATCTTTTGCGCAGATTGAGACACTATATTCATCAGTGGTTTGCCCATCGCCAATCGCGCCCATATCTACGGCAAGATATTCCACCGTTTCCTGAGGGATGGATGAGTTGCCCCCAAAGCCAATCTCTTCATTGTTTGAAAAGTAGAAATAGAGCGTATAAGGCGGAATTTTACCGCTACTTTGAATATTCTCTATCAAAGACAATAGTAAGGCAACACTGGCTTTATCATCTAAATGACGAGATTTAATAAATCCACTATCAGTATATGAAAAACGGGGATTGAAAGAGACAAAATCGCCGGCATGAATCCCAAGAGCAAGCGTCTCTTGCTGGTTTTTGCTTTTTTCATCAAGTCTAACTTCAATATGCGCATCATCTCTTGGAAGCTCGCCAGATTCACGATAAACATGAACAGAAGTTTCGTGCATTAAGATCGTGCCGGTAAATTTTTTGCCATCTCTTGTATGAATTTGACAATATTCCCCCTCTACGGCATTCCAGTTGAATCCACCAATTTTTGTAAGTTTTAAACGCCCATCACTTTTTACCTCTTTAACCATAGCGCCTAAAGTATCCACGTGTGCCGTAAGTAATCTCGCTTTTGAGGGATCCTTACCTTCTATTTTGGTAATAATCGCCCCTTTGTTGGTCTTTTGGATAGGGAGTGATAATTGTTCTAGTACTTCTTGTACATAGCCTAGTGCTTGTGTTGTGAAGCCTGATGGTGAAGGGATATTAACTAGCGTTTCTAACTGCCGAATTAAGGCATCCTGATTTAATGACATAAAGTAGATTCCTTGAATTGAAGGTAAAAATAGAGGAAAAATCCAGAGCTTAAAGTTATAGTAGATTCGGTTTAAGAAACACTATTTTAAAAATATTAACGGTACAGATTGTGTATCAAATAAGCTTGCACGATGCCGGATAGAACTATTCCTGCGCTTCTCATAACCGATGCGCCGGCAATCTGATTCAGTTTCTTTTAAACCGATTTCACTATATTAAAAATAAGTACTACTTAAAGAGTAGTACTTATCTATATTTTAAGATACCAGTGAGGGCTATTTCTAATCATTTAAGCTTGATTTTAAGCGCCCTTCTTCCATTCAACGAGTAGCGCTTCAATAATATCTTTTCCTAAAAAAGTCCCTTTTTCATCATCAATTTGGCGAATACCCGTTGGGCTTGTGACATTGATTTCTGTGAGATAGTTGCCAATAACATCAAGACCCACAAAGTAGAGCCCACGTTTTACAAGTTCAGGGCCTAAGGTATCGCAAATACGCTGATCATTTTCTGAGAGTTCTTGGACAACACCAGTTGCGCCAGCTGCGAGGTTACCACGAGTTTCATTTTCTGCTGGTACTCGAGCAAGTAAGTATGGTGCAGGTTTGCCATTAATTAAGATAATGCGCTTATCACCTTGTTTTATCTCTGGGATATAACGCTGCACCATGATTGATGTTGTATTATGCTCTGTGAGCGTTTCAAGGATAACGTTAAGATTTGCATCCTTTTCCACAACCCTGAAGATTGAACTTCCGCCCATGCCATCAAGGGGTTTGACGATTGTATCGTGATGCTTTTCAATAAACGCTTTGATATGGTGACTTTGGCTTGTCACAAGCGTTGGTGGGCAGAGCTCTGGAAACCATGTGGTGAACATTTTTTCATTACAATCTCGAAGCGAATCTGGTCGGTTGCAGATAAGAGATCCTTGTTTTTCCATCAGCTCAAGTAGATAAGTCGTATGGATATAATGCATATTAAATGGTGGGTCTTTACGCTGCAAGACAATATCATTAGGGCCAAACACCAGATTTTCAGAAGGTTTTAAGCTATACCAATCTTCGAGGCTTTTGAGTTGATTATCCCCTTTTGTATGGAGCGTAATTTCTTGCGCTGTTGTTTGTACGACTCCTTCTAAAAGATAGATGGATTCTTGCTTAGTGTAGTAGATAGGGAGATTGAGACTCACTGCGCCCATCATCATTCCAATCGTAGTATCTTTCTTTGGGAGAAGAGATTCGATAGGATCCATTATAAAGATAATTCTTGGTGTCTTATTCATAAACTTCCTCGAAATCGTAATAGTTTTGTAATCGTATTATTCTTTAATTGTTTTCGCTGAATCTGTTTTTGTAAGTAGCCAGCGGTATTTATGCTTTTATTTAAGCATAATGCATTTCTAGAGAGAGGAAAAATTGATTTCTTTAATATGACTGATACTGATTTTTTACAGATAGAGATATTGGTGAAGAGATCTCTTTATTCATCCATTATTCATCCACTAATCTTCTAGTAATTCCTCAGTTTCAGTTGACCAATCGCCTATTAATCCTTGAATCGTTGAGATGACAGATAAGGCTGCGGTTTCTGTTCGTAAAATACGAGAACCAAGAGAGACGCTCTGTGCTCCGGCATTTTGTAACATTTCAATCTCCTCTTGTGTTAATCCACCCTCAGGACCGATGATGATCGTAAAGGAGTGGGATAGGGCATCATTATGTAGCCCTTCTTCATTTTTTGATTCCGGGAACTTAACGCTTTTTAGAAAACTCCCAAGAGAATGTTTTGCTGTTGGTGCCAAGGTAATGATTGTCGTATTTAATGTTGGTAGGACTTCATTAATCCATGCTTCTATGGAGATTGGATCTTGTAACGTTGGTGGAATATTTAACTCGCACTGCTCGCATGCCGAGGTGATGATGTTATTCCAGCGCTCTAGACGTTTTTCCGTTTGATCTTTCTTAAGATGCATAACGCTGCGCTCAGTGGCAAGAGGCGTGATGGAAGTAACTCCTAACTCAGTACTTTTTTGTAGTACTAACTCCATTTTCTCACCTTTAGCAAGGGATTGGAGCAGGTGGATTTTAATAGAACCGGTTCGATTGATGGGGTTGTACTTTTTAAGTTTTACTGTGAGATGGCGCTTAGTAATTTCAATAATATTGCCGTGATATTCCCCACCTTCACCGTTAAATAGCGTAATAGGGTCATTTTCTCGGCTTCTTAAAACACGAGCAATATAGTTATAATCTTCATCTTGAAGAATAATTTCCTCACCAATCATTAATGGTTGGTTTAAAAAACGGCGCATTGACGGATAGTCCTTTTTATAAATTTTATAAAAGATCGAAGGCGCTTAATCAATTGACTAAACGCCTTCGGGAATTTACTAAAGTTAAAGGCTTTAGATAAATTTATTGATTTCTTTGACGAGCAAGCTCTGCAATAGAAAGACCTGAATCGTCATCATCATCGTAATCGTCAAAACCTCCTTCTTTTTCATGGGCTGAACGAATATGTTTTACCCCACGATTTTTAAGAAGCTGATTACGATATTGAAGATAGGCTTCCCTTTGGAAGACATAAGGATCGAGTGCGGCCGATTTAGTGACTGAATCCACGTCTAAAAGCTCACTTCGAAGATTGACTAGACCAACCGTATAAAGCCCGAGAGCTTGCCAATCATTAAAGGCATAGGTCGCAGGGTTTACAAAGACATCACTCACAACGCCAACGGTATCTCGAGAAGTTGAAGGGCCCACAAATGGAATCACAAAGTAGTTGCTATTAGCCCAGCCCATCTTAGCGTAAGTAGTTCCCATATCATTCGTTTTTTTCGATGGGAGATTAAACATCTCTGTGACATCTACAAATCCAAGTAGACCAAATGTCGTATTGAATACAAAGCGGTGCACGCTTTCAAGCGCTGAAAGAAATTCCCCTTGTGTCACGTGAACTACCGCATTATGCGTATCACCTAAGTTAGATAAGGAGTTTGATACCCCGGTTCTAACGGTCTTAGGTACAACATGAACATATCCTTTAGCGACAGGTTTAGAGATTGCATTATCAAACGCTGTATTAAATGCATAGGTAGGTCTGTTATATCCCTCATAAGGATCATAAGGATTAGGAGGATTCCCTGCACAAGCTGTGATGGCGGCTGCAATTATTAGCGTGCCCAATAGTTGAAAATATTTCATACAAAAGTCTTCTTAGATTGAATGTTTAAACCCCATCTATGATGGATGTTGTAATTTATCTTATTGTTATCGAATAGTTATTGATAGCCGATCATTTAATATGATACTGCTTTTTAATAAAATATTCGATGGGTGTTATGAAAGAGATGGTTTATCTCATTTTTTATTAGACTATGATTTAAGGCCAATCCCTTTGTTTAAAAGATAATAAGCAACGCCAAATAAGACGATAAAAAATCCTAAAAGTAAGAGGATTGCGGCCCAAATATTAATATCTGAAACGCCTAAAATACTATGGCGAAATGCACTGACCATATAAAGAACAGGGTTAAAATAAGAGATATTTTGCCAAAAGCTTGGAAGGAGTGATACAGAATAGAATACGCCTCCAAGATAGGTTAATGGCGTTAAAATAAAGGTTGGAATAATAGAGATATCATCAAAGCTTCTCGCAAATATCGCATTAATTAATCCGGCTAAGGAGAATACAAGAGATGTTAAGAGAAAGATGAGAATCATCAGTGCTATGTTATTAATCTGCATATCGATGAAAAAGAGTGCAACGATTGTGACAATCCCGCCAACCGCAAGACCTCTTGCAACACCGCCCATGACATATCCGGCAATAATCACAAGATTTGGCACGGGTGCCACGAGCATCTCTTCAATATGGCTGGTGTATTTTGCACTAAAGAATGAGGAAACAACATTGGAATAGCTGTTGCTAATCACCGTCATCATAATAAGACCAGGGGCGATAAACTGTGCGTAAGTCACGCCATCCATACTACCGACTCGTTCTCCAACGACTTTTCCAAAGATAAGGAAGTAGAGAATCGTTGTAATAAGGGGGGGCAGGAGCGTTTGTGGCCAGATACGGACAAAGCGATAGATCTCTCTAGTAATAATCGTATAAAAGGCAATCCAATAAGCGCGATTACTCATTTTTTGCTCCTTCTAGGTTGTTCGTGTGGGAGGATGGATTATTAGTAATTCTTAGGAAGAGTTCTTCTAAGCGATTAGACTTATTACGCATCGTATCAATTTTAATATTTTTTGTATTGAGCCCAATAAAGAGATCATTGATGGTATGCGGTTTAGTGATTTCTGCTTCTAATGTCATTGAGTCAATGAGTTTTAAAGAGACCCCTTCAATAAGAGGCAACTCATCAACATGATCACTCAGTGTCAGAATAAATGATTCCGACTGAAGCTCCCGAAGTAGGGCGCTCATTGAGCTTTGTTGCACGATCTCACCATGATTGATAATGGCAATATTCTTACACATCTGTTCTGCTTCTTCGAGATAGTGAGTTGTAAGAATAATCGTGGTACCTGCCGCATTTACTTTTTGCATCAGTTCCCAAGTCTGACGGCGAATTTCAATATCAACGCCGGCTGTTGGTTCATCTAAAATGAGGAGCTTAGGATTGTGAACTAGCGCTCTGGCAATCATGAGACGGCGTTTCATACCACCAGAAAGCTCTCTTGCCATTACTTTAGCTTTATCTGTAAGATCGAGTAATGCTAAAAGTTCAGCGGCTCTTTTTTTAGCTTCTGTGCGAGGAATACCAAGATAACCCGCCTGATTAATGATAATCTCTTCGCAAGGCTCAAAGGGATTAAAGTTAAATTCTTGAGGTACTAAACCAATCATCGATTTGGCAAGATTCTTATTTTTCTTAGTATCTACGCCAAAGACTTCAACATTGCCAGAAGAAGGCTCCACAAGATCCGTAATAATGCCAATGGTTGTTGATTTTCCGGCACCATTTGGGCCAAGGAGCGCAAAGAAATCCCCCTCTTTTACTTCAAGGTCGATGCCTTTTAGGGCAACTTTACCGTTTCGATACTGTTTTTTTAAGTCAGTAATTTTTAACGCTAATGGAGCAGTCATAAACTCTATTCCTCTAGTTTAATCAAATATGTGGATTCATTATGACGATCAATTAGGATGCCTGATTCTTGATTGATTGACGAATAGTTATTTTTAATTGAATCCCTATAAAATTTTTATGAAGCGAAGTTATCGCTAATTTTTTATTAAAAACCCTTACCGATAAAATAAATAAAGATCTCTTGCGATTGCAAAAGATCTTTATGATGGATGGCTACTAAGATTAATTAGTCGCGTGATCTTTTTGGTGAAAAGCGATCTTCACGATTGAAAGTGCGTTTCTCATCTCGGTTATGGCGGCGTGAATCTTGTGATCCAAAGCTACGACCTTCACCTCGGTTGTTGTCGCGGTTAAACGGACGACCTTCGCCACGATTGTTGTCGCGATTAAACGGACGACCTTCACCACGGTTATTATCGCGATTAAACGGACGACCTTCGCCACGGTTATTATCGCGATTAAACGAACGACCTTCGCCACGATTGTTGTCGCGATTAAATGAACGGCCTTCGCCACGATTGTTGTCGCGATTAAACGGACGACCTTCACCACGGTTATTATCGCGATCAAAAGAACGACCTTCGCCACGGTTATTATCGCGATTAAACGGACGACCTTCGCCACGATTGTTGTCGCGATTAAACGGACGACCTTCGCCACGATTGTTGTCGCGATTAAACGGACGACCTTCGCCACGATTGTTGTCGCGATTAAACGGACGACCTTCACCACGGTTATTATCGCGATTAAACGGACGACCTTCGCCACGATTGTTGTCGCGATTAAATGAACGGCCTTCGCCACGGTTATTATCGTGATTAAACGGACGACCTTCGCCACGATTGTTGTCGCGATTAAATGAACGGCCTTCGCCACGATTGTTGTCACGATTAAATGGACGACCTTCGCCACGGTTATTATCACGATTAAATGGACGACCTTCGCCGCGATTGTTGTCACGGTTAAACGGACGACCTTCACCGCGATTGTTGTCGCGGTTAAACGGACGGCCTTCATCACGATTGTTGTCACGGTCAAAAGAACGGCCTTCGCCACGATTGTTATCGCGATTAAATGGACGGTCTCCATCATGACGGCGTGCATCTTGAGATCCGCGATGATCGCGATTTAATTCACGGCGACGATCTAATTGGCTTCCACCAATGCGACGTGCTTTAGAACGTTGGCGTTCTGTCTTCTCATCAAGCGTCACACGTTGATGTTCAAGGCCAACTGATTCAACAAGCTCTTTTAAGATTTCAGGATCAATATCAATAAATTGTCCTTCACGAAGACCTTTCGGTAACTCTACATTACCGTAACGAATACGGATAAGACGAGAAACCATTAAACCTTGTGATTCCCAAAGACGGCGAACCTCACGGTTTTTACCGCCTTTAACAGTTACGTGATACCAGAAGTTTGCACCAGTTCCACCTGACCAGAGAATCTCCTCAAATTTAGAAAGGCCATCTTCAAACTCGATGCCATTTTTCATATTCTCGGCCATTTCATCGGTAAATTCACCAATCACGCGAACAGCATATTCACGCTCTAATTCATGAGATGGGTGCATTAAACGATGCGCAAGTTCTCCATCGTTTGTAACAAGAAGAAGACCTTGTGTATTGATATCTAGACGGCCAACCGTAATCCAGCGACCATCATTAATGCGGGGAAGACTGTCAAAAATTGTTGGACGACCTTCAGGATCATGGCGAGTAGTAATCTCACCTTCTGGTTTGTAATAGATGAGGACACGACGTTCTTGTTCGCCGCTATCGATAGAAATACGACGACCATCTAAGAGGACAGTCTCTGTTCCATCGACTTGGCATCCGAGCTCAGCGACTTCGTCATTGACCCTAATACGACCTTCGCTAATCCAACCTTCGATTTCTCGGCGTGAACCCAAACCCAGGTTCGCTAAAACTTTTTGTAAACGTTCTTTCATGATGCCCTTAAAATAGGAATTTAAATACATCTTATTATAGCTGATTCTTGCAATGAATTGTAGCGTATTGCAATAAAAACCTAATAAGAGTGATGCTTGAATAGTGGCAGTTTAAAATGCCATTTAATAATAAAAAAAGATCTCGAAGGTTTTTCCTTTGAGACCTTTATAGGTGATTAACAACTCTGAGGAGAATATTAATCATCGAGAGGCTTATTTTTTAGATTTCAGTTTCCCTTCTTCACCTTTGAGTAATCTTTGAATATTGCTTTTATGACGATAGATTAAGAGTAGATCCATAAAGATCACTGCCCACACAATTTCGCTTGAAGCATTAAACAGATAGAGGAATATTGGTGCTGATACTGCCGCAATAAGTGCTGAGAGCGAGGAGATTTTTGTGATTGCAAAAATAATAATCCAAACGCCAAGTGCGCAGAGAGCCACTAAATAGTTAAGCCCTAAAATGGCGCCAAGCGCTGTTGCTACACCTTTTCCACCCTTAAATCCAAAGAAAATAGGGAAGAGGTGACCAATAAATGCCGCAATTGCAACGAGCGACACCGTAAGTGGTGACTGATTGAGTAGCCATGCCAAAATAACAGGAATAAGACCTTTTAAAAGATCTCCTAGAAGTGTTAATGCCGCAAGCTTTTTGCCACCGATACGCATGACGTTAGTAGCGCCGGGGTTGCCAGAGCCTTCGGTACGAGGATCAGGAAGACCTGCAAGCTTACAGAGAATAATTGCGGATGAAAGCGAGCCAATAAGGTAGCTTCCACCAATTAAAAGGTAACCGAAAAGGGTAATATCCATTTTTAAAATCTCAGATGAGGGAAAAAATTATGAGCTAGTTTCTCGTTTATTTTCCATGTAGTCAAAAAAACGTGTAATACGTTCAGGTTTTAATGTTTTTGTCATCGGCGGTAAACTGTCTAAAAAGCGCTTACCATAGCGACTTTTCGATAATCTTGTATCTGCAATGACTAGCACGCCATAATCATCATGATCGCGAATTAATCGACCTACACCTTGTTTTAAAGCGATAATTGCTTTTGGTAATTGGTAAGTACTGAAGGGGTCATAACCTTGCTCTCGAATAAGATCCATTTTTGCCTGCTCAATAGGATCTCCTGGCGAGGAGAACGGGAATTTTTCAATAATTACGCAAGAGAGCGCATCACCTTTAACATCAACGCCTTCCCAAAAACTCATTGTTCCTAGTAAAATGCCGTTACCGGATGCTTTAAAGGCTTCAATGAGTTGCATTTTGGGCATATCACCTTGTACAAAAAGGGGATAGGCTGTTTTTTTCTTTAAGAGCTCTTTAGCCTCATTGAGCGCGCGATAACTGGTAAAGAGGATAAAACTTCTTCCTTTGGCAATATCTATAACTGGCAACACCGCATCAATCATCTCTGGTAAAAACTTGGGATCACTTGGTAAAGGTAGGTGATCAGGATGATAGAGTAGGGATGTCCGTGGATAATCAAAGGGGCTATCGAGCTTTAAAGTATTCTTTTTAGAGAGTCCAAGCGGACGGCAGAAATAGCTAAAATCATCTTTTACCGCTAATGTTGCTGAGGTGAAGATCCAGCTAGCATTGAGCGATCCGCTATTTTTACGAAATTGCTCGGAGATATCTAGTGGCGTTGAGTGAAACGTGATATTAAAGGTATAAGTTTCAAGCCAGTTAATCGCGTTGACGGAATCGGGGGTCTTCTCGCTTAAAAGAAGGATCTTCCAAGTCATAATGATCTCTTCTAACCGCTCTACAAGTTTTAGAAAGATTTGTGCGCGTATTTTGAGAGGATCGACAATAGAAAGAATTGTTTTTGCAATATCATAGATCTCTTGAAAAAGCCCCGTGATAATCGGGTTCTCTTCAAATTCAGAGAGTGCATAGCGCTGATTATATTGTGGCAGTGCTTTACGAAGATCTGTAAGCGCTTTAAAAAGCGCATCAGCTGCCGTATCGTGACCACTAAAGTCAGCAGCTTCAACGGCAATAGCTTTATTGAGATCATCGATCCAATCATGAAATTGCTTTGTCGATAATTGCGTACTAAAGAAGAGTCCCGCCGTTTCTGCTAATTGGTGGGCTTCATCAATAATGATAATTTCAGCTTCAGGTAGAATCTCGCCAAAACCATCTTGCTTGAGTGCAAGATCCGCGCAAAGAAGATGATGATTGATCACAACGACATCTGAATCCATCGCTTTTTTTCGGGCTTTAAAGACAAAGCACTCTTCAAAATCAGGGCATTCGTTATGAAGACAGTTCTCTGTTGTTGAGGTTACTTGTGGCCAGAGCTCAGTCTCAGTAATGCCGGAGAGTTGAGTGATATCACCCGTTGCATCTTGTCCTGCAAAGCGCTCAATTTTAAAGAATTGTTCAACTTGTTTTTTATTTTCAAATCGGCCACGAGCCCGTAAGGTCTTTGTGCGATAAAGGCAGAGATAATTTGAACGACCTTTAAGAAGGGCTGTTGAAATAGGATGTTTAATAAGCCCCTTTAAGAGGGGGATATCTTTTTCAAAGAGCTGGTCTTGAAGGTGTTTTGTTCCTGTTGAAATTAAAGTTTTACGTTTTGATAAGAGTGCTGGGACAAGATAGGCAAATGTTTTTCCGGTACCAGTTCCTGCTTCGACAATGAGTGTGTCATGTTCTTCTATTGCTTCAGCAATCGCTTTAGCCATCTTAATCTGTTCGTCACGGGGCTGATATCCTTCAATTGCTAGGCTTAAATTGCCACCATCGGCAAAAAAATGCGTAATGCTCTCTCTATTCATAATGATATTGTCGTTTTAAATCTTTATAAGGGTGATTGATGGGAAAGAAATATCGCAGTTCATCTTAACATCAATTGCCGGTCAGCTATTGTAGCTGTTTTTTTGAAAATTCTATAATTACAAAAAATCCTTGAGGTTTTTTCTCAAGGCTTTTGTTGATGAATTTTGTGGAAAAGGGCTGATTATTTCTTGCTGTCAGCCATAATTTTGAGTTCTTTATAGATATAGTAAAATCGGTTTAAGAAAAACAAGCCTTAAACAGCTGATACGGAGTTTTACAAAGAACACGAAACATTCCCTCCAGCGCGGCATCAATCTATAAATAAAAGTACGTATTAAACAGTGCTTGCAAGATGCCGGGTAGAACATATTTCTTATTGTTAATAGCCGATGCGCCGGCATTTAAATCCGCCTATTTTGAACCTATTTCACTATATTTTAAATACTAATTCTTTAGAGGAAGGGGGATTTATTGCTATATAAGAGAAATCGGTTTAAAAATCACTGAATCAGATTGCCGGTGCATCGATTATGAGAAGCACAAGAATCGTTCTATCCGGCAGCATGCAAGCTAATTTGATACACACTTTGTGCTCTTAATACTTTTAAAATAATGTTTCTTGAACCGAATCTATTATATATAGCTATCACGTATTAAATTCTGATTCGAACCGAAAAAGGCTTAAAACGGCTGGCACGTAATTTCCAAAAATATGCAAGCATTCGACCTATCTGCTCATCAACCTTTTTTAGGAGGAAGACTAACTAATAAATTTTGACTTAAAGAATATGTATTCCAGATGTAAATTCTAAAGATCGCTGAAAGATGCATCTAAAACAGATTTAGAAGTTATTTTATAAAAGTTTTTAAAGCGGGATCTATCAATATAGAGGAATGTCGAAAAAAGTGCTGTTCTATTTTTAATCAAAGTTATAAAAGCGCATTCCTATCGGGGTTGTTGGCAATGTAATAGGGCTATCCCAAAACTTATCCACAGGAACTGTGAACAACTTGGGATAGCCCTTATTGATCTCATGAATCTTTTAAGTTACTGATTAAATGAGATATTTGTCGTTATTTTTCTGTTTTTGCAGCCTCAACATAGCCGCCGACAATCACTGTTGCCATCTCCTTTGGGTTGACATGGCGTTTAAATGCCGATTGTATCTCTGCAGGCGTAATGGCCTTCACTTTTTCAGGCAGCGTTTCATAATAATCGAGGGGAAGATTATAATTTGCTAATCCTAAAATCGCATTGGCGAGTTTTGCGTTGCTATTAAGGTCGAGTACTAAAGCCCCTAAAAAGTTATTTTTTGCGCGTTGTAAGGCATCTTCTTCTGGGCCTTCAGCGATAAATTTAGTAATCACAGCCTTACTCTTTTCGATCGCTTCTTCCACGCTCTCATTTTTGGTAGAGAAACTAACCGTAAATGGGCCTTCATACATGCCGGCAGCAAAATAACTATAAATGCCGTACGTTAAACCATCTTTTTCCCGGATATTGGTCATTAAAATAGAAGTTAAACCGCTACCCCCTAAAAGATGATTTCCTACGATTAAGGGCAGATAATCCTTATTAAAGCGATCAATAGCAGGTTGGCCCATAATCACTTGTGTTTGCGGACTATTGAATGCTTGTTCCACGGTTTTGTTAGTCGTTACAGATTTAATATCGATGTTAAGGGGAGCAACTTCTCCTTGGCCAAGAAGCCCACTAATATGAGTTGCAATTTTTTCAGCATCTTCCTTGCTAATATCGCCGACAAAGACAATTTTGGCATTATTGGCATGGTAGAACTGTGTACGGAATTTCTCTAAATCACTCATTGTTAGTGATTTTAAGGATTGTTCTAACATTTTAGAAGTCGCGCCCACAACCGTATTTGGGTAGAGTGTTTCATAGTAGAGCTCATTAGCGATTTGCCCTGGGTTATCGAGAATTGCTTTTTGTCCATCAATGGCTTGTGCGCGTTCTCTCTCAAAGACTTTCTCGTTAAAATTAGCCTCCATAAGGACTTCATAGAAAAGTTCAAGGGAGGGCTTTAATGACGTCTCTTTCGTTAAAGAGCGTAAAGAGAAATTAGTGCTGGTTAATGAGCTTCCGGCATTGATACTACTTTGTAGATCATCAAGCTTTGTTAAGAAATCTTCTTCATTTAGCCTAGATGTACCTTTAGTCATCATATTTGCGGTCATGCTTGCTAAGCCATATTGATTGCCTTCGCGTAAGCTTCCGGCATCAAGGGAAACAATCATATCCATAATGGGGATTTCTGGTGCTTGTAGAAAATAGACTGAGGCGCCTTCTTTGGTTTTCCAAGTTTCAACTTGAGAAGCTCCATTAGCGGTAAGTCCGATTAAAAATGCGGAAGTGGCAAGAATTCCTGCGAGTAAATTTTTCATGATCTCTCTCCTATTATTCTGTTGCTGTATCAATCAGCACGGCATCAGAGGTTTCTAACAGGTTGGCTGCTTGTTTAGTGGGATGGAGCGTTGCCACGGTTAATAAATCGTCTTGGAAATATTTGTTGGCAACATTTTGAATCATTTCAGGGGTGACTTTTTTCAAGAGCTCTACGCGTTTCTCTGCATTTTGCCAGCCTTCACCTGTGGTTTCTGCTTGACCGATCAGCATTGCTTGGGAGTAGACTGAATCTTTAGCGTAGATGCTACTTGCTTCATAAAGGCCAATAATACGATCTAGTTCTGCTTGCGTTACTGGTGTTGTTTGAAGATTTTTTATCTCTTTTTTAAATGCGATTTCTAAATCTTCTAAAGAGTTCTTTTCGCTAGGAACCCCCACAAAAGTAAAAGGAGTAACGTAACGAGCGCCGTAGCTATAGAAGCTCCCTGCTTGCAAGGCGATTTGCTGATCTCTGACCATGCTTTTACTTAAGCGAGAAGAGTTTGTTCCATCGAGAATGATTGAGGTTAAAAGTAGAGCCGCTGCATCCATTGAGCCCTCTTCAATCTCATTGACACTAGGGACTTTATAGCCCATAAAAATCACAGGAAGATTGGCTGGAACAGCAAGGTTTACTCGTTTTTCACCTTCTTGTGCCACTTCAAAGTTGTAAGGGCGAGTAATATTCTCACTACTTGGAATATTGCCAAAGTAGTGCTCTACCATTTCGATTGTTTTCGTAGGATCGACATCACCTACAATTACCACTGTCGCGTTATTAGGCGCATAAAATTGCTCGTACCATTTTTGAAGGTCTTCCAACTGCCATGAGTGGATCTCCGGCATCCAGCCAATAATCGGGTTACGATAAGCGCTGGTATTAAACATGGTGGCACTAAATGTTTCATAGAGCTTTGCTTGAGGATTACTATCTGTTCTTTGACGGCGCTCTTCGGCAACAACGAGTCTTTCTGGTGCAAAGTCAGCTTCACGAAGCTCTAGGTTTTGCATGCGATCGGCCTCTAGTTTGAGTGCCGTTTCTAACTCCCATGCCGGTAGATTTTCAAAATAGCCGGTGTAATCAGTGGAGGTGAAAGCATTATCTCTTCCCCCTAAGTTAGCAATAATCGTTGAGTGCTCGTTAGGGCCTAATGTATCTGTTCCTTTGAACATCATATGCTCAAGCATATGAGAGACTCCACCAAGACCACGAGGCTCATCAACAGAGCCAACTTTATACCAAACCATTGCCGTGACGACAGGGGTTCGATGATCTTCTCGAACAACCACTTTTAAGCCATTATTTAAAGTTGCTTCATGAGTATTCTCAAAAGAGGTGATCTCAGGCGCGGCAAAGGCAAATGAGATGGTGGAAAAAGAGAAAGCGGCTACGAATAGTTGTGCCGCTTTCTTGAGGGAGTGAGTCTGTGTCATATGCTGTGCTCCTCTTAATAGTAATTTGATTGAACGAATTATTCGTCGACCGTCAATGTTGATCCTGTGACAAAACCTTCTGCAGGATCGTTAAGTTTAAAGACAAGATCAATAACTTTACGAAGCTCTCTTGCATCAGGCGCGCCTTCTGGCATCACGCTCATTCTTAATGAGGAGTTGATGCAAATAGGATCAATTGCATTAAATGCTATCTTACCTTCTGATTCATTTTCAAGTGCAAAAGTTTTCATGAGTGTCATCAAGCCGGCTTTTGCAACAGCGTAGCTACCCCAGTAAGCTTTATCACCAAAAGCGACTTCATCATGGGCAAAAAAGATCACAGAAGCACGTTCTGATTGATCTAAAAGTGGTAGCATCGCATGCGTAAGAAAGTAGGGCGCATTTAGCGTGATTTGTAATCCATGATGCCACTTTTCAGGCGTAGTATGCGCAAGCGGCGTGAGGTATCCTAAGTTAATAGCGCCATGAACAATACCGTCTAATCGGCCAAACTCCGCGCCGAGGTTTTGTGCGAGGTTATAGTAATCAAGATCTTCAACCTTTAAGAAATCCATCGCAACGATAGCAGGTTCAGCACCACCACGGTTAACGATAATATCGTAGATCGGATTGAGTTTCTCTTCTTTACGGCCCATTAAAATAATGGTTGCGCCTAAATCTGCTAAGCGAAGCGCTGATTCTTTGCCAATAGCCCCTGAGGCGCCTGTAACTAAAATAATTTTTCCATCTAAAGGTTTTGTCATGTCATGATCCTTTTTTAATGAAAAGCGGATGGCAAAGAGAATGTAACGCCTCTTTGCTCGCTTGATCGTTGATAATGAATCGGTTTTAAGTGTGAAATGGCAATTAAATACGATCTTTAGTCGCATAAACAAGGTAGTTCATGCTGACATCATCGGTTAAGCCGGCAACGCGATTAAATGGATTGTAACTCATGCCCTGAATGCGTTTTACTGTTAAGCCGTAAGCTTCACACATTTCGTAGAGCTCTAGAGGGGTAATGAATTTGTTGTAATCATGCGTACCTTTAGGAACAATACGCAAAACATTCTCAGCTGCAAATACCGCTAAGCTTTTTGCTTTAAAGGTGCGGTTAATTGTTGAGAAGAAGATGCTCCCACCCGGTTTTAACATATCACTTGCCGCTTTGATCACAGAACTTGGAGTAGGAACATGTTCAAGCATTTCAAGGCAGGTGATGACATCAAACTTTTCAATATGATCTTTAGCAAATTCTTCAGCGGTAATGACTTGATAGTCAATTTCTAGGTGATGAGATTTTGCGTGATGATTGGCAACTTCGATGGCATTAGGCGCCATATCAATACCTGTCACTTTTGCATGGCGATGTGCTAATCCTTCCGAGATAATCCCCCCACCACAGCCGATATCTAAAGCTTTTTTACCCGCTAATTCGACGCAGTCTTCCATAAATTCAAAGCGAGTAGGATTGATATCGTGAAGTGTTTTAAGCTCTCCTTCAGTATTCCACCAATCTTGATCATTAAATTTTTGAATTTCTTCGTTCGATACATTACTCATTAATTGTTGCCTCTTCGCTTGGTTCAGTCACAGCTTCTGTGGATTCTAAAATAACTTCATTATTAGGCTGACTAATGCGTTCAATAACGGCATCAGTTGCTTGTTCTCTCAAGCTAGTTGATCCTTGTTGAATCGACTCTTTTGCAGGTTCAATTACAGCAGTATTAATGCTCTCTAAGAAGTTTTCAGGAATAAATGAAGAGAGCGTATGCGCCCATGAGGTTGCCATATTGCTAAGTTTAGCATTTGACCAATATTCAGTCTCTTTAAAGGGGGATTCAATCACAAAAAGAGAGATAATTGCGACAATAAACATGCCTCGAAGAAGCCCGAAAATAGCCCCTAAAAGACGATCAGGCCATGAAATGCTAAGGCGTCTTAGGATAAAAGTAATGAGAAGATTAGCCAAGCCCAATAAAATCAGTAACCCTATAAAGGTGATCGCAAAGCTAATTAAGTCACTAAAAATAGAATCTTCACTATTTAATGAGCCTAAGCTGCCACCAAAGATTTTTGGTAACATCTCTCCGACATCCTGGTAATACATTACAGCGCCCATAAAGGCTAAAATCCAGACTACAAGAGAAAGTGCTTCAGAGATAAAGCCTCTAAAAAAAGCTACAATCACTGAGATAGCAATAATAGCAATAATAACAGCATCAATAATTGTAGAGATATCCACGATAACGAGCTCCTAAGATGAAAAGTAAAATTACGGGAGGTGAATCACCGCGGGGTTGAGAGATTGGGTTTTGGTTTTTGCTTGGACTTTCTCAGCATCTTTTTTTGTTGAGAAGGGACCAATTTGAACGCGATTGAGATTATTATCCTTTTGGATTCGGACATTATAACCTTGTTGCTTATATTGATTTACTAATTTTTGGGCATTCGCAGCATTGCCAAAAGCGCCAATTTGAACATACCATTTGCCGCTGGCATCTGCTTTAGGCGTTGCTTGTGCGCTGGGTTTTGAGGTTGTTGTTTTTTCACTATCTGCAATCAATTCAAGCTTTGGCGCCTCTACCTTAGGTTTAACCGTTTCTGGTTTAGTCGTTTCAGCTTTTGGTGTGGTTTGGGAGGCTTGTGTCTTAGGCGTGTCAACTTTTGGCTTAGAAGCTTCTTGTGTTGAGGGCTCGCTACTTACCACTAAGATCGGTTTTGCAGCTTGAATCTCTTCTTGAGTTTGCTGTTCAACACTTTGCCAGATATCTTCCCCAATAACTTCAGTTGGAGCTGTGGTTGAATCTGTATCGGCAACATCAACATCGGTTGTGCTCTCAAGAATAAGTGCGGGCTCTAAATTATCATTTGATGGTGTAGAGGGCTTATTATCATTAGCAGTAATACTAATGGTCGGCTGCTGAGGTTTACTATTTTTAGCCGTGGAGTCAGGTAAGCGATCTGAGGGTTGTAACAGTAAAATCGCCACGAGCCCAATGAGCGCTAAGAGAAAAATAGCGCCTACTGCGCGTTGTAAGATAGGTTTGGATTGGGTATTAGACATATTGATTCTCTTTAAACCAGTTGAGGCTTTCTGCCATCATGTGAAATGAACCGAATACAATAATAATATCATGGGGCTGGCTACAAGATAAGGCAAACTCACATCCCTTTGGAATAGAGTTTGATGCATGTGGTGGTTTTGTTAATAGATGGGAAATTTTATCACGCAATATTTCCGCTGATTGCCCTCTCTCATCGAGTATTGGTGCTGTAATCCACTCATCAACAGTCTCACTTAATGTTTTGACTAATAGTTGCTCATCTTTGTCTTTCAGCATCCCTAAAAGGGCAGTTACCTTTGGTTTAGGCTGACTTTTTGCAACGAATTCTTCAACTAATGCTTTTAAAACAGTCGCGCCTTGAGGATTATGTGTGACATCTAAGAACACTCTGGGGGAATTTTTGCGTGTTAGTGCTTGGAATCTTCCTTCTAATTTAACGCTCTTTAAGCCTTGTTCTACTTTCTCTGGTATTACATCTGTGCCTGAGAGATAGAGCGCTGTAATGGCCGCTGAAGCGTTTTGATATTGGTGTTTACCTAATAAGTTAGGTTGAGGAAGCGTGAGCGTTGCGGAGTTTTCAAATTGATAGGTGAATGCTCCATTTTCTAATATCTCGTAATGATAGGCTTCATCGCGAATATAAAGCGAGGCATCTTCCGATTGTGCTTTATTAATAATGGAGATGCTTGGCTCTGATTCGGCTGTAACAACTTTTGCCTTTGCTTTAATAATGCCTGCTTTTTCACCGGCAATGGCTGTGATGGTATTACCTAATTGTGCGGTATGGTCAATGCTAATAGGCGTAATTACTGCAATATTAGCATCAACAATATTGGTAGAATCTAATCGTCCTCCTAAGCCCACCTCTAAAACAGCAACATCCACATGATTTTTCTTAAATAGATAAAAGGCTGCAAGTGTTGCAAACTCAAAGTAGGTAAGGGTGATCTCTTCTCGTGCTTTTTCAATCGCATTGAAGGCTTCAATAAGTTCGCTATCAGAAACTTCCTCAAGGTTGATTCTAATACGTTCATTAAAGCGATTAATATGGGGGGATGTAAAAAGACCCACTTTAAAATCATGGGCTTTATAGAGATTTGCAATGGTCGTAGAGGTTGAGCCTTTGCCATTGGTGCCAGCAACCGTGATGACAAGTGGCGCAATGGGGGTAAGACTTAAACGCTCGTATACAGTAATGATACGAGCGAGTTTGAAATCCATTGAGAGAGGGTGAATGGCTTCTAAATAAGTTAGCCACGATTGAAGGGAGCGTTCAGAAGCCATATTCATCTCTTTTTGTGTCATAGCAAATTAGAAAGGGTTAGCAAACCTCATCTAAAGGTTGACCTTGGTGCGTTAATTTTGCAAGTAAGCTTGCAATTTCGTTACGCAGATGACGGCGATCAACGATCATATCAATAGCCCCTTTTTCAAGGAGGAACTCTGAGCGTTGGAAGCCTTCTGGCAGTTTTTCACGAACCGTTTGCTCAATAACACGCGGACCTGCAAAACCAATTAAAGCATGAGGCTCGGCAATATTAATGTCCCCAAGCATTGCTAAACTGGCAGAAACACCACCAAATGTAGGGTCGGTTAAGACAGAGATAAAAGGAATGCCTTTTTCATTAAGTTTAGCGATTCCTGCAGATGTTTTTGCCATTTGCATGAGTGAGGTTAAACCTTCTTGCATTCTAGCGCCGCCACTTGTCATAAAGGCTACAAGCGGGCAGTTATTTTCTAAACTATAATTCACCGCACGGATAAATCGCTCACCGGCAACAGACCCCATTGAACCACCCATGAAGTTGAAGTTAAACGACGTTGCGGAGATCTCCATGCCTTTGAGTGTTCCATGCATAGCGATCAGGGTTTCCGTCTCTCCTGTTGATTTTTGTGCATCTGTTAAGCGATCACGGTAGCGACGACTATCACGGAAGTTAAGAAAATCGACAGATTCAATATCTTGGCCCATTTCTACAGCTGAGTTTTCATCTAAGAAAGAGATTAAGCGTGTGCGAGCATCGATTCGCATATGCGCATCACATTTTGGGCAAACTTGTAGGTTTGCAGCAAGTTCTTGTTGATAGAGAATGGCATCACAAGAACGGCATTTAGCCCATACACCTTCTGGAACTGAGTTACCCTTTTTTTGGGTACGGATCATTGGAATTATACGTTCAAACCAGTTCATTCAGTAACCATCCTTTTTGTTTATTCTGATATAACATTCGTTGTTTATGAAATTTTTAGGTAAATTTCGTTGAGATATTCCGAATTTAATAGTCGATTTTCTCATAAAACAGAAAAATAGCCAATGGTGAATTTTTTATGAGAACAAGTGTGCGGATAAAAAAGACAGAAATGATCCTTAAAATTGATAGGAAACTCAATGAGAAGCATGCATTGTACAAGAAGAATATAGGATCAATGTGTTACTAGATTTTTTGAATCGATAGAATCAATACTCGTAAAGAAGCAGATGATCCGTTATAATCAGTACGAATTTAGTGCTATTTAAGGTTGGTAAATATTATCATGAGTTTTGATATCAGAGAGCTCTATCAAGAGATGATCTTAGATCATAATAGAAATCCTCGTAATTTTCGTGTGATTGATCCATGCACTCATCATGCAGAAGGGTATAACCCGTTGTGTGGTGATCAGATCGAGGTTTATGTCAATATTGAAGATGGGATTATTACAGATGTCTCTTTTCAAGGTGATGGTTGCGCGATCTCGACAGCTTCAAGCTCAATGATGACAGATGCTATTAAAGGTAAAACGGTGGAAGAGGCAGATGCGCTCTTTAAGCTTTTTCATGATGCCGTGATGCTTGATGGTGAAGATAGCGATGGTTTAGGGAAGCTTCGAGTTTTAACTGGTGTTAGGGAATATCCCGCGCGCGTTAAGTGTGCAACACTTGCATGGCATGCTATGCACTCAGCTATTCATGAAAAAGATGAAGTTGCCAAGACTGAGTAAGCCGATAAGTAATATAAATAATCAAGAATAAAGAGACATGCGATAGAATACTGCGTGTTTCAATCAGCATTAGCTACAGATTTGAAGGATAGAATCAAAGATGGATATTAATCGTGATGAGCCAAACTTTCCGCAAATTCTCTTTGCCGAAGGTGTTGCGCCCAATGAAGAGTCAGAAGAGTTAGTAGAACGTATCATTGATGCCGTGAAAAAGGTCTACGACCCAGAGATCCCCGTAGATATTTATGAACTTGGACTAATTTACGCCATTGAGTTTTTAGAACTAACGGAAAACAATATCCGTGTGCGTATTGATATGACATTAACGGCGCCGGGTTGCCCTGTTGCTGGGGAGATGCCGAGCTGGGTTTCTAATGCAGTTTACTCAATTCCTGAAATTAAAGAGTGCGTTGTTGATCTTGTGTGGGAACCATTTTGGACGCCGCAACGGATGTCACTTCGTGCAAAGCTAGAGTTAAATATGCTCTAAGCTTAACAACATCTCATTAGAGGTTTTTAAGCTAAAATTTAAATTGAATATTAAAGCCCGATGCAGAGATGTTTCGGGCTTTTTGTTGCGTGATTAAGCGTAGGAAAGTTACTAGCGGGGCTTATTGCCAGTGATTATTGGGTTTTTGCGAGTTTACTAAAAAGTAGTTCGTGACTTTTATAGTGGCAAAGCAAATGATGATGATGGCAATAATGGGAACACTAAATAAGAGAAGAATTAAGGCGCCAATACTCGCGTGATCTGCAAGCATAATAACCGATTCACCAATGATAGAGACTAGCAGAGTCAGTAGAGCGAGAGTGATGCCGGCATAAAATGTGGCTGGAATATTGAAATAGGTTGGGCGAATTTTTTTTGAAAGCATTAAAAGAAATAACATAATCGTTACGGGTAATTTTAACCAAAACTCCACTTGAAACTCTGCCATCAAGGAGTAGTTTTCTTTAAAGAGCATTAATAGAGGGTAAAGTAGCCAAAGGGTATAATTAAAAAAAGCCATCGTTCCAAAAAGATTGGCAATTTTCCATCTCTTCTCATCTTTAGAATATGTTTCCTTGTAGAGATCTAAATAATTTCGAGCTCCATAGAGTATTAGCATTAAAGGTAAGAGAAAGAAGAGAAGATTTGTCATTCTTGCGATGACATTAAATACTTTAAAATAGCTTTCTCCATGAAATAGACTCGCAAAAGCAGGTCCAACCCCTAAGTGACCCATGAGTATTTTAAAAAGATTTACGATGATAATAGTGAGAATAATGATAAGGATATTTCGTTTCGTTACAAGCTGGAGCTTAAGCACTGAGAATAGGGGGATGAAAAGTAAAAACATCATCAGTGTTGGGATGAGATTGACTGCTAAGGGAATCGATAAGCTCATCCAAAATGGCTCAAGATAGGGATCAATATGCATTAGTTTGGTAGATATTCGAACACTATTTATAAAGTTGCTAATGCCATAAGTCATCGCGGCTATAAATGGCAAGCAGTAAAGTGAGAATTTTGGCATAAAGACCTCTATTAAAGATATAGCTAATGGTGATAGGGGGAGATGTTGCCCATCAGATAGAGATTACAAAGTTGTGATCTATCTTTTAATAGTATGCCTTTAAATTGTAATAATTATTGATTTTATCAATAAAATAGATATTTATAGTGATATTTAATAAAAACAAGGTAATATTTAAGCCCAATATTTAACGGGGATATTAATATGATAAAGCGCGCATTGTTGGGAATAATGACCACTTTTTTACTCTTAGTTGGGTTATTAATGGTCTTTATTATGGATTGGCGTAAGCCGGAAGATATTTTATATAAAAGCTTTATGATTCCTATCGCTGCAAGTGATATGCGCTGCGCGATGTATCTTAATGATGAGTATAAAATTGTAGATACTCAAAACTATGACCCCGCCCCTTATCTGATGTCCTTTTTACAACCTATTCGTGAAACAGAGATTTTTACAAAGCGGGATCATGAAATAGAGGTTGTTGCTTGGCCGTTACCGAATCCTCGAGGGAAGCAGGAAAGGGCTTATTGTCGTATAACGTTGACCGGATCGATTGATAATGAGCTTGAAAATCTCTTTAGCCGTAAATTACATTTTGAGATTGGATTTGATGAGCAAGGTGAAGTGGTGATTAAAGGCGCTGATAAAGAAACTGCCACCATAGATATTAAGCGTAATGAAGATGGGTCGGTTCGTTATATCAGCATTATCCAAGCTTATCCTATTAATTATTAAGGGGAGTTTATATGACATCTCAATCAAGTCAGCCTACTATTATTGCTCCTGTTGGGCGACAGGTTTTATACTTTATTTTAATTGCGTTAGTGAGTTATATGGGGATTGATGCCTTTGATCTCTCTTTATCGAATATTTTGGCTTATGATGTTTCACTCTCACGCATTAGCTTAAGTTATTTCGCCGTGATAGTTTTGGTATTGATCATTTTCTGGGGAAGTTTGGAGCGTTATTATGAGACGCAGAAAGCCTTAATAACGGTATTCGTAGGATTAGTTCTTTCGGCAATTATTTTATTTTATCTAAATGAAGAGATCTATCAGTTTCGCCGTGATTTCGATACTTCAAGTGCTTTTTTTATAATCCTTCATGGTTTTATGACGTTATTTCTCTATGGTGCGATTATCCTCTTTGTAATGGCTTATTTCCCAGGTAGTCAGGATAAAAAAAGAGGTTTGATTGCTTGCATGTTATCTCCCTGCATTACGTTATTATTGCATGTGATAATAATGCTAACTTTCGTGAAAATAATTATCATGTTAGATATTAATCTTATTAGCTGGCCTTTGTGGTTTGCGTGTTTTATTTTCTCTTTTTCCGTGTTATGTAGCAGCCATATTATGATGTTGATAACGCATTGGACTTCTAATAGACCTACGGTTTATAAAGCTGTTTTAGTTATCGGAGCATTATTGAGCGTTGCGCTATTGATCTATATGAATATGGCGCTTGTATTTGAGAATTATGTGGTGATGCTCTATTTCGACTATCCAGATTTTATTCGTTAATAGCTGATAGGAGTGCAAAAACGATTTTAGGATACCTCGTTCTATCGCGATGTGGCTTTAAGATAGTCGATTTGGTTTAAGAGATATAATCTTAAAAGTAAAGCAACACAGTATGCTTTAAATTCACTTGCATGGTGTCGGATAAAACCTTCTTATCTGCGATGCGCCGGTAATCTAATTTGGTCACTTTTAAACCGATTTCACTATATTAGTTTGCCGGCATATGTTGCTGAATAAAACGGATAAGTGCGCTATTTTCCCAAATAATCGCCTGCGTGTGTGAGGCATCTGGAACGAGTATTAAAGAGACCTCTTTTGATCCTAGCATTTTAAGATCTTCAGCGAGCTTTTCTGTGGCGATAGAAGGGACGTTAGTATCTTTTTCTCCCTGTATGAGGAGTATAGGCTTATCGAGTTTTTTAGTGCCTGGCTGGCTATTTGCAAAAAACTCTACTAAAACGGGATCATTTTTAAAAGAATCATCATTGATTCCTGGATAATCCATCAGCTGGGCACTTGGATTAGATTGTAAAAATTGGATGATATCTGCTGTAAATAGATCCCGTAAAGCTGCTAAGCAAAGTCCATCTTCTCCATTACTTCCGGCTGCTTTTTTTGCAATATGTTGTATTTTAGGTTGAAAAAGTTGCAGATAATTATAATGTGGATGAATCGCCGTAATACCCACTCCCATAAAAGCGACATATGACAAAATAGTGGCAAAAGAGTGAATAGAATTACGCTCATTAAGGGGAATATCAGATTTTTGCTCAGAGAGATAAAGCTGGGTAAATATTCTAGGCAACACATCTTCGCCGATCATTTGTAGGTTAGAGGCAGGTGCGCCGGCAATAGCGCCTTTAAAATAGGGATCATTATTGGCATATTGCGCTGTTCCTAGAGAGGCTTGTCCTCCTTGAGATTGTCCTATAACCATCCATTCTCCTTGAAAATCTTGAGGAAAAGCTGTTTTAATAGAATTAATCGCATAAATTGCCGATAGCGCTTCGCTCTTTAAGTTTAAGTAAGGATGGATTCCAGGAGAACCAAGGCCTTCATAGTCAGGTGCAATAATGACATAGCCCTTCGCGAGGATTGATTGCGCTGTTAACTTAAAGTGTTTATTAAGAGGGTTTTTACTAGGAGCGCAGCGATCACTAACCCCAACGGTTCCATGCATCCAAACGATCACTCTCCAGCCATCTTTTGGTTTAGGTGTTTTAGGATAAAAAACCAATGCCGTTGTATCTTGCATGATTCCTGATATATAAGGCATTTGATAGGAGAGTATCTCGATCTTTTGACACTCATCTAGGTGATCAAGAATATAAGGCTTTTGAGAGATTGTTGCACTTGAGTCTATCATTTAACAACTCCTAATTATAGATTTGATATATGTTAAGATTATTTTAATATCATTATCTATAATAAAGTCAGTTTAAAGGAGATAACAGTTAAGTTTAGAATGAAGATATAAATAGTAATATGGTTTATTGATTAGGGGTTTCATCAAGCATTGTTTGGAAGAGTTAGATAGTACGGAATATAAACTCAAAATAACTTTTATGTTGAAACAAATACATTAATTTCTAAAATTAAGAGGGTGTATGGATATTCGATTTGGAGTTATTGAAAAATATTTTCTTGATAGAGGGTTTGGTTTTGTAAAATGTATATTGCCAGAGTTGCGTTCAGAGGGTCTCTTTTTTCATATATCGACTATAATTAAAACTGATCCTGAATTAGTCAAATCAATAGAAAGAAATAGTTTTTCAGATGTGTTTTTTTGGTTTGAAGTTGAAAAAAGTTCTAAAGGATATCGTTTAAAAGGAGTAATTAATGCTGACAGGGTAAGTAAGATGATCAAGGCAAAAGAGAAAGGGGTTATTGTTCAGAAACTGAATGAATTATGGGATGATTCTATTGTTGGGAAGAGTCCTAGTTGGTTGTATTTTGTTACAAAGGTAATCCAAGGAGAAGATGTAGCCGAGAGTAATTTACTTTATTTAACAGAACAGCAAGAAAAAATTAGACTTGAAGCCCAAAGAAAAGAAGAGAAAGAAAAATCTGTTTTAAAAGAAAGGCTCTTAAAGTTAGTTAGTACAGAGGATTTTAATGATGAAGAGATATTAGAGATGTTAGATTCGTTGAATTACTCAAAAGATGTTGATTGGATTATAGAGGATAAAAAAAGAGATCAGCGATTAAGAAAGGAGTTACTTACATTAGTAGACAACTCTATTATTAAATATAGTTCTGATGAGATTAATGAAATGTTGTTTGAATTGCAAGGTGCAAACGAGTGGCTACAATCAACAACACCTGTTGATATAATTAGTGAAAAAGAGTTTGAATATTTAGTTAAAGAAGTATCAAAACAGGGTTTCACTAGGAGTAAACAGGTTAGTGATTACATTATCAATAATAGACTTGGATATAAATATCCTCACATTTCGGGTTATGTAATTATGAGTAGAGGAGAAGAGCAATGGAGTTTTAAGGGCGGATTCCCTTCAAATATATATGGTCGTCTTTGTCGAAAACTTGGATTGTCCAATGAGAATTCTAATGCAAGGGCTGTAGGCTTTTTCTCATTTAAAGAGACAGGTAAATATTAATATTTTTTTTATAAAGCCTAGCAGTCATCATACTAGGCTTTATAAAAATATTTAACTAATATTGTTAATTACTAAGACTACTTCTTCTCTAAAAGCGGTTTAAGATATTTCCCCGTATAGCTCTCTTTGCATTTTGTGATCTCTTCTGGCGTACCGGCAAAGATAATATTGCCGCCTCTAGCGCCACCTTCAGGGCCGATATCAATGAGCCAGTCGGCAGTTTTAATTACATCTAAGTTATGCTCGATGATGATAACGGTATTGCCTTTATCTCGAAGCGTATGAATGACTTGAAGTAGTTGGGCAATATCGTGAAAGTGAAGCCCTGTAGTGGGTTCATCAAGGATATAGACTGTTTTACCCGTATCACGTTTTGAAAGCTCGCGAGAGAGTTTTACACGCTGCGCCTCTCCGCCTGAAAGGGTTGTCGCATTTTGCCCAAGCGTAATATAGCTTAATCCTACTTCCATGAGAGTTTCTAAGCGGCGATGGACCACAGGAATGGCATCAAAAAATTGATAAGCTTCCTCTACGGTCATATTAAGGACATCATTAATTGATTTTCCTTTATAGAGGATATCGAGCGTTTCTCGGTTATAGCGCTTTCCTTGGCACTCATCGCACATGACGTAAACATCAGGCAAGAAGTGCATCTCAACTTTGATTAAGCCATCCCCTTGGCAGTTTTCACAACGGCCACCTTTCACGTTGAAGCTAAAGCGTCCGGGTTGATAGCCGCGAGCTCTTGCTTCTGGCGTATTGGCAAAAATTTCTCGAATGGGTGTAAAGAGCCCTGTATAAGTAGCAGGGTTAGAGCGAGGAGTTCTTCCAATCGGGCTTTGATCGATATTGACGATTTTATCAATAAGATCTAAGCCTTCAATTTTCTTGTAAGGCGCAACTTCAATGCTATTGTTTTTGTTAAGAATACGCGCAATAGAGCTATAAAGCGTATCATTAACGAGCGTTGATTTTCCAGAACCTGAAACGCCGGTAACGCAGGTTAATAAGCCTAATGGGAATGATGCGGTAATATCTTTAAGGTTATTGCCAGAAGCGCCGATGAGTTTAATCTGCTGTTTAGGATCATTTTTTGTACGCTCTTTAGGAACTTCAATTTTTTTACGACCAGAGAGATAATCTGCCGTAAGAGAATCTTTATTTTTCATCACCTCTTTAGGTGTTCCTGCTGCTACGATATTCCCGCCATGAACGCCGGCGCCAGGGCCAATATCGACAATATAGTCAGATGATAAAATCGCATCTTCATCATGTTCAACCACAATCACTGTATTACCAAGATCACGTAGATGAAACAGGGTTTGTAGTAAGCGATCATTATCTCGCTGATGAAGTCCTATGGAAGGCTCATCAAGTACATATAAAACGCCCATTAATCCTGCGCCAATTTGAGATGCAAGACGAATACGTTGTGCTTCACCGCCGGAGAGTGTTTCAGCTGAGCGAGAGAGATTCAGGTAATCAAGCCCCACATTGACAAGAAAGCCTAGGCGCTCTTGAATTTCTTTAAAGATCTTATCTGCAATCTCTTGTTTGGCACCTTTAAGGATCACGTTTTGCGACCAATCAAGCGCATCACTAATGGGGAGTGCGGTAATTTGATGAATGGCTTTACCTTCAATGAGGACATTTTTAGCCGCAACGCCTAAACGGCTACCTTCACAATCAGGACAAGAACGCATCGCAAGAAAGCGAGTTAAGCTTTCTCGAACTATTTGAGAGTCTGTTTCACGGTAACGGCGCTCAAGATTATTTAAGATCCCTTCAAAGGGATGGATACGGATCGATTTTTGACCGCGATTACTCAAGTAATGGAACTCGATCTCTTCTTCTCCTGATCCATAAAGAAGGATCTTTTGAATTTTTTTTGGGAGTTTTTCAAATGGCGTATCTGGATCAAATCCATAATGTTTACCAAGTGATTCGATCATAGAGAAGTAGTAGCTTGAATTTCGGTCCCAGCCACGAATCGCACCATTAGAAAGCGGTAGTGAAGGTTCTGCAACAACTCTTTCTGGATCGAAGTATTGATTTACTCCAAGACCATCACAACTAGGGCAAGCGCCTTCAGGGTTATTAAAAGAGAAGAGACGAGGCTCTAACTCTGCAATGGTAAATCCGCATTCTGGGCAGGCATAGTTTGCCGAAAATTGTAATAGCGTCTCTTCACTTTTCATATCGACGATCGCCGCTAATCCGTTAGAGAGATCTAGCGCTGTCTCAAGTGACTCAGAGAGACGAACGCGGATATCTTCCCGAACTCTAAAGCGATCAACCACGACATCGATATCATGGTGCTGTTTGGCATTAATTTCTGGTAGCTCATCAATTTCGTAAGTTGTGCCATCAATACGAACACGTAAGAAGCCTTTTGCTTTGAGTTCTTCAAAGAGCTTAAGGTGTTCGCCTTTACGATTACGCACGATCGGAGAGATGAGCATTAAGCGAAGCTCATCTGATAAACCCATCGTCATATCGACCATTTGTGGGATTGTTTGCGCATTAAGTGGTAGATGATGTGTTGGGCAATGAGGCGTACCAATGCGAGCAAAGAGAAGGCGAAGATAATCGTAGATCTCAGTGACCGTACCAACGGTTGATCTTGGGTTATGCGAGGTTGATTTTTGTTCAATCGAGATTGCCGGTGAGAGACCTGAAATATGGTCTACATCAGGTTTTCCCATCACAGAAAGGAATTGTCTTGCATAAGAAGAGAGAGACTCAACATAGCGGCGCTGACCTTCAGCGTAGAGCGTATCGAATGCTAAAGAGGATTTTCCTGAACCTGAAAGACCTGTAATCACTACCAGCTTATTGCGGGGAAGTGAGAGACTGATATCTTTGAGATTGTGCGTACGAGCACCTTGAATTGTAATATCTTCCATAATACCTTCATAAAGGAGCGGGAGGCTCCTTGTCATTAGATTTGTTTTTTGCCATAGCATAATATTGGGGCAAATAGGGGGAAATCAAGCTCCACTTGAAAATATCTTATTGTTTTCATAAGGCTTGATTTACGAAGTCGCGCAAGTAACCTACCGTTTTTTATTATCACTTCAAGAGGTTTTTTCCTAGAATGATGATAAAACTTACCTACAATCTGCCCATAAAAAGCAAGGAGTCGCAGATAATTTGCGGTAATTTTAATAGTATCTTTGGTTTAAAAGGACTATCCTGCGGCGGGAATGCTTGCTTCCTATAGTAAAATTAGTTTAATAGTGATTGATTAAATCAGTTTGCCGGCTTCCTTGATAAGAGGCGCAAGAATCGTAGTATTTTGGCATCGTACAAGCTGATTTGATATATACACTGTACTATTTTACGATATTGCTCGAGTAGCTGATCGCTTTTAGGATATTGAGCGCTTCATAGAGCGGGAAATCCCCTTGTTCAATCAGGTCAGCAAAGTTTGCCGGCATTCGAGATTGATTATTAGGATCATTACTATTTTCTAAATGGCCGATATTATCCACTTCACGAGAAGTTTCTTGGGTGTTAATTTTAGCACTGATATTGGGCAGTATCACATCGGGAGTGATGCCATAGTTTTGGATGGAGTTTCCATTAGGGGTGTAATAGCGGGCAGATGTATAGCGAATAGCATCTCCATTTTTAAGTGGTTGAATACTTTGAATGGAGCCTTTGCCGTAACTTCTCTCACCAACAATAAGTGCCCGTGAATGATCTTGGAGTGCACCAGCTACGATCTCAGAGCCAGAAGCAGACTGTGAATTGATAAGGATAATAAGCGGAATATCTGTAATGATATCGCCCTTTTTGGCTTCATAACGATCTTTAAAGCGTTCTGATTGTCCTGAAGTATAGGTAATTAATCCTTCATCAAGAAAAAGGTCCGCAACAGCGATAGCCGCAGTGAGTAATCCTCCTCGGTTATCTCGTAGATCGAGAATAACGCCATGAATTTCAGAATTTTCTGTTTTAGCTTCTACTTCAAGTGCCATCAGTGCGTTAACGAGCTCTTCATCGCTTTTTTGTTGGAAGCGACCTAGCTTAAAATAAGCAAATTCATGATTGTAGAGCTGCGCATTTGAAAGGCTTGGAGTATGAATGTTTTGGCGCTTTAAGGTGTAATCAAAGGTTTCACCTTCTCGTAAAATGGTGAGTGTGATGTTGGTGTCAACTTTTCCTTGAAGCGTATTCTCGTACTCTTTAGGATTGATCATTGAAACATCTTCGTTATTAATTTTCGTGATCTGATCTTTCACTTTTAATTGCGCTTTAAAAGCAGGGCTATTATCGAAGACTTTTTCGATAATGAGTACTTGATGATTCGCATCTAAGCGAGTTTCAATCCCAATGCCGGCAAAGGAGCCTGATGTTTGGTTTTGAATACGCTGATACTCCTCTTTGGGATAATATTTTGAGTGAGGATCTAGCGCAAGCATGCCTTTTATTGCATTTTGAATGAGCTCTTTATCGCTAATTGGATCGACATAATTATTTTTAAGCTGTTCAAAAATATCACTAAATAGACGTAGCTCATCGATAGGCATCTTACTAGGCTCAGGTTTTGAAATGAGCTCAATATTTTGTTGTTCAATTATAATGTCGGTCGTTTCTTTAGCGATTAAAGGTGCGCTAAGCGTGCTTAAAATCCAGAAGAAGAGAAGGGGGAGCATCTGTTTTTTCATAAAGACCTTATCTAAAATGAGCCGATCAAACCTTGAAATTGCCTCAGTTATTAAGAGGAAGCTATCTGCGCTTGTGATGTGAATCTATTTTATAGTGAAATAAGATTAAGAAAAGCCTTTGATTTAAATTGCGGGTTCGAGATCGTAAAATCGATTTAAGAAACCCTAGTTTTAAATAGCTGGCACGGGATTTTAGAAAGAACATAAAACATTCCCTCCAGCCTTACATAAATCTATAAAGGTACGTATTAAACGGTGTTTGCAAGATATCGGATAGGGCGATGCTTGTATTTCTCATAATCGATGCGCCGGCAATGTGATTTAGTGACTTTTAAACTGATTTCACAATAAGAAGCAGGCAAGCATTCCTTCACGCCGCAAAATGGCCCCTTTAAACTAAAGATATGACCATAAAAAATCAGCAAAGGATAGATCCTTCGCTGATTTTTGAGGGGGTATTTCCATAATTGGCGATGTAAATCTATTATTGGAAATGAATGAGATTTTTACCAGTCATCTCTTTTGGCTGCGTTACCCCTAAAAGATAGAGAATTGTTGGTGCTAAGTCACAAAGTGCACCATCAGGCTCTAAGGTTGCGCGTTTACCTACGTAGATGAGTGGAACGGGTGTTGTCGTATGCGCTGTATGAGGTTGATTAGTTTTATCATCCCATGTTTTTTCCGCATTTCCATGATCAGCGGTGACGAGCATCTCACCACCTACTTTTTTGACCGCGTCATAAACTTTGCCAAGACCTGTATCTACCGCTTCAATTGCTTTAACAATTGCTTCAAAAACGCCGGTATGACCAACCATATCCGGATTTGCATAGTTACAGATAATGACATCAAATTTCTCAGACTCTACCGCTTCAACAAGTTTCGCAGTTACTTCTGGTGCGCTCATCTCTGGTTGAAGGTCATAGGTTGCAACTTTAGGAGAGTTTACTAAAATACGCTCCTCGCCTTCAAAGACTTTTTCACGGCCACCATTAAAGAAGAAGGTGACGTGAGGATATTTTTCAGTCTCGGCAATACGAAGCTGTGTTAAACCTTCATTAGCCAGAACTTCGCCAAGGCCATTGTTGAGCTCAAGTGGTGGATAGGCAATCTCCGTTGGAAGATCTGCTTTATATTGTGTCAATGAGACAAAATGGGAGAGTTTAGGCAGGTGTTTTGGTTTAAAGCCTTCAAAATCAGCCTGAACAAATGGATAGCTAATTTCACGAGCACGGTCAGCACGAAAGTTCATAAAGATTACCGCATCACCATCATTGATTTTTACTGACTCCCCAATAACGGTTGCTTTGACAAATTCATCATTTTCGCCACGGGCATAAGCATTTTCTAATCCTTGAAGAGCGGTATCCGCTTGATATTGACCTAAACCTTGGCTCACAAGATCATAAGCTTGCTCCACACGTTCCCAGCGATTATCACGATCCATCGCAAAATAACGACCAATCATTGTTGCTAAGCGTCCTTTGCCTAGTTTAGCAAAGAGTGCATCAGCCTTTTCCAAAGAGGGTTTTGCTGATTGTGGTGGCATATCACGTCCATCTAAAAATGCATGAAGATAGATTTTTTCTAAGCCTTTACTAGCCGCAAGCTCAATGAGTGCAAAGATATGCTTTTCATCTGAGTGAACGCCGCCGGGGGAGAGAAGTCCAAAGACATGAAGCGCACGATCTGTTTTTAAGAGGTCATCCATGGTGGTATTTAATATTGGATTATTATTAAATTCTCCACTACGAACATCTTTGGTAATGCGGGTAAAATCTTGGTTTACAATGCGACCAGCACCAATATTCATATGCCCAACTTCAGAGTTCCCCATCTGTCCATCAGGTAAACCTACCGCTTCTCCTGAAGTTTTAATGAAGGTCACCGCCCCAGTTTCACGCATATGATCCCAGTTTGGTGTATTTGCTGTTGCAATAGCGTTATTTTCAGTTTCGTTACTAAATCCCCATCCATCGAGGATGCAAAGAACAATCGGTTTAGGTTTTGACATCTCTATTCCTTAGCTAAATAAAAGGCTTAATGACCTTGCTGAATAATCCAGTAGGTCTATTCAATAATAATTCTTATCATTATAGCGAAAAAGTCGAGAGTAGGTCGTAACAATCACTATAAAAAACGGTCATTGTTATTCCTGTAAAGCGCTTTAAAATTGAGGCTGTTGAGGTGAGCTTGTCATAATCGAGGGTTATAACTGATAAGAAAAAACGCTCAAGATTAGGAAATAGTGTGTCATAAAGCAGTTTTAACCGATCATTATTGCAGGTAAAACAAGAAAATTAGGCTACATAAATTCGTGATTTTAGAGTATCATTAAGGGAATTAATTTATATACTCATTCTCAGCTTAAGGAAATGTAATTATGGGTTCATTTAGTATTTGGCATTGGGCAATTCTTTTAGTTGTTGTGCTCTTAGTATTTGGCACGGCAAAATTAAAAAATGCAGGTAAAGATTTAGGCTCCGCAGTAAAAGGCTTTAAGGATGCTGTAAAAGACGGCGAGAAAGAAGCAAAAGGGGAAGCATCATCTCAAAATATTGAGAACAAGAGTGCGGCAAAAGATGAAACAGTTGTTGATGAGCAAAAAAATAGCCGTGTGGAGTAATGATCCTCACAATTTCTCATTATTTCATCAGTGTCATCAACAATTAGGGTAGGAAGGGTGCTTCATGTTTGGAATTAGTAGCACTGAGTTTTTGATTATTCTTGTGATCGCGCTGGTGGTCATTGGGCCGCAAAAACTCCCTGAGATGATTCGTACCGTCGGTAAATTTGTAGGTAAGATTCAGCATTTCACAAGAAGTATTAAGAATGAGCTGACAAATGAGCTTGAGCTTGATGAGATTAAAAAATCTATCGAAGAGTTAAAGCAAAGCTCAGAATTACAAAAGTTAAGAAGCGAGTTAAATAGCGCCAAAACGGATGTTGAGCGATCATTTAATGAGTTTGAGTCTTCTGCTTTAGAGACAAAGTCACAAGTTGAGACTGAGGCTAAAAAATTAGATGCTTATTTAGAGACTTATGATGCACCAGAAAAAGGTTTAGCAGATAAGGTTCGAGCATTAAAACCTTCTGAAAGAGGTGAAATGGATGATGAAGAGTCATTTGATATTGCTTTTGATGAGGCATTTTTAAAGTCTGAAGCAGAATTTATAGATGATCATGCATCACTTGATGATGAGATCATGACTGAAGCGCCAAGAGGTTTTGCCGGCAAAGTTGAAACAGATCCTGATCCGGGTAAAATTATCCGTAGAATTGTGCAGATGCGCCAAGCGGAGATTGCCGCGAGTACGGATGATAAAGTTGCGAAACAATTTGCGTTTTTAGAAGCAAAACAGTCTCGTAAATTATTAGATGATAGTGAGATTAGAAGACGAATGACGGTTCGTCAATTAGAGCTCAATCGTTAAGAGTTGAGGTTTTATAATCTTATTGTATTGAATATATAAAAAGCGTCTCTTTGGAGGCGTTTTTAATTTTAGCAGGGGATATTTGTGAACGATCGTTCAATTCAATATCTTTTTGAGCAATCAGAACCTGATTCGATCTATGCTCAAAAAAGACAATGTGGAAAATTTGCCTTTAACGAAGAAGTGGTAAAGGTGTTTCCAGATATGATTCGTCGCTCAGCTTCAGGCTATACGACGATTGTTGAAAATATTGGAAATCTTGCACCCATTTTTGCCAAAGAAAATAGCTTAATCTATGATTTAGGGAGCTCGCTTGGGGCGGTATCTATGGTGCTAAGAAGCGCTATAAAGACTGCCAATACTTCTATTATCGCTATTGATAATTCTGCGGCCATGGTGGAAAAATCAAGAGAGTATTTAAAAGCCCAAGAGATGATGTTTGAGTCTTTATTACCGATTGAGGTTATTGAGGCTGATATCACTACTTACCCTTATGAGAGAGCATCTCTTTTTGCGATGAATTTTACGCTGCAATTTATTCCTCGAGAAAAGCGTCTAGCTCTTTTAACGAAGATTGCTGATAGCTTATTGCCGGGCGGGGCACTTTTTATGTCAGAGAAGCTTCGTTTTGAAGATGCGCGTGAGCATGAGGTGTTAAATAATCTTCATATGCAGTTTAAGCGCTCGCAAGGTTATTCAGAATTAGAGATCGCCCAAAAGCGGGAATCTTTAGAAGATGTGATGAAGATCGATACCTTTGAAGAGCATAAAGCGCGTTTACTTAAGGCTGGATTTAGCGAAGTTTATCTCTGGTTTCAATGCCTCAATTTCTCCTCTATTTTAGCAATTAAGTAACAAAGTGAGTTTAAGTAAAAACCTTATGGAAAAGATGATTCATTTAGATGCGTTAGTGGCGCATTTTAAAGGGCAGAAGATCGGTAGATTTACGGATCAAGTGCCGGCATTATTAGCAGATACGCTTCGTAAAAAGCATGGTGATAGCCCTCGCTGGGAGCATGCACTGTTAGATCTCCCCGCCTTTACAAATTTAGAAGTAGACCTGAATAATGGCGTAATTTTAAAAGGAGATACTGATGAAACGGCGCTTCATGATGCATTAAAAAGATTGATGCCATGGCGTAAAGGGCCTTTTCAGTTTAGTGAAACATTGGTAGATACAGAGTGGCGCTCTGATTTTAAATGGGATCGGGTAAGTGAACATTTAGATTTAGCGAATAAAAATATCTTAGATGTGGGTTGTGGCAATAGCTATTACGGTTATCGGATGCTTGGAAAAGGCGCAAAAAGCGTGATTGGCGTTGATCCTAACTGGTTATTTCTCTATCAATATCTCTCGGTTCGTCAATATCTTCCACAAGCGCCGATCTGGCAATTGCCCATGACTTTAGAAGAGATGCCAGAAGAGCTAGAATGTTTTGATATGACCTTTTCTATGGGCGTATTTTATCATCGCCGCTCGCCGATTGATCATCTTTATCAATTAAAGGGAACCTTAAAGCCTGGCGGGGAATTAGTATTGGAAACCATCGTCATTGATGGGGATAAAGATACGGTTTTAATGCCGGATGATCGCTATGCACAGATGCGAAATGTCTGGTATCTTCCATCGGTTGCGGCACTTAAACTTTGGCTTGAGCGAGTAGGTTTTGTGGATGTTCGTTGTGTAGATCTGTCAAAAACCAGCATTGATGAACAGCGAACAACAAAGTGGATGGATTATCTTTCATTGCCGGACTTTTTAGATCCGGAAGATGATAATAAAACCATTGAAGGGCATCCTGCTCCTATTCGGGCAGTGATGTTAGCTAGAAAGCCTTGTTAACCTTCTATGAGATAAATGATTAGTAGAGAGACATAAAAACCGCTGAATTTACCAGCGGTTTTTTTTATGGATATCGGTATAGTCGATTTCGTTTAAGAAAAACTATCTTAAAAGCAAAACAGCACAGAGCGTGCATCAAACCTGCTTGCATGATGCCGGATAGAACGGTTTTGCGCTTCTCATCATCGATGCTCGGCAATCTGACTCAGTCGCTTTTAAGCTGATTTTTTTAGGGGGTTATAGAGGTTAACCTGGGAGCATCTGCTCTGTAATTTGTGCTAAAACAGTGAGAAAGTCTCTTAGTAAATAGCTAATGGTAAAGTAGATAATCGCAGTTAAGACCCATGTGATTAGCGCCCCTTTCATTGTGGTAATACCTTTAAATAACCCCATTGCAACCGTTGTGAAAGCCGCTGCATTTAAGAACATAAAGATGTAAAAGGCTATTTGGAAGAATTTAGGTCCCCGAATATCAAAGAGATTATAAACTTCAAAGCGGAGCCAAATAGTCCCAAAGTAGGCAATAGCAATAAAGATTGCGGCAATGATAAAGGAGAGGATCGCAAAGGATCTTAATTGTATGCGCTCTTTGTAAAGCGCTCCTGCGGTAAAGAGCATAAATAGAGCTATAACAGGAACGGGTACTGTAGAAGTTGTTCTTGCAAAAAGAAAGTTAAAGATAAATAGACCAATCCAAGAAATAATGAGTATGGTCATTTGGCTTGGTTTTTTTGCAGATTTTGTCATATTCGTAAAGCTCTTTAGGGTTAGATTCTATGAAACTAAAAATAATTTTTTATCTCTATTGAGTATACCGTAATTTGAGCATAAAGAGCTGATACATATTCTGTTGATAGGAAGTTATCGGCAATGGTTTTCTATTTTTTTAAAATATCATGGTATGAATGGAAAAATGTACGGGGGGAGGGAATAAATAAGATAAGAGCAATGCCTGAAATAATGTGCTTTATAACGTGACCCCCTAATAATTGATGGCTTAGCGCAAAAATCATAGGATCAAGCATCTCACATATTTTCGCGATGGTATAACCAACTAATAGAATCCAGTAAGGACGATCTAATAGGCGATTTTGGGGTTTAAAAATCAAAATGATGGCAATTAATGCAATCGTTGCAAACTGAGTGATCGCATATAAGCGAAGATCCCCTAACTCCATCAACTCCCCAAGATGCCAGTGGAGAACGCTATAGATACTAAATCCTAATAAAAGAAGTAAGGTTGCTTTGCTTTTGCAGGCAGGATAGCGCTCTGCTAGAAAGTTAGCGCTTAATAGCGCAAAGCCAATACTCATGGGCAAGCGATCCCAAAATAGCGTGTGAGTTGAAGGTGAAAGATGATAATAACTTGACCCAAACCCCACGAATATTAAGGCGATAAAGAAGGTTCTCCAGCGAGATTTTGAGAGTGTCACTTTTCGATATTGAACCCGATATAAGCCAATCAATCCCGCTAAGATATAAAAAATATTGGAAGCAACATTCATAAAATTGGGAATCCCCAATATCATTTCATCGCCGGAAAACTGATGATAATGCTCTGGTTGAGAGTAGAGTGGCAATCCCCAGTAAAAAGTGATTAAAAAGAGAATTGCCACGCTGTAAAAGACAATATCAAAAGTGCGTTGCTGTCTTATAAAGCACATTGTCATTAGAAATGTCCTCTTAAAAATTGCGTCATAGTATTAGGGGGTGTTGTGGATATTTGGGCGATGGCATTATTGAAGTTGGGCTCACTATTTTTTTTATGATATTCATGCCAAGCAAACGCCAAAGATAGGCAGCCTAAACTAATAATAATTAAAAACAGATTGATCATTTTCTTTTTCATAGCTCACTCCTTAGTAAAAGTAAGTAATCGTTCGTTAACCTTTAAAGCTATCTTAGGAGGCCTTGCTTTTTTTGTCAAATAAAAAGTTAACGATTGATTACTTTTGTTTTTAAGGATCGGTTGAAAATGGCTATTTAAGAGGGAAGTAAGCATTAAAAGTAGTTATAAAATTTTTGTAAATACCCCAGAAAAGCCTTTTAAAATGAGATAGATCGATAAGGTTGCATAATTAATTGTTAAGATAAGTTGTTGATTTTAAGAAGAGTGAGAGTGATATGAAGCGAGTAATGATAGGATGCTGTTTATTAGGAATGTTTTCTTTGGCGCAATCGAAAGAATTTCAAATTCCGACAGATTTAGCACTTGAGGGAATTGCAGAGCCTATTTATCAAGTGGTGATGAGTAATGAGGCGGTAGGTTTAAAAGATACTCGAATATTTAATGAAGCCGGGTATCTTACAGCGGTACTGCAAGAGTTCGTATATATGCCGACACAAAGCTATGCGATTTATGCGCCTTATGAGGGATCAGAGAGAGCTTTACAGTTTTATGTCAGTGATGAACATGATTTTAAGCAATTACAACGATCTCAGTTAAAGTCGTTAGAAATTGAGAGTATCCCCGGAAAGCAAGAGTGGTTCGATGCGTATAATACGCAAACCTCATACGGCGGCCAAGTCATGATGAAAATTGAATATGGCGCCAATTTTATGCCGATGAAGATGGAAAGTCCTGATATGGATCTAAATTTTATTTATTTAGAGGACCATTCAGATCCCGCGGCGAGTGAGATGGAGAAAGAGAAGATTTATATCTCCGTTTTAAAAAGGGATGCAAAAGGAAATTGGCTTGAAAGAGCTACGATTATGCTCCATCCACTTGATAGATCGGAAAGAATTAAAACGATTGAAAAACGAGAGATTACTTATCGAGATTAACGTTTCTATGAATGTTGTTCATTAAAGTATATTCTTCTTTGCGATTTATTTTTTGATAGAGAAAATAGAGCATCAATAAGAGGCTATAAAGTGATGCTCCGATAATCCAAAGAGTCCCATCCCAAAGAGTGACTGTTTTTGCATAGATAATGGCAAAGAGCGGAGGACCAATAATACCGGTAATATTGGTAAGACTGACGATAATACCTTGAAGTTTTCCTTGATGCTCTTTTGCCGTTTTAACGGAGATTAAACCTTGTAGTGCCGGTAAAGCCATACCGCCGCCGGCTAATAAGACTAAAGCGGGGAGAAGTAACCAAACATTGTTAATAAAGGCCAGTAGTAGAAATGCTGAGGTATCTAGAATAAACCCTAGCACAAATATCGTCTCATTTTTCCAGCGAGTTGCCATATACCCTGCAATAAAGGCTTGGAAGATAATATGCATTAAGCCAAGACCAGCAAGGGATAAACCGATATTAAAGGTGTTCCAGTCAAAACGGTATTCTGTAAATAAAACCCAAATCGTTGCCGGCACTTGCCCGATAAGTTGTACAGTAAAAAATAAGGTTAATAGTAGCAATACAGGCTTGATAATTTGTCTAAAAGGCGTGTTGCTGATATCTGATTGGGGGATTTCCAGTAAATCTTGCTCAGCCTTTTGAGAGGGCGTTTTGGGAAAGCGTAAGATCACCATTATAAGCGCCAGTGCATTTAAGATCGCTGCAGCGGCGAAGGGAAGGTGCGCAGAATATTGACCAATAAATCCTCCAATGGCGGGACCTGCAATTAATCCTGCGCCAAAGGCGGCGCCTAATCTACCAAACCATTTTGTTCTTTCTGCAGCGTTTGTGTGGTCTGCAATCATTGAAGCTGCGATTGCACCAGTAGCTGCAGAAATGCCGGCAACCATTCTTCCTAAGTAGAGCATCCATAAGGCACTGGAAAAGGAGAGTAGCGTATAGTCACAAATAGCCCCTATTAAAGAGAGAATTAAAATTGGTTTTCGACCATATTTATCAGAAAGTTGCCCTAATATTGGCGCAAAAACAACTTGCATCAACGCGTAGAGCGCCAGGATTAAACCATAGTGAGTTGCAATGGAATCTTTAACAGAAAACTCTTCTAAAAGCGTTGGTAAAACAGGCATGATTAAGCCCATACCCGTGGCATCTAAAAAGGTAATTAAGAGTGCGATGGTGATATAGCGATTCATGATTATCAATTCCCCTATCATTGATAGATTTAAGGTGGTGGAAATATAACTCTATCAGTGATAGAGTGTCAAGAAATTAATGAGGAAAGATGATGGCTAGATTAGATAAAAAAAGAGTAATCCAAAGTGCTTTAGAGCTTTTAGATGAAGTAGGAATGGAAGGATTAACGACCCGAAAATTGGCGCAAAAGCTCAATATTGAGCAGCCTTCGCTCTATTGGCACGTTAAAAATAAACGGGCACTATTAGATGCATTATCGGTAGAGATTTTAGTGCTTCATCATGATCACTTTGAACCTCAAGAAGGGGAGTATTGGGCAGATTTTTTACGTGAAAATGCGAAAAGCTTTCGTAGAGCCTTATTGAGCCATCGTGATGCTGCTAAGATTCACTTAGGAACAAGACCTTCTCCTGAGCAGTTTCAAGTTGTAGAAACACAGCTTCAATTTCTTTGTCAGCAAGGTTTTACCTTAGAAGAAGCACTTTATACATTAGGGGTTTTAAGTCATTTTACGTTAGGTTCTGTCTTAGAAGAGCGAGAGTACCTAGAAGCAATGCGTGATGATGATCCGGCATTAAGTGCGGCAATGCCCCCACTTTTAACAAAAGCCCTAGAAATTATGGAAAAAGATACAGGGGAGAAACCCTTTCTGTTTGGTTTAGAGGTGATTATCTTAGGCTTAGAGGCAAAGCAAAAACAGAAAAATCAGAAATGAGCTTACTAGAAACTGATAGAGCGCAGATCTTTGGATAAAAGAGTCTTCTCTATTTTCTTATCTAGAAGGGATACGATGGTTAATTCTTTATGAAAAGGCGCTAAATATAGTTAAATCGGTTTAAAAGTGACTGAATTAGATTGCCGAGCATCGATGATGAGAAGCACAAGAATCGTTCTATCCGGCAGCGTGCAGGCTAATTTGATACACAATCTGTACCCTTAATATTTTAAAATAGTGTTTCTTAAACCAAATTGACTATAAGCCTTACTATTTATTAAGCTTTAATGAGTTCAAGCGATTTTGTTTCAGTATAATAACCTTTCCCACCTACAAAGACTTGCTCAATATCGTTTTGGGGCGTAGTGATTAATTCAACGCTTATCTCAGAGGGAGAATGGAGCGAATAGCCTTGTTCAAATTGATAGAGGGGCTTTTGGATATGGTGTTTTGTATGCAGATAGCAGGCAAGAGCGCAGTTAGAAGTTCCCGTTGCGGCTTCTTCATTAATATCATATCTTGGGGCAAAGTTGCGGCAGATGATGCGCTCATTGTCAAAAGTATAAAGATGAAACCCAACGACATCGTATCGCTCGCTAATGGCTTTGATTTCCTTAAAATTTGGTTCTAGTTGCATAAGAGCGGTTTCACTTTGAATTGCAATTAAAATATCTTTTAACCCTGTGGAGACAATCTGAATAGGGTATTGCGGATTAATAACGGCTGTATCAAAGCAGTCTATTAGTTCTTGAAGAGGGATGATATCAAAAAACTGTGGTTGATTTTGCTCCATAAAGATCATCTCCTCTTTGAGGGTGATCGCAAGAACGCCACTGTTAGTCTCGATCGTATAATGATCTTTAGTGACTTTATTAAGATGCTTTAGAATGACAAATGCCGCAATTGTAGCGTGGCCACAAAGATCGACTTCCTCTTTTGGGGTGAAATATTCAAACCGATAGTCAGCCATTTCTGATTTTGTGATAAATACTGTTTCAGCGTAGCCAAGTTCTTTAGCTATTGCCATTTTTTGAAGGGGGGATAAGGTATTTTCAAATAAGACAACGCCGGCTTTATTTCCACCTTGTTGATTTTTACTAAAGGCGCTAGCCACATATACAGTGATTTTCATTGAGTCCTAGGCAGTATCGCCCTATGTTCTATAAGGGCGATATGATGTTTTTTAAAGAGAAGAAGCCTGAAAGCTTTTTTAAGAGAGAGATTACTGCGCTTGATAAGGATTTTTAATGCCGAGAGATTCTAGAATTTGAATCTCTAATGCTTCCATCTCTTCCGCTTCTTCATCTTCAATATGATCAAAGCCTAAAAGATGCAGTGTGCCATGAATCGTCATATGTGCAAGATGATCATGAATCGTTTTTTGTTGCTCTTTCGCTTCTTCTACAATCACCGGCATTGCAATAATAATATCGCCAAGCGTGGGTTCTTCATCGAGTAAAAAATCCGGTACTTCAAAGGGAAAAGAGAGAACATTGGTAGGCTGATCTTTATCTCTAAAATCACGGTTAAGTGTTTGCACCTCTTCATTGGTGGTAAAACGTAGGGTGATTTCTGCAGGTTTCATAAAGCCGGCGATCTCTAAAGCACGATTGACCCAAAGATGAAGCGTTTCATCATTGGGTAAATCGGTATCCATTTCACGTTGGCAGTCGAGAATGAGTAAATCAGGATCTCTCATTGCGGTTGTTTTCATTATATTGCTCATCTTTAATTAGGGTGAAAATGGCAAAATCATACGGGAAATATGATCATTTCGCTACTGATTTTTATGCTGTTTGTGTTGCTGTTAAGCGTTCTTTTTCACGCTCTTTTTCGCGAGCCTTTTCTCTTCTCTCTTTTTGAATGCGCTCTGCTTCATCTGACTTTTCATAAGCATCGATAATTTTTGCCACCATCGGATGGCGCACAACATCCACAGAAGTAAAATGACTCATAGAGATCCCTTCGATCCCTTCTAAGACCTCTAACGCATGTTTTAAGCCGGATTTAATATTTCTTGGTAAGTCTACTTGAGACGCATCGCCCGTAATAACTGCTGTGGAGCCAAAGCCAATACGTGTTAAGAACATTTTCATCTGTTCGATGGTTGTGTTTTGCGCTTCATCTAAAATAATATACGCATCATTGAGCGTCCGTCCTCGCATAAAGGCAAGTGGGGCAATCTCAATAGTATGACGTTCTATGAGCTTATTGACGGTTTCAAACCCTAGCATTTCATAGAGTGCGTCATAAAGCGGGCGAAGATAAGGGTCGATTTTTTCTGTTAAATCACCTGGTAAAAACCCAAGTTTTTCGCCAGCTTCAACAGCTGGTCGCACTAAAATAATACGGCGAGCCTCATCCTTTTGCAGGGCTTCAACTGCCGCCGCGACCGCTAGGAAGGTCTTTCCCGTTCCGGCAGGACCAATACCAAAGTTGATGTCATTTTTCTCCATATTATAGAGATACTCTTTTTGCGCTGGCGTTCGCCCACGAATGAGACCTGCTTTAGTTTTAATCACACGATCATGCTTATCTTGTTTAAGATCTTTAAATTCAGGACCAAACTCTTGAATGACAAGATGGACATCGTTAGGCTCAAGCCATTTATCTTTTGTTTGCCTGTAGAGCTCTTCTAAGATCTCTTTAGCGTTTTGGATATCCTCATTATTCCCACTAATTTGAAAATTTGCGCCACGATTACCAATGTTGACCATGACTCGTTGCTCGATAAGACGCAAGTGTTCGTCAAGGTTGCCGCAGAGATTAGAGAGGCGCTCATTATCGCCATCAAAAGCGAGTGTGATTATACTCATTCGTTTTTTAACTATCCTTATGCATTAATGATTTAAAATATCTTACAACTCTATCATTATGAGTCAGGTGGACTCAAGAAGTAGTGCTATAATAACGACAATTTTGGGGCTAAATACGATAAAACAAGCCGTCCGCACAAATTAAAGTATGAGGTTGCATGTGAAACTTGAACATAATCTATTGATTCAGGGGCTTATTGAGCTTAAGTGGATGTCGAAAGAAGCGGTGCCACTCCTATCTACAAGAATGTATGAAGCGGAGGCTTCCACTGTTGGGAAATTAAGAGCACATGGCTTAACAAGTGAGGCAATCTTTGAGGCGGCAATTTTTGCAAATAAAACGGCAGAAAATCCTTTGCCCGTGATTGATTTATCATTGATGAAGCCGATTCAAAATTTTGATTTTGCAACATTTGCTTCATTAGAGGAGATGCTCGCACAGTTTATTGCGCCAGTAATGCAATTAGGGGATCGTTTGATTGTTGCCACGGCAGATCCATCAAATGCGAAATTTTTTGATATTTTGGCATTACGTTCACCTTTTAAAATCGATTACTGGATTGCAGAAAGTGAAGCAATAAAAGCGGCTCTTCTTGCCATGAATGTTAATGAGGAATCTCCTGTTAGATCTGATGTGGCTGAAACAAAGATTAGTAATCCCTCGGCGCAAACTGTTGTAGCGCAATCTGTTGCAGAGCAATTAGGCGGTGAAAATAATGGGGAGAAAGAGATTGCACAACAATTCACTTCCTTACAAGCATCGAGGATTGAACCCACTTTGTCGGTAAGTGAACCACCTCAAGAATCTTCCATTTCTGAAACAATTGTGACAGAAGAGTTTGTCGATCATTATCAGGAAGAGGAGACGGTGCGTTATGTAGATGAAGAGGAGCTAGCCGATGAGACATTGGTAGAAGATCCTCTATCTGTAGATGAGCATTCGAGTTTATCTGAGAATTTAAGCTCAGATGAAGATCCTAGTGGCCGTTTTGCTGCCTTACAAGATTCGGCGTTAGATGTGGATGAGTTAGAATCTAAATCTCAAGATTCAGAACAAGACTTAGAAGCTGATGAAGTCACGATTGCAGAAGATCAAAACAATCACGCTTCTTCAGAAATGGCACTCGATACGCTTGATCACGAGATAACAAACACGCACGATACTCCTTCTCATACTTTAGAAGAGGCAAAGCCTACTCTCAATGAGGTTAACGAATCACAGCCTTTAAAAGCTGCCGATGATTCTCAAAGTACGGCGATTATGTTGCGTGAAGTATTAGATGAAGTTGGGCGTAAGGTTCAAGAAGTACCTATTGAAGATGATGTCATCGAGTATATTAATTATATCTTGCTAGATGCGATTACAAGAAAAGCCTCGGATATTCATTTTGAACCTTATGAATCGAGCTATCGTATTCGCTTTAGAATTGATGGTATTTTACATAAGGTTTATGTGGTGCCAGCACAATATCATCAAACTATTGCTTCAAGATTAAAAGTGATGGCAGAGCTTGATATCTCAGAGAAACGCTTACCGCAAGATGGACATATTACCATCTGTCTTGGGGATGAGAAAGATGATGAGGTAGATGCGCGCATCTCTGTCATTCCAACACTTTGGGGTGAAAAGGTCGTGATTCGTCTATTAGATCGCTCTGAGATGAATTTTTCCCTTTTAAAATTGGGATTAACTCAAAATCAAAAACATCAGGTGCAATCGGCTATTGAGCGCACGCAAGGATTGGTGTTAGTGACAGGCCCCACGGGTTCCGGCAAGACAGTAACGCTTTATGCTTGTTTAAATCATCTTAATGATGCTTCAAAAAATATCGCAACGGTAGAAGATCCGGTAGAAATTAATTTAGAAGGGATTAATCAGCTGCAAGTTCATCCGAAAATAGGTTTAGATTTTGCCGAAGCGCTACGGGCATTTTTAAGACAAGATCCCGATGTATTGATGGTGGGTGAAATCCGTGATTATGAAACAGCAGATATCACGATGAAGGCTGCGCAAACGGGGCATTTAGTTTTATCGACTTTACATACCAATTCAGCCGTAGAATCGTTAGTACGATTACAAAATATGGGAGTTGAATCCTATAACATTGCATCAACAGTGAAACTTGTGGTAGCACAACGCTTAGTTAGAGAGCTTTGCCATTGTAAAGAGGAAGATATTGTCGATTCGGGCTATTTAGAAACATTAGGATTTACGCCGCAACAAGCTGCGAGTAAGTTTTATAAGGCAAGTGGTTGCTCTGAATGCCATGATGGATACCGTGGGCGTTTTGCTATTTTTGAAGTGATGCCCATTTCTAAACGAATGGAGCAATTGATATTAGAAGCAGCACCTGCTTCAGAGATTCGTCAACAAGCAGAGCGAGAAGGTGTGAAGAGCCTGCGCCAAGTAGGGATTGAGAAGATTATAGAAGGTAGAACCTCACTTGAAGAAGTTCTACGTGTGACAACTGAATAATAGAGAGTTGAATGAAAGAGAAGAGCGGTGTGGAAACACAATATCGGTTAGATCAGTATTTGCAATTAGCCTTAGGAATATCTCGTAAAGAAGCTGGGAAAGCGATTCGTAATCGTTGGGTCAATGTTAATGATGTGCTTGTAACGCAGCGTGATTTTAAGGTGACAGAGCAAGATAAAATTGAAGTTGATGATGAAGTGATTACTTATAGCAGTAAAAAACGTTATTTTATGCTACATAAGCCAAAAGGTTATGTTTCAAGCCATCGTCATGATGGGCATATCTCTCTTTTTCGTCTTTTAGATGAGAATGAGGATGTTGAAACGCTGCACATTGCCGGGCGCTTAGATGCCGATACAACAGGAATGGTTTTAATTACAGATGATGGGCAATGGTCTCATCGAATTATGCGCCCAGGTCACAATAATGATGAAGAGAGTGATGTGGCAAAAACGTATGAAATTAAGCTCGCAAGACCCATGACCGATGAGATGATTTCGCAATTAGAAGCGGGCGTTGAGCTTCGCGGGGATGAGCTATTAACAAAGCCGGCGATTGTTGAGCGTTTAGAAGATCACTCTGAAAAAATGATTCGCCTAACGATTACGGAAGGGCGCTATCACCAAGTTAAAAGAATGTTGGCAGCGGTGGGGAATCATGTTGAAGATCTTCACCGAATGCAAATTGGTCATCTAACATTAGATGGATTAGCAGAAGGCGAATATCGCGCTTTAACAGATGAAGAAGTAGAAGGATTTTAAAGAAAATGGCTGAAGCAAGTAATGCACTATTTCGCGATAGCGAGCTGATTAATCAAGGCAAAGGTTTATTAATTGCCGATGAAAGTTTTGATCTTTCTGGAATAAGCGCTAAAGAGAATATTCGTTATATCACTAATCGCAAAGATATTGATAATGATCTTCAAAAAATGGGGTTTGATGGCAATTTAAGTGATTTTGAGCTAGAAGATGCCCCTGATGACTATTTTGATTTTATTCTGTTTCGTCTTAATAAATCAAAAGTATTAACGAATTATCTCTTAGTTCAGGCAAATCGAATCTTAAAAGAGGGTGGAAGCTTAATTTTAACCGGCAATAATAAAGAAGGCGTTAAAAGCGTGATTAAACACGCTGAAAAAATGGGCGCGGTTGTGGAATTAGAGCTATTAGGGAAAGGTCTTCGTTATGCGCGTATAGAAAAGCGAGCAGGAGGAGAGATCGAGCTTGATGGGGAAGAGTATCGCAACTTTATTCAGATTGAAGATGAGGCGCAAGAGATCGAATTTGTTAGTAAACCCGGCATATATGGTTATAAAAAGATTGATGAAGGGAGTATTTTTTTAGCGCAAACGCTCAATAAAGATAAGTTCTCTTTAGAAGGGAAAGTGCTAGATCTAGGTTGTGGTTATGGCTATTTAGCAGCAAGTGTTGGTAAAAATCCGAAGATCGAATCATTAGTTGCTACAGATTGTAATGTGGCTTCAGTCATGGTTTGTGATCATAACCTTAAAGAGCTTGGGATTGAAGCAACGGTAACACTTGATGATTGTGGATCCCAGCTTGAAGATCGCTCATTTGATCGGATTATCTGTAATCCTCCATTTCACCAAGGTTTTGGGACATCACAGGATCTTACCATTAAGTTTGTGCAAAATACCAAGCGCCTATTAAGACGCAAAGGGATTGCTTACTTTGTGGTGAATCGTTTTATTGCCATTGAGAAGGTTTGTTATGATGAGTATGTGAAATGTACAGAGCTCACTGGTAATCCCCAATTTAAAATCTTAAAGTTAGAGCGATTGAAGTAAGATTGCTTTATTCAATATCCCAACAGGTATTATCTAAAAAGCGCCTAATGAATAGTGAATAGGCGCTTTTTTTGTATGGTGTCTTTATCTGTGGGTTAGGTAGAGTGAAATAGGTTCAAAACAAGCTGATTTAAATGCCGGTGCATTGATGATGAAAAGCATAAGAATCGTTCTATCTGGCACCGTGCAAGTCAGTTTAATGCACATGCTGTACTGTTGAAAAACAGTGTTTCTTAAACCAAATCGACTATACTTAATATGAAGTAAGCTTTTATAAAAAAGAGATATAAATCATGAAGCATGATCAAGAGAAGTTGAGGAGATATCTGAGTTTATGGGAGCTCTCAGCGGTTGAAGATCCTTTTTATACGGCTACGAGCCTTCTGCAAAAAGTAGTGGATACAAAAGGGCGTTTTTGTCTCTTAAAAATCACCAATAATGCTGATGAAATGCGAGGAATTGCACAATTAGAGATATGGTCGAAGGCTGATAATGGAGCATCTGTAAAAGTGTTTCAGACTGGCCATGAAGCTATTTTATTAGCGTATGCAAAAGAGAGTCGTTCATTATTGCCGGAAGCATTAGATGAGAAGGGACATATCTCGGTATCAGCAAGAATGGCAAAAAGGCTTGTAATGCTTCATCAATCGCCTCCACTCTCTAAATTTAAAGACTTAATACCTTTAACAATAGTTTTTGAATCCTCAATGTTATTAGAGACAGATTCTGTGTTACTACAAAAAGCAAAGCTGATTTCACAAGAACTATTAAATGCCCCGGTTTCCCATGTTTCTCTTCATGGGGATGCACATCATGGGAACTTCCTTTATTTCTCAGCAACAGATGTTAGAGCCATTGATTCTAAGGGCTTTTATGGTGAACACTATTTTGATTATTTGCCACTTTTTATAAATCCTGATTTGGGCATGATGCGAGTGAACATAAAGCTTTTTGAAGAGAAACTTGTGATGTTGTGTCATTCTGATAATGACTATGGGCTGGAAAGAGATCGTTTAATTCGTTGGATTTATGTGGGATGTGCATTATCTGCCGCTTGGTTTTTAGAAGATAATATGCAAGAAGAAGCGCAGCAGCAATTACGCTTATTAGCGTTTATCGATTCATTTTTATAGTTTTTTTATGTCAGCATTTTGTATCGGTTATCCATCCTTAAAACGTCATATAATCCTAATGATAAGTTCAATAAAATCATCAGTTTCATGATGTTGTGATAAATATCTGCTACTTTTAAGATATTGACCTTGTAAGTAACAGGTATTGAGGTTGATAAGCCATCTATTTATTAGTCCCTTGAAGTTTAATCTATTAGGGGAAATCAATAACAAGCGAGGAAGGAGATATGATGAATTCTAAAAAAATTCTATTACTAGCTGGTGATTATGTCGAAGACTATGAAATTATGGTACCGTTTCAAGCTTTAACAATGCTAGGGTTTGAGGTGCATGCTGTATGTCCTGAGAAAAAATTAGGAGATATTGTATTAACGGCAATCCACGATTTTGAAGGGGCGCAAACCTATAGTGAAAAGCCGGGACATAATTTTGTTTTAACTTATGATTTTGATTCTGTGAAGAGTGAAGATTATGTAGGATTAGTCATTCCCGGTGGTAGAGCGCCTGAATATTTGAGATTGAACCAGCGAGTTTTAGAGATTGTACGAGAGTTTGATCAGGCAAAAAAACCTATTGCCGCAGTATGTCATGGGCCACAGATATTAGCAGCAAGTGGTATTTTAAGTGGTCACCAAGTAAGTGCTTATCCGGCTTGTCATCCTGAGATAACATTAGCTGGTGGTAAATATGCAGATATCGCCGTAGATGGTGTGCAAGTTTCAGAGCATCTTGTTACAGCTCCCGCTTGGCCTGCTCATCCTGCTTGGTTGGCGGCATTTATTAAGCTATTAGGCGTGAAGATCTCTTTACCACAATGATAAGTAAAAGATAATTGAGTCTTTTAACTTTAGACTCAATAACCATAAATAGTAATAAATGAGAATTAAAAGGTTGCTTGATTAAAGCTTCCTTTTAATTCTTTTTTATGAAAGATTACAGATAGTACTGTTATCTCGATACTTGAGATATTCAATTAGTAGCTGGGAATAGATTGAGAGCAGAGCGTTTTAAACGATATATGGCCTTTTATTTTCATACTTAATTGATGTAAATATTGATATATTTTCTTATATTGTTTTATCCTTATAGCTATAAGGATGATTTATTAGTCGTTGTAAGAAAGGAGTTTGGCTATGAGTATTTTTGGCGGTATCGTGAAAGGGATTTTTCCCAAGGTTGAAACTAAAAAATTGGAGAATATAGATTTACAAGATAATGCGGCGGTCGCTGAAGTATTACAAGAGAGCGTAAAGGATGTGGATGTAGCTGCGATCTTAACTGCTTTAGAAGCAAAGTCAGGGCAGAAATTAAATTGGAAAACCTCTATTGTAGATTTAATGAAGCTATTAGGTTTAGATAGTAGTTTAGATGCTCGTAAAAAATTAGCTAAAGAGCTAGGTTTTGACGGTGATATGAGTGATTCTGCAACAATGAATATGTGGCTACATCAGCAAATTATGGCTAAAATTGCGCAAAGCGGCGGTATTCTACCAAGCGGTTTACAATAGAATTTTCTCATTTTCTTATAATAAAAAAAGAGCCCGGAGGTAAACTCGCGGGCTTTTAATAATTACTTACTTCAAAATCAGTTTCTAGATCTCACTAGAACCCTGATTGGGTTACTTCTTAGGACTAACTTTTGCAAGTTCAGCACCTAATTCAGTGTCTGTGTATTTATCGAAGTTATCGTTGAAAAGGTCTGCTAATTTCTCAGCTTTCTCAGTCCACTCTGAAGCCTGTGCGTATGTTGAACGTGGGTCTAAGATTGAACCGTCAACGTTTGCAATTGCTTTTGGTACTTCAAGATTGAAGATAGGAACGATTTCTGTCTCTTCTTTATCGATATCACCGCTTAAGATTGCGTTGATGATGTTACGTGTATCTTTAAGTGAGATACGTTTACCTGTTCCATTCCAACCTGTGTTTACAAGATACGCTGTTGCGCCTGATTCTTGCATACGTTTAACAAGTACTTCTGCGTACTGTGTTGGGTGAAGGAGTAAGAACGCTGCACCAAAACATGCTGAGAATGTTGGTGTTGGCTCAGTAATACCACGTTCAGTACCTGCAAGTTTCGATGTGAAACCTGAGAGGAAGTAGTATTGCATCTGCTCTGGCGTTAATTTTGATACAGGTGGAATCACACCAAAAGCGTCAGCTGTTAAGAAGATAACTTTCTTCGCAGGACCTGCTTTAGAGATTGGCTCTACGATGTTATCGATATGATAAATTGGGTATGAAACACGTGTGTTTTCAGTTTTTGAACCATCATTAAAGTCAACTGAACCATCTTCTTTGATTACAACGTTTTCAAGAAGCGCATCACGGCGAATCGCACCGTAGATTTCTGGCTCTTGCTCTTTTGAAAGGTTGATTGTTTTTGCATAGCAACCACCTTCAAAGTTAAATACACCATCATCATCCCAACCGTGCTCATCATCACCAATTAATTGGCGATTAGGGTCTGTTGAAAGTGTTGTTTTACCTGTTCCTGAAAGACCGAAGAAGATTGCAGTTTCGCCATCTTTACCCACGTTTGCAGAGCAGTGCATTGAAGCGATGCCTTTAAGTGGAAGAAGATAGTTCATAACTGAGAAGAGACCTTTCTTCATTTCACCGCCGTACCAAGTACCGCCGATCAATTGCATGTTTTCAGTTAAGTTAAATGCTACGAAAGTTTCTGAGTTTAAACCCATCTCTTTATAGTTTTTGTTAGATGTTTTCGCGCCATTTAATACAGTAAAGTCAGGCTTAAAGTTTTTAAGCTCTTCTGCTGTTGGGCGAATGAACATGTTTTTAACAAAGTGCGCTTGCCATGCAACTTCTGTTACAAAACGTACTGCTAAACGAGTTTCAGCGTTAGCACCACAGAAACCATCAATAACAAAAAGACGTTTGTTTGAAAGTTGTGTTAAAACGAGGTCTTTAAGATCTGCCCAAACTTCAGGAGTGATCGCTTTGTTGTCGTTTTTACCTTTACCTGAATCTGCCCACCAGATAGTATCTTTAGTAGTTTCATCACGTACGATATATTTATCTTTAGGAGAGCGACCTGTATAGATCCCTGTATCAACGCCTACAGCGCCAAGAGTTGTAACTGTACCCTTGTCATAACCTTCTAGGCCTGGTTTAGTCTCTTCTTCAAAAAGAACATCATAGCTTGGGTTGTATAAGATTTCTGTTGCGGTGATACCTTGTGCTTTTAGATCATCAATAATCTGTTGTGACATGTCTCTCGTTTCCTAAAAATTTAATCAAAAAATAAACACACACTGTTTACGTGGGAAGTATGATAACGAATAAACTACAAAAATACTACAAAAAAATGTTTAAATTTAAAGCGCTTCTTTAAACTTATTGATTTTATTGTTAAGTTTGCCCAGGAAGCTCTCCCAAAGGCGTTGGAATATTCCTGTTTTTTCCACATCTTTCAAAGCGACAACCGGAAAGCTATGAAGCAGATGGTTGTCGATATAAAACTCTAAATTACCAACTTGCTCTCCCTTCATAACTGGCGCTTCGAGACCACTATTGACTTTGATTTGCGCTTTTAAGTTATCATATTGTACACGAGGAAGTGTTGCGGTAATGCTATCACTAACGCCAACAGGTACCGTTTTATCTATCCCATGAAGAACATTGGCTCTTGCGATCACTTCATTGGCTTCATAGATTTTTTTGCGATCAAAGTTTTGGAAGGCGAAGTTAATAAGCTCACGTGATACACGTTGACGATAGGCTTCATTATTAGCGCCCATCACCACCACAATGATACGAAAACCATTACGCTCTGCGCTTGAAGCTAAGTTATAACCGGCGCTATCTGTGTGGCCTGTTTTAATTCCATCAACCGATGAATCTTCCCAAAGAAGGGTATTGCGGTTATTTTGCTTAATGTTATTCCAGGTAAAGCTCTTTTGAGAATAAAACTTATAATGTTCTGGAAAATTTTTAATGAGTGCGCGAGACAGAACGGCTAAGTCAAAAGCAGTGGTGACATGTTCTGGATCTGGTAGGCCACTGGCATTTTTAAAGTGGCTATCTTTCATGCCAAGTTCAGCTGCTGTTTCATTCATCTTAACCGCAAAGGATTCTTCAGAAAATGCGATATGCTCGGCAATAGCAACAGCTGCGTCATTTCCTGATTGAACAATTAATCCTTGGAGTAGATCATTAACAGACACAAGCGTTCCTTCTTCTAAGAACATTCTTGAGCCACTCATACTGCGTGATTTTGCGGAGACAAGTACTTTATCATTGGCGTGAATAGTCCCTTTTTGTAGGGCATCAGCAGCAACGTAATCTGTCATGACTTTAGTGATACTTGCAGGTTCTAATTGCAGTCTACTGTTAGATTCAGCAAGTATTGCCCCTGTTTCATAATCCATGATAATCCATGATTTAACGGCATATTCTGGGAGCTGAAGCGTAGAGTTTGGTGATTGTGCGACGGAAAGTGACATCGAAGTCACCGCCACAGCGCAGATTGTGAAAAGTTTTTTAAACATAATTTTTTATCTTTAGAAATGGATAATGGTTGTAGATACAGGAAGAGAGAATGCTGCATTTCCTGCTTCTTCACGACTATTATAATGACCAACATAGACACGATATAGCCCTTTATCATACTTGACTTGGGTCGGTTGTTGCAGTCTATTTGTCATATTTTGTTGAAAGTTGAGTGCATTTTGCTCACTTCCAAAAGATCCTAATTGAATATGGTAACCCGATGCAAGGTTGCTATTTCCTGCGAGAGATTGCGTTTGATTCGTGTAACTAGAATTAATAAACTCTTGGCTAGGCGGAGCTTGATCGAAGTATTGTTGCTCAACGATCGTCACATTATCGCTAGCGCTTGCCTTGGCTGCTGTAATTGCAGATTTTGCCTCAGTTCTAGGATTATTGCGTGGTTTTTTATTGGGATCTAAATATTGGTGTGGTCCGATAGCTTCAACGATTACCGGCGCGGTTCCTTTTTGGACAACATCAAGCTCTTTTGCTGCTGCATAGGATAAATCAATAATGCGCCCTTTTACAAAAGGTCCCCGATCATTGACCATTACGGTGATCGATTTATTGGTATCTGTATTTGTGACCGTGACAAAGCTTGGGATAGGTAGTGTCTTATGCGCTGCGGTATAAGCATGCATATCATAAGGTGTTCCGCTTGAGGTCGGTTTTCCGTGGAATTTATCCCCATACCAAGATGCCATCCCTTTCTCTTTGTAGCCTTTTGTTGTTGGAAGAAGGGTGTATGTTTTGCCAAAAACCACATAACTAGAAGGGTTTCCTGATTTGCTTAAAGGAAGATCTTGTGGGGTTGCCCCTCTGCCATTATGCGCTTTTGGCTTTTTACTACCCGCACAGCTAGCAATCACAAAGATTGCTAGGGTACAGATCAGGAGTTTTTTAGTGGTACTAAATCCCATTAACGAACTCCTTTCTTAATCGCCTCTGATACTTGGAATACCGCTAATGCGTAAAGTTTTGAGCTATTGTAACGAGTGATTGCATAGAAGTTGCGGTAACCGATCCACCATTCGTCAACTTTTGGGCTACTTGTAACTTCAAATTCAAAAAGCGTCACTTTTGCAGATGGATCTGCATTAGTAATAATGCCGGCATTTTTAAGTTGTGCTACTGTCTCTTTAGGTGGTGTTAAGCGCCCTGTTTGTTTGAGTGCTTGATAAGCGTTGTTACTAGTGCTAACGGAGACTTGCTCGGCAATTTTAGCGCCACGAACCCATCCTGCTTTCATGAGATAGTTTCCAACAGACCCAATGGCATCAACAGGGTTGTTCCAAAGGTCACGTTTACCATCACCATCAAAGTCCACAGCATAAGCAAGATAGCTTGATGGCATAAATTGAGGATAACCCATTGCGCCGGCATAAGAGCCTTTATAGCTAAACGGATCCCCGCCATTTTCGTTTAAGATTTGAAAGAAAGCCGCTAACTCGCCGGAGAAAAATGCCGCTCGTCTTGGGTAATCAAAAGCAAGCGTGGAGAGTGCATCAACGACTTTCCATGATCCGCGGTTTTGTCCATATCCTGTTTCAACGCCAATAATTGCGGCAATAACAAAGCGGTCAACGCCATAAACTTCTTCGGCACGAATAAAATCGCTCTCATATTGGTTATAGAATTTAATACCATCATTAATGCGTTTATCTGTCATAAAGATCGGGCGATATTTACCCCAGTTCATCGTCCCTTCGGCAGGGCGATTCATCGCTTCTACGATTTTAGGTTGAAGCTTAGTGTGGTTGAGCACATCTGTCATCCATTTAGCATCAAGATTTTTTTCACGGCTTGTTTTAGTAATAAATGCTTGAACATCGGCACGTTCTGCAAGGCCTGTGCGCTCAGCTTTTGTTGTAGGATCAACTTTAGGTAAAGGTTTAGATATTTGTTCTGATTGTTGTAGGCGAGCAGGTTCCGATGCCTTTGATGCTTCGAGATTGCTTTGGCTTGAAACATTTGAAGCACAAGCTGTCATTGTCATTGCGCTAATAAGACTGAGGGTTAAAAGTCGTAATCTCATTTATTGAATCCTTTTCGTGATTGATGCGGGATGTGAGTAGATGTTCATTAATATACCAAAGGAGATAAAGAGAGTCACAATTGCAGTCCCTCCGTAGCTCACAAATGGTAGTGGAACACCAACAACAGGTAAAATACCACTAACCATGCCTGTATTTACAAAGACATAGAAGAAAAAAACGAGGCTAATCGCACCGCCAACTAGCTGGAAGTAGCTATCTCTTGCATTGAGCGAGATATATAGACCGCGCCAGATGATTAAGAGATAGCAGATAATTAAGAGAGATGTGCCGATAAGGCCAAACTCTTCACCAATAATGGCATAGATAAAATCAGTTGTCGCTTCTGGTAGAAATTGTAAAGAGACTTGAGTACTGTTTTGCCACCCTTTGCCGTAGATACCGCCAGAGCCAATCGCAATTTTAGATTGGATAATTTGATAGCCTTTTCCAAGCGGATCTAGCTCTGGGTTAAGAAAGGTGATGATTCGGTCTTTTTGGTAGTTCTTTAGGCCGAAAAACCACATGGAAGGGATTGCCACAGCAACTGTCATGATGGCAATAAAGATATATCGCCATTGGATTCCGCCAAGAAAAAGTACCACTACGCCAGAAAAAAGAATAATGATGGCTGTTCCAAGGTCAGGCTGCATAAAGATGAGGGCAAAAGGAATCCCAATAATCATTAAAGAGAGCACAATATTTGTAAATGTCGGGGGGATATTGGTTTTATGTAGATAGTAAGCAAGCATCATTGGAACGGCTAGCTTTGCTAATTCTGAGGGCTGGAAACGCATCACTTTTAAATCTATCCAGCGGTGAGCCCCGTTTGCTTCCACACCAATAAAAATTACGGCAAGAAGCAGGAGTAGTGCAATGAGATAAAAAATAGGGGTGAGCTGTTTAATGCGCTCAGGAGGAATAAAGGCGATCACAATCATCATCACAAATCCCCCAATAATTTTCATCGCTTGTGACATCACATAATCCATATTGTGATTTGATGCGCTATAAAGTACTAACAAGCTAAAGAGTGTTAGCATGAAAATTAAAAAGGTGAGTACTGTATCGAGATGAAAGAACGCTAAGAGACCTTTAGGCTTTACCTCTTCAGTATGATATAGCTCTTCATATCTCATGTTGAATCCTTATTGTTGAACCTTTAAGTGTCTGTTCTTTTCTTGTTTGATCTGCGCCAAGACGAATATTCATCAGACTTTTAAGGGTAGGTGATGGCGTATTTTCCGGCTTTTCATCCTTTAAGGGAGCCTCTTCTAAAGAGGGCATTGATTCTAATTGTAGTTCAGGTAATTGAGGTGCGTCATTATCTAATAATAGCGAGATCTCCTCAGCTTTAACTCTCGCTAATGTCTCTTTGGCAAAAGGAGTATCAAAATCCTTTAACCATGCATCATAGACTTTTTTGGCAATAGGTGCTGCCACACGAGAACCCGATCCCCCGTTTTCCACAATAACGGCTATTGCTATTTTGGGAGCTTCAGCAGGTGCAAAAGCAACATACCAAGCGTGGTCATGATGGCGTCTATCAAGGTTTTTTGCATCATACTTAGAACCTTGTGCAATCGTTTTTACCTGTGCCGTTCCTGTTTTTCCGGCAGTAATATAATCACTAGATTTTGTTGTTCTAGCGGTGCCTCTTGCGCCATGCACTACTGAGATCATGCCATCAATTGCTGCATCCCAATAGTGATCATCCTTAAGGACAATCGGAGAGATTGGTGTTGGTAGCACAAACTCTTTTTGGTTTGAAGGTGGCATTGCGGTAGCCCCTAAAATATGTGGCTCAAACGCCTCACCTCTCATTCCAACAATGGCTGTTGATTGGGCGATTTGTAGAGGAGTTGTTAACCAATAGCTTTGACCAATTCCTGCGGTAATTGTATCGCCAGTATACCAAGGCTGTTTAAAGCGTTGGCGTTTATATTCAGGCGTAGGAGCCACGCCTGCAGATTCACCAATGAGGTCGATATTGGTTCTAGTACCTAGTGCAAAAGGTTTTAAGAAATCTGTCATTGTGGTTACGCCCATATTATAGGCAAGCTCATAAAAGTAGACATCACAAGAGCGCTCTAATGCTTTACGAAGATCTGATGGCCCGTAATAGCCCATATCTCTAAATCGGTGGTTATTACCAGGAACAGAGAAGTAACCTTTACAGTTAATAATGGTTTTTTCAGTAATGAAATCATTTTCTAAACCCGCTAAGCCAATTTGCGGCTTAATCACAGAGCCAGGAGGGTATAATCCTTGCATCACTCGGTTGAGAAATGGGGTTGATGGGTCTGTATTGAGCTCGTTAAAGTCTTTATGGGTAATGCCATCGACAAAGAGGTTAGGGTCATAAGTAGGTTTTGACACAAAGGCTAAAATATCGCCACTTTGTGGATCAATTGCAACAATTGCGCCATCGTAATCTTCAAGCGCTTCTTCTGCGAGAATTTGGAGTCGAATATCGAGCGTTAAATAGATATTTTTCCCAGGAATAGGGGGGACTTCACTAATTTTTCGAACCGTGCGCCCTGATGAGCTAGACTCAACAGTCTCAAATCCCATTGTTCCTCGTAAAATATTTTCAAAGCTCTTTTCAGCGCCTCGTTTACCAATATGTGTAATCCCACTATATTCGTGTTCAAGACCTTGTTCTGTGATTTCTCGAATATCGCGAGTATCTACCCTCCCAACATAACCAATCGCATGAACGGCTCGGTTTTTATAAGGATAGATGCGCACTAAGTTTGCTCGTAAATGAATGCCGTTAAGTTTATGAAGGTTAATAGCTATTTGCGCTGATTCATCTTCATTAAGCCCTTTTTTAAGGACAACACTCTCTTGACGATTTGCTCTACGATAGGCTCTTTCAAAGCGGCTAAGCTCATCTTCAGATAGAGGGATGAGCTCATTAATGGCGGCTAAGACCTCTTCTAAGGGCTGCGTGAGATCCTGACGGATGACTTCAAGGTTATAAACAGGAATGTTTGTAGCTAAGATTTCACCGTTACGATCGAAAATTTGTCCACGCGTTGGTGGCAGTGGGAGTAGTTTAATTCGATTAGCGTTAGATCTTGTTGTGTAGAGATCGTGCTCAATAATTTGTAGATTAAATAATCTTGCGATCAGGAAAATTAAGCCGATCAAGACTAAGAACGCTCCGATAAGTGAGCGTCCAAGAAAGAGGGTGTTAGTGGTATTTTGCTTTTTTTGTGGTTTCTCTAACATCTTTCGTTCACCTTCTTATTTCTTATCAGTGATACCAAAGATTTCGCAAACTTCATTGAGGATGATATTTAAAATCGGCCAGAAGAGGCTCGATACAATAATGGGCATCATCCAGTGAGTAAAGCTTGGTGTTGAGTTCCCAAGAATCCCATTAACCCAAATTGCAATAAGTGATTGAGCTGCAAAAACTATCGGAATTAATACTGTTTGTTCAGGGAGTGTTAAGGCCTTGACACGAGAGTAGTATCTTTTAATCAGATAGCATAGTAGTGCAAAGGTAAAGCCGTGTAGTCCCCAGACAAAAGATTTAGAGATATCTAAAAAAAGACCTGCAAGCCAAGCAGAACCGACACTAAATTGTGTGCGTAGACGAATAGTCCAGAAAAGCATCATCATTGTCGTCCAATTCGGGCGAATCGCTTCGAAGAATGCCGGCATGGAAATCGTGTCTAAAACAATTGAGATGCCAAATGTTATTAAAATGATGAAGGAGCGTTTAATCCAATTCATTTTCTCCTCCATTTGATAAAATAAGTACTTCGCGGATACGGTCAAGCTTAGCCGTTGGGGTTGCAATAATTTTTGCAAAGTAACCTGTGGAATCTACCGTGATTGTTTTGATAATCGCCACAGGGTAGCCTTGAGGAAATCTCTCATCTAAACCAGAAGTCACTAGAAGATCGCCCACTTTAACATCATCATCAAAAGCAATGTTGGAGATCTCGATCTCATTGAGTTTACCATTACCATTTGCAATCCCTCGAATCCCATTACGATTAACCTCAATGGGAAGGGAGTGATGTGGATCTGTTAATAAGATCACTTTACTTGAAGAGGGAGATACTGAGATCGTTTGCCCAACAATTCCTAGGTTGTTAAGAACCGGAAGATTTTCTTCAACGCCTTGGCTTGCGCCTTGATTGAGCATCACAATATGGCGATAAGGATCTGAGTTGATATTAATTAACTCGGCAATAATCGTAGAGTGTTCAAGCTTTGATGAGGATTGCAGTAAGAGTCTTAGTCGTCTATTTTCAGCTGTTAATGCAGCCATTTGCTGGGTTTCATAGGCAAGGTAGAGCTCTTTTTCTTCTAGCGTTTCAATTCGTTGCAGTAAGATCTCTTTTTCGGTATACCAATCTTGCAATCTATTCAATGCACGACTTGGGCTTTCAGCAATTAAAGAGAGTGGATGACTAATCTCTTCTAGATAATATTTAGGATAGCGTAAAAAGTCTGTGCGGTGATCCAAAAACATGAGCGCGATCGAAAAAAGGCAGAAAAAAACTGCCTTTCCCTTCAGCCCAAAGCTATGGAAATCAAATTGCTCTTGACCTTTATCTTGTTTATCCATGGATCTTTAACGTTATAAATAGGTGATAGTTAGAGATGAATGGTTAATTATTCAAGACCAAAGGCATTGCTACCATAAACTCCTTGGAGTTCTAGTGCTTTACCACCGCCTCTTACAACGCAAGTTAAAGGATCATCGGCAATAATGGCATCAAGACCAGTCTCTTCAGAGATGAGTTGATCGATATTGCGAAGTAAAGCACCACCACCAGTGATAACAATACCACGCTCAGAAATATCCGCCGCAAGTTCAGGAGGCGTTGATTCTAAAGCAAGCTGTACTGCGCTCACAATTCCTTGTAGTGGTTCCATTAACGCTTCAAGAATCTCATTTGAGGTTAAGGAGAATGTGCGTGGTAAGCCTTCACTTAAGTTACGACCACGTACTTGAGTTTCTAAAACTTCAGCAGTTGGGAATGCTGTTCCAATATCTTGTTTAATACGCTCAGCTGTTGGTTCCCCAATTAACATGCCGTAGTTACGACGAACATAGTTAATAATCGCTTCATCGAAAGTATCTCCACCGATACGAACTGAATTTGCATAAACGATTCCTGTTAGGGAGATCACAGCGACTTCAGATGTTCCGCCACCGATATCTAATACCATTGATCCCGTTGCTTCATGTACCGGAATTCCTGCGCCTAGTGCTGCTGCCATTGGCTCTGGAATTAATCTTGCTTCTAATGCACCAGCGCTTTCAGCGGCTTCCTTGATGGCTCGGCGTTCAACGTGAGTTGCACCTGATGGAACACAAACAATCACGCGAGGATTAGGACGACCTAGTAAAATATTACGTTTTAAAACTTGGTTGATAAAGTTTTCAAGCATGATTTCTGTTTTAGGAAGATCAGCAATAACGCCATCTTTAAGAGGGCGCGTTGTCTCAATGGTGTCAGGAGTTCTGCCAAGCATGAGTTTTGCTTCTTGCCCAACAGCAGAAAGGCGTGGACGACCGGTTCTAAGGTCACGTTCGATCGCAACAACAGATGGTTCGTTTAATACAATGCCTTGACCACGCATATAGATAAGGGTGTTCGCTGTACCAAGGTCAATTGAAAGATCGCGGGAAAAAAAAGACTTCAAACGTTTTGGGATCATATCTTTGTACTCAATGAAAAGTCGGTTAACTTACTACCCATACCATAAATTTTGCAAAAGTAGGCAGGCACTAGAAAATAAGGTACGATTATAGCAATTATTAGCATTGAATGATTAAATATTTAGAAATTTTTTTATAATACTGGTTTAAGGAATTAATAAAATGAAACAGAAGAAACGTTTTGTTGCAGGAAATTGGAAAATGAATGGCTCATTGTCACAAAATCGTGACCTATTAAATGCGCTCATTGAGACAGTTAAAGACGCGGATTCAGATGTTGTTGTATTTCCACCAGCAATTTACATTCAACAAGTTGCGACCATTTTAGATGGGATGAATATTAAAGTAGGCGTACAAAATATCTCTTTCGAAGCTAAAGGTGCATTTACCGGTGAAATCTCTTTATCGATGGTAAAAGATTTTGGTTGTGATTATATTTTAATCGGGCACTCAGAAAGACGAACGCTTTATGGTGAGACAGATGCGGATGTGGCAAAGAAAATGAAGGTTGTTGTAGCGGCTGGATTAACACCTGTAATCTGTGTTGGTGAAACGCTGGAAGAGCGAGAGAGTGGAAAAACAGAAGATGTGATTAAAGCGCAATTAACATCTGTTATTGATGAGATTGGTATTGAGGCATTTAAAAATGCTGTTATCGCTTATGAGCCAGTATGGGCAATTGGTACAGGTAAGACTGCGACTCCGGAAGAAGCCGATCAGGTTCATGAGTTTATTCACTGTACATTAAAAGCTTACGATGATAAGATATCTGACCTTGTGAGAGTCGTTTATGGTGGAAGTGTGAATGCTTCAAACGTTGATTCGCTCTTCGCAAAAGAGAATATTGATGGGGCTCTTGTTGGAGGCGCATCGTTAGAAGCTGAAGGATTTACAAAGATTGCTTTAGCATAATCTTATATAAGGTAGAGAAGATGTTTGATAATCTAATTTATGTTCTACATATTGTAGTATGTCTTATTATCATTGGTCTTGTGTTAGTACAGCAAGGCAAAGGCGCAAGCATTGGCGCATCATTTGGGCAGGGCGCTTCGGGCACTGTGTTTGGTGCTGCGGGTAAAGCAAACTTTTTAGCGCGCTTAACGAAATGGATGGTTGTGCTATTTTTCATCACAAGCCTTGTAATGATGTTTAATTCAGGTAAGATTACCGCTAGCAAAAGTGTGATTGACTCTCTCCCAACTCAGGAAGTCCCTGTTATTGGTGGAGCACCTACTACAAATTAATGGATAGTTAGTCAAAAAATGCCGGCGTGGTGGAATTGGTAGACACGCTACCTTGAGGTGGTAGTGCGTAACTGCGTCCCAGTTCAAATCTGGGCGTCGGTACCATATAAATAGAGAAGCCCTAACTTTTATAGAAGTTAGGGTTTTTTGTTGTTTTTAATAAAATGCCGTTATAGCCGATTTGGTTTAAGAGGTGTTATTTAAAAAGCAAAGTAGTACGGCATGTGAATCAAACTCGCTTGCGTGATGCTAAATAGCGCTATTTTTGTATCTTTCGTAACCGATGCTTGGCAATCTAATTCAGTAATTTTTGAGCAGACTTAACGATAATGGGATAGCTATAAAAGATAAATTGGGAGGAGGTTGATGATTGTGTTTGTAGTTTTTTTAGTGGGACTTGGCATTACCATTTAAATATCCGTCAAGTTGGTGGTGTGAAAGATTGGGCTTTGTCTCTTTTTAAGGGATTGATTATATTGGGTTGTTTGGTGTTTAAAGTTTTTTATTTAAAGATGGTGGATTATTTTTTATCATTAGCTTGTCAGCGGTAGGGAATGGCTGTAGTATAGTCCATCTTGATTCAGCGGAACTTTAAAAGTAACTCTGATTAGAGATGATATGCCGGCGTGGTGGAATTGGTAGACACGCTACCTTGAGGTGGTAGTGCGTAACTGCGTCCCAGTTCAAATCTGGGCGTCGGTACCATATTAATGAAAAGCCCTAGCTTTTATAAAGCTAGGGCTTTTTCTTTGCTTGCGGTAAAATGATGATATTGCCCTCATAGTTATTTCTTTTTTGAAAATTTTAGAAGTCTTTACTGAAAGTTCACTATACTTGGAGCAAGACCAAATAGGGATACTTATAGTGTAATCCACACTGTATACGGGGAGGTTGTTTGAGGATATGAGTAATTGTATCCTTAGATGAATAATAATTCTCGATAGAACTCGGCTTATAGATCGACTCGCAAAACTAAAAAGCCTTCTTAGTAATCTAAGAAGGCTTTTGCTTTAAGCTCATTTTATTTTAAATGAGAAGTATCATTCAATTTTTTAATAGTTAAACATCCATGTTTGTCTTGTATTAAATGTGTAATGCTACAAGGATCGATGCTATACATGATATTTGTAAGATGATGATCTTCTGTAATATTTAACCACCAATGTATCATGCAAATAATGGCATTAGCATGTGAAATAATAATGACTGTATCATCATGCGTTTGTGAGTGAATTTCTTCCATTGTTTGATTAATGCGTTGACTTAGCATTCTCCAGCTTTCTCCGTTTTGATATGGAGTCCAATCTAGAGTAGGTCCTGTAATAGGGTTTAGTAGCTTTTTGGCATCACCTATAGAAATATTTTTAGCTATACCATTATTTAATTCGCGTAAACCTAAATGATAGTGAATGTAATTGATTTTGAGATGAGATTGAATTTGTTGTGCTGTAGTTTGTGCGCGTATAAGATCGCTGCTATATAAACTAATATGAGCCCTTTCTGATAAATAACTAAAAATGGTTTTTGCAGTTTTTAAAGCTTGTTGCATACCTAATGCTGTGAGTGGATGATCGCTCCAGCCTCCAGTAAGTTTATTTGCTAGGTGTTCAGCTTCACCATGTCTAATCAGTATTAATTCTTTCATTGTGATAGAGATAAGCTAATATTGGTTTTGTGAGTATTATACAAAAATGCCTGAACAAGTCAGGCATTTTTTAGTTTACTTAAAGTATTTGAGTTAACTATTTTTGTTTATCTCCAAGGATCGTGCCTTTACGGAATGGTGAAAAATGCTGTTAGAGAGGTTAATCCCTCTTTATGGGAAAATAGACTACTGTTACTTCTGGGTAATAATAAGGTGGGTTTGGGTGTGGGGATTCGTTTAAAGCGTGAGGAGCGGTTATTTTTTACTGAGCAAATCTCTCTTTTGCTCGCTGCAGGGGTTCCTATTACTAAGGCGTTAGACCTACTGCTTCATTCTGCTAAAAAGCGCTCATTATCACTTTTTTTGCAAAAACTTAAAGAGGCAGTAATCTCCGGAGCACCGATTTCATCTGTTTTAACGCTTTATCCTCGCTCGTTTTCGCAGCTATATATTGCGTTGATTGAAGTGGGGGAGGCCGCTGGTAGATTGCCGGAAATTTTTGATTATCTTGCAAGTATTGAGCGCCGAAGATTAGTGACTTTAAAGGCTATTCGAAAGGCCTTAATTTATCCTTTAATGGTGATTGTTGTTGCGATGGCGGTGCTTGTTTTTATTCTTGTAGCAGTGGTACCGACATTTGAAGGACTCTATCAATCAAGTGGCGTTGAATTGCCGGAAATTACCCAAAAAATTATCAATCTTTCTCACTTTTTGTTATCACATGGCAGTTGGGTATTGTTCTATACAATTTTATTGTTATGGATTATTCGGAAGGTGCTACAAAGAGAGGGGCTTTTACGAAAAAAATTAGATTATCTAATTATTAAGTCTCCTTTAGTGGGAAGGTTGTTGTTAGCGAATTTTAATGCGGGGTTTTCTCAGATTATTAGTGTAATGATTGATTCGGGCATCCCACTTATTAAGAGTCTTCAATTATATGAGGGAGGCGTAAGTAATTTATATTTGCGAAAGCAGCTGCGCCTCTTAAGAAGCTCACTTGAGCAAGGTCAGTCCTTTTATATAGCTGCTCAAGATCGCCCAATTTTTACAGATGTGACTTTAACGTTAATTTCAGTGGGAGAAGTGAGTGGAACGCTAATAAAGGTTTTAGAGAGATCGGGTGAATATCATGCTGATCAGGTTGAGGAGCGGGTGGATGCTTTTGTCGCATTAATTGATCCGCTCTCTTTGCTGTTTATTGGTCTTATTGTCGGAGTTATTCTTATAGCGCTTTATCTGCCAATGTTTAACATGGGGATGGTGATATGATTTTACTCACATTGACAGAGCTCTATTTTGTTCTGTTATTCCCCTTAGCGGTGATAGGGCTTCTCCTTTTTCTCTGGTTTTTGCGAATTTATCGACCTTTAAAAGGCGCTAAATTCTCTTTAAAGATAAAAGATTTTGCGGTAGATTTCCTTAATCTGTTAAGTGGGGATGAGCGTCATTTCGTTAAATCGGTAGCTTTGCTGATTTTAATTTCATTATTTTGGGTGGTGATCTTAAGGTCACAAGAGGTCTCTTTAAAATGGGTGGATCTCTATTTTTTAGCATTACTCCTCTCATTGATGATTTTTGATGCGAAGTATTATCTTTTGCCAGATCCTCTTGTATTTTCTTTGCTTTGGGCTGGCATTTTGCTATCTCTTTTAGGATTATCATCTTTAACGTTAAGCGCAGCTATTTGGGGAGTTATTTATGCTTATGGCGTTATGCTTTTAGTGTATCTTTTGGGATTGTGGCGTTATAAGCGAGAAGTTTTAGGGCGAGGGGATTTAAAATTTTCAGCTGCAATAGGTGCTTGGGTAGGAGGCAATAACATTGCTGAGTTTCTATTTTTAGGGGCGATTTTAGGGCTTTGTTATGGGTTTTTAGAAGGATTTAAATTTTCTTTGAAAACTGAGAAAGGAATTCCGTTTGGTCCTTCTTTAGGATTTTCAGGTATAATTCTCTACTTTATAACAAGATTAACTGCATCTTTTTGAAAGCGATAATAATTAAGGTGTGGCTGATGGGATCGAAGTTGAGAATCTATGGGTGATATAAAAGGTAGTAAAGCTCGATTGGTATTGTTAACGGGTGGTATTGCTAGTGGTAAAACTTTTGTTTCTGATTATTTGCAGAAAAAAGGGGCTATCATTATCGATACAGATGTGATCTCTCGGGCGATGACGAATCGAGATAATGATGCTGGTCTTGAAGCGTTGGCAGAAATTAGAGCGCATTTTGGTGAGGCTGTTTTTACTGATCAAGGGGAGCTCGATCGGGGAAGGATGAGAGAGTTGATTTTTAATGACTCTCAAGCTAAAAAAGCGCTAGAGACTATTTTACATGGGCGAATTCAAGCTGAAGTGCAGCGGCAGATTGAATCGCTTGAACCTTATCAATATGGTGTAATTGTAGTGCCAGTCATCTATAATACCTCCCCTTATTTAGCAATTTGTGATGAGGTTTTAGTGGTTGAAGTCCCATACGATTTGCAACTACAGCGCTTAATCGCCCGTGATAATATTAGTAAAGAGATGGCAGAAAAAATTATAAGCTCGCAGATTTCAAGATTAGATCGACGTCAGCTTGGTAGTTACATCATTGTGAGTCAAAATAAGGAATTCGTGGAGAGGCAACTTGATAAGCTTCATGAATCTTACTCAAAACCGCAATAATTCAATACGATTTCAAAAATATGAAGGATAAGAATGATTTACGAATTTCCCTTAACTGAAGGTATTAGACGATTTTTAAGGATAGAGATGCTTGCAGAGCAGTCTTTGGTCTATATCGAGCAAGATTCTGAGTATAGTACGATTGCTGCAGTAAGAGCGTTATTGGATTTAGTGTCGCTTGTTTCAAAAAATGATACAAAAATTGAGCTAATTAAGCAGCTCGATCAAGTGATGTTAATTGAATCTCTCTCAGAAGCGGATCGCTTGGAGGCAAATGAGTTAAAGGGGATCTTAAGTCGGCAATCATTTAGAGCGTATGATGCGATTAAAGAGAATGTCTTTTTAAATACTTTACGCCAGCGCTTTGTAATTGTTGGTGGTATTTGTGCATTTGATCTGCCGGTATTGCACAATTGGCTCAATATGCCATTTCAAACCCGTAAAGAGCACTTTTATGAATGGATGGCGGTAATAGAGAATGTCATGAATGCCGTTCATTTTGTTTTAAGATGTATTCGTGGATCCATGGTGACTGAAGAGTGCTCATTTAAACATGGGTTTTATTATAGATCGGTGAAATGGCGCGCAGGATTGCTTCGTATTAATATGAATGACTATAACTTTTTCCCTGAATTTAGTGGGAATCGTCATCAGCTTAGTATTCGTTTAGTGGAGCAAAGTTCGCCATGGGATCCGCCAAAACAAGTTGATACAGATATTACTTTGCAGGTAGAAATTTGCGGAGCATAGCGTTTTACAGTGTAAGATAGCAAGTAAATAACTCAGTTGGGCATTTTGAGTTAGTTTAAAGATTACCGCAGGTTAGAAGATCTCGGTAGAGTATTGAATATAAAGATATGAATGTGGTTTAGATTGCTTCATAATCTAGTAATGAGTAAATCGTTAAATAGAGGAATAATATGAGTTTACAAGGAAAAATTGCGTTAGTTACAGGGGCAACTCGTGGGATTGGTAAAGCGATTGCTGAAAGCTTAGTAAAAGATGGCGCTTATGTTTTTGGGACAGCAACATCGGAAAATGGGGCGGCGGCAATTTCTGAGTATCTAGGCGATCAAGGTCAAGGTTTAGTCTTAAATGTGACGGATGCGGCAAGTATCGAGTCTGTATTAGAAACTATCACGAAAGAGAAAGGTGCACCAAATATCCTTGTGAATAATGCCGGAATTACAAAAGATCAGCTCTTAATGCGTATGAAAGATGATGAGTGGAATGATGTAATTTTAACCAATTTAACGAGTGTTTACTCACTATCAAAAGCCGTTTTACGTCCTATGATGAAGGCAAGATCTGGTCGTATTATCAATATTAGCTCGGTTGTGGGGATTACAGGTAATGCTGGTCAAACGAACTATGCTGCGGCAAAAGCAGGTGTTATTGGATTTACTAAATCAATGGCAAAAGAGGTGGGATCTCGCGGTATTACTGTTAACTGCGTGGCTCCTGGCTTTATTGATACAGATATGACTAAAGATTTACCAGAGGCGGTAAAAGAGGCGCTTTTAACAAATATTCCATTAGCAAGATTAGGTGAGCCACAAGAGATTGCAGCGGCTGTGGCGTTTTTAGCGTCAGAAAACGCAGGTTATATCACCGGTGAAACGATCAATGTTAATGGTGGTATGTTAATGGACTAATTTTTTTTTATTAGTTATAATTGCGAGTGTATTAATTTTGGTGAACTGTTAATTCAACAGTCGTTTTTTTAGTACAGAATTGGTAGTTGCCATTTTGTTATAATAATTTAAGGATTTGAAGTTATGAGCGACATCGAAACACGAGTCAAAAAAGTAATCATGGAACAACTTGATGCTAAAGAAGAGCAAGTTGTGAACTCAGCATCATTCGTTGATGATTTAGGTGCAGATTCACTTGATACTGTTGAGTTAGTAATGGCTCTTGAAGAAGAATTTGACTGCGATATTCCAGACGAAGAAGCAGAAAAAATTACTACAGTTCAGCAGGCTATCGACTACGTTAATGCTAACTTATAATAGTTGATCTACAGCGTATTGAACGGATATTTTTGATATAGACTCAAGTCTTGAGTCAAATATTGATGATCTTGTTGATACATTGTAAATAGAAGCGACTGTTTAGGACTTATTTTAAGCTCTATACAGTCGCTTTTTTATTTTAAGATGATATTTAAATAAATAGATGCATAAGGGGAATTTTTAATGAAACGTCGAGTGGTAGTTACAGGGCTTGGTGCCGTGACACCTGTAGGAAATACTTTTGAAGAGTCTTGGAAAAATATTTTAGCAGGGAAAAGTGGTGCAGCGCCAATTACAATGTTTGATGCAAGTGAATCGCCTGTGACTTTTTCAGCACCTGTAAAAGATTTTGATATTTCACAATATATTTCCCCAAGAGATGCAAGACGAATGAATCTATTCATTCAATATGGTATTGCGGCAGGGTTAGATGCGCTTAAAGATTCAGGTTTAGAGATTAATGCAGATAATGCAAATCGTGTGGGTGCGATGGTCGGATCTGGTATTGGTGGTCTCCCTGGAATTGAGGAGAATCACTCTACGTTAATTGATCGTGGCCCTAATAAGGTAAGCCCATTTTTTGTGCCAGGATCGATTGTGAATATGGTTTCAGGGCAGCTATCAATTTTAACAGGATTGAAAGGTCCTAATATTGCCGCTGTGACAGCATGTGCATCAGCGACGCATTCAATTGGGTTAGCGGCACGTTTAATCGAGCATGGTGACGCCGATGTGATGCTTGCGGGCGGTGCTGAAATGGCAACAACCCCCTTAGGTGTTGCAGGATTTGCTGCGGCAAGAGCTTTATCTCGTCGAAATGATGAGCCAGAAAAAGCATCTAGACCGTGGGATGTTGATCGTGATGGTTTCCTTTTAGGTGATGGTGCTGGGGTTATTGTTTTAGAAGATTATGAGCATGCAAAAGCACGCGGCGCACATATTTATTGCGAATTGATTGGTTTTGGGATGAGCTCTGATGCTTATCATATTACAAGTCCATCCCCCGATGGTGAGGGTGCTTCTCTTTGTATGGATGCGGCAATTAAAGATGCCGGCATTCAAGCAAGTGATATTGATTATATTAATGCCCATGGTACATCAACGCCAGTTGGTGATTTAATGGAGCTTGAGGCTGTTAAAACAACTTTTGGAGATGCCATTAAAGATGTTGCTATTAGCTCTACCAAGTCGATGACAGGCCATTTATTGGGAGCAGCTGGCGGTATTGAAGCGATTTTTTCAATATTAGCACTTCGTGATCAGATTATTCCACCAACGATTAACTTAGATAATCCTGAGCCGGCAACGGCTGAGTATAATATTGTTGGGAAGGTTGCAAGACCCGCAACGCTTAATGTTGTATTGTCTAACTCATTTGGGTTTGGTGGAACCAATGGTAGCTTAATTTTTAGAAAGTTAGATTAAGAGGTTCCCATTGAGACTGATTGGTAAAATTATTCAGACATTTTTTCGCTATCTTCTATCAAAAGTTAGTGTGATTATCTTTTTAATCCTGCTTTTAGGCGGTTTTTTTGTGGTGTCAAAAGATGTGGAAAGCTTCTTGAAAACGCCTGTGAATCTTCCTGAGAAAGGGATTGTTTTAGATATTACGCCGGGGATGAATATTGATGATGTTGTGACCTTGTTACGAGGGAAGAATATTATTCGTAATGCGCTTTATTTTAAGTGGTATGCGCGGTTTACAGGAGATGCAAATAAGTTAAAAGTGGGGGAGTATTCTCTGCAGCCAACGCTCTATCCTGAAGATCTTTTAGCGATCATCACAAGTGGGCGGGTGTTGCAGTATAACTTCACAATTATTGAAGGCTGGAATTTTTCTCAATTAAGGCAAGCACTTGAGAAGTCGCCACATCTTAATCAAACGTTAAAAGGTTTAACCAATGATGAGGTAATGGCAGCGCTTAATTTAGAGGGAGAGCCATTTGAAGGATATTTTTTACCAGATACCTATTTTTTCCCTAAGAATTATTCAGATGCCGATCTTTTAAAGCGTAGTCATAGTGCAATGACAAAAGTGGTAGATGATGCTTGGAGTCAACGTAAGCCTAATTTACCATTAAAAAATAAGCATGAGTTATTAACACTTGCCTCTATTGTTGAAAAAGAGAGTGGTGTTGCAAGTGAGCGCCCAGAGATTGCTGGAGTGTTTACTCGTAGATTACAAAAAGGAATGCGCTTACAAACAGATCCTACCGTTATTTATGGGTTAGGTGATAGTTATCGAGGTAAGATCTATCAGTCAGATCTTCAAAGAGATACACCTTATAATACCTATACTAGAAATGGGCTTCCTCCAACGCCTATCGCAATGCCGAGTCGAGAGGCAATCTTTGCTGCGATTGACCCTAAAGAGGGGAAAACGCTCTATTTTGTGGCAAAAGGAGATGGCTCTGGTGAGCATGTTTTCTCCGTCACTTTAGATGAGCATAATAATGCGGTAAGAGAGTATAGACGCCGTGAACGTAATCGACAATAAAGGTGAGATGATGGCAGATGTTGATCACCCAATGGGGATGTTTATCACATTTGAAGGAACAGAAGGTGCTGGTAAGACTACGCAGATTAATCGAGTAAAAACATTTCTTGAGGCAGAAGGCTTTGAGGTGGTTACTACTCGAGAGCCTGGCGGTACAGCTTTAGGAGAAAAAATTAGAGGATTATTATTGCAAGATGATATGACTCAAATGACAGAGCTGCTCTTAATGTTTGCTGCAAGGGCTGAGCATCTTGATAAGGTTATTATCCCGGCTATTAGTGCTGGAAAATGGGTTCTTTGTGATCGTTTTACCGAGTCTAGTTATGCTTACCAAGGTTATGCGCGCGGCATTTCGTTAGAGAAAATTGCAGTATTAGAAAATCTCATTCAAGGATCTCTTCGCCCTGATTGTACATTTTGGTTTGATATTCCCATTATTGAGGGAATGAAACGTGTGCAAAATAGGGGGGAGAAAGATCGTTTTGAAGTAGAAAATCTCGCCTTTTTTGAAGCAGTCTCTGAAGGTTTTCGCTCTCTTTCTAAAGAGCGATTTCTTCAGTTTTATAAGATCGATGCGCTTCTTTCAGTAGATGAAGTTTCTGATTCGATTTATCAACGGCTAAGGGAGTTGATTGCGCAATATGGAAGATAAAGTTGTTGCAGTGAATTTTCAAGAGGTTCCGTGGTTACAAAAAGATTACCATGAGCTTTTAATGCGCTTTAAGGGGCAAAAACCGCCTCATGCCTTAATGCTTTATGGTAAAGAAGGGGTAGGGAAAGTCTGCTTAGCAGATGCGCTTGTTAGCGGTATTTTGTGCCGAGAATTAAAAGATGGTTTACCTTGTGGTGTTTGCCAAAGCTGCCGCTGGATTGCTTCTGGATTTCATCCTGATCTTTATGAGATTAAAGGTGAGGCGGAAATTAAAGTGGATGAGATTAGAAATATCCAGCAATTTGCGCGCTTAACACCAGAAACAGGCAAGAAGGTCGTTGTAATTAAACATGCTGATCGCATGAACCTTAATGCGGCAAATAGCTTGTTAAAAGTATTAGAAGAACCGCCTACGGATCTTTTTTTTATTTTAGAAAGCAGTAGTATTGAAAAACTTCCAATTACAGTGAGAAGTCGTTGTCAGGATTATTTTGTCCATGCTCCTAGCGTAGAGGAAGCGCTGTTTTTTTTGCAAGATTTGACGGTAAAAAAGGGGCAGCAGATTAATGCTGAGGTTTTACGATTGCTATTAGCCATCTCTTTTGATGCGCCTTTTAAGGCATTGTCCTACTTAGAGGATAATTATTTAGAAAAGCGGGGAAACTTGCTTCAAACTATTCACGATCTATTATCTCGAGAGATTTCGCCTGCTAAAGGCGTAGCGGCATTATTAGAATCTGAGGATTTAAGTTTTAGTTATCTATTTTTCTTGTTAACAAGTTCATTTGAAGAAGCGCGGCGATCGCTCTTTCCAAATTTGGAGGCTATTTTTATGATCTTGCTAAATATGCCAGAAAAAATGCGCTTATTACAGTATGAAAAGCTTGTAGAAATTAATCGATTAAGATCATCACAAACTCGTACAGATTGGGCGCTTGAAGCATGGTTTGTCGATTTTTTAGGGTAGCTTTTGAGCATCAATTTTTTCTAAGATTTAAAAAAAGCTAGGTATCCATTGGGATCTAGCTTTTTTGGTTGTTACTGATTCGTCTTATAGTGATTTGGTTTAAGAAAAACTGCTGGCGCGGGGTTTTAGAAAGAACACGAAATATTCGCCCCAGCTTTGCATTAATTGATATAAGGGCGTATTAAACAGACTTGCAAGATGCCTGATAGAACCAACTCCTTGCTTCTCATAGCAGAGCGCCGGCATTTGAGTCGGCTTCTTTTGAACCGATTTTACTATAAAAGTAAAACAGTAGAGTGTGCGAATCAAACCCGCTTGCATGATGCAGATAGAACCATTCTTGCATTTCTCATAATTGATGCACCAGCAATCTGATTCAGTCTCTTTTAAACCGATTTTACTAATATAGTGAAATAGGATAAATAAAAGCTTTGGATTTAAAATTGTGGGCACGAGATATAGCTATTACACATTAAATTCCGATACGAACCGAAAAAAGGCTTAAAACTGCTGGCACGTAATTTCTAAAAACATGCAAGTATTCCCTCTCGCGGCAAGCAAGATAGATGTTTTTAAACTGACTTTACTGTAAGGTTTAAATAATTATTTTTTAAGATGGGCAACTTTGGGGATTTGAGATTGTATATTAGCGATTCTTTCAGGGCTTGATGGGTGAGTGGAAAGTAGTGAGCTTCCAGTATTTCCAGAGGCTTTAGCCATTTTTTGCCATAAAGTAACCGCCGCATTAGGATCATAGCCGGCAAGCGCCATTAATTCTAAGCCAATAGTATCGGCTTCACTCTCCATGGTGCGAGAAAAAGGAAGGGAGAAAGCAACATCCCCTGCTTGTTGTAATAGTGAGTCCCCACCACTCCCTAATCCTAGAACTGCTGAAACGATTGAAATACCAGAAGACTTTAACAGTTCTTGAGAAACCTTTTCTCGGCTATGCTCTCGAAGAACGTGAGCCATTTCGTGGCCAACAATAGCGGCTATTTCATCATCAGAGAGTGTTAGGCGATCTACAATACCGCTATAGACAACCATTTTTCCCCCTGGCATTGCAAAGGCATTAAGCTCATTGCTTTTAATCACATGGATTTCCCATTCAAATAATTGTGCATCAGGTCTAAAGATTGTGGTGTGGGGTACTAGTCGTTTAAAAATCGTATTGACTCGTTTTGCTGTGCGTGAGTTGTTATCAATTGCACCTTCACTTTTAGCGCTATTAATAAGCCCTAAATAGCGTGTTTTAGCATTAGTATTAAGTTCTTCGGCAGAGACAATTTGTAATTGTGAGCGATTGATACCTGTTAATCCTGATTGTGTTGAGCTTGCGCAAGCGGTGAGGAAGGCTGTGATGAGTAGCAGAAGGATATAGTGAGGCATTTTTTTCATATTCAATAAATGTCCATGATAAAGAGGAATAATATTTTAAATCCGTTTTAGGGTCTCTATTTTGTATTTTTATAGTAGAGAAAGCAACATGATAGAGGTTTTGGTTTGAAGGGGAATTCTCCAAAATAATCGATTGCTCTACTACCCTTAATAAGGGTTAAGTGATTGGTGATCAATTTAAAGGGAGAGATAAAAATAGATTAACTAATCATTGTTTTGATTGAAGTTTTATATTTAATCTTACAAGGAGACATTATGCTTCAAACCTATTTAAGAGATCCGTTATTGGTGAATCAGAGGAAGTTTTTTAATCGCTATCAACATTATCGCCAGCAAGAAGCGGGATTTACTTTGATGGAGTTATTAATTGTGCTGGCATTAGTGGCGGTGATTAGTATGATCGCGGTTCCTATTTATCGTAGTTATGTTCAGAGTGCTAAAATAACAGAAGGCGTAACGCTAGCAAGTGGTATTCAACTAGACGTAGAGCTGTTTTACACATTAAATAATCGCTGGCCTAGTAGCGATAATTCTCATGGAGAACTTAATCTTGGGGAGCCTGAGAGTTATGCTGGAAATAGTGTGGAATCTATAGCTGTTAATGGTAATCAAATTACCGTTACCTATAAAGCTTCAGAAGTGGTGGGAGAAAGTGGAGATGGAGTGGTGCAATTACGATTAACAGCAGATATTAGTGATAATGGAAGTGTTATTCGCTGGCGCTGTGTGGGGGAAAATATGCCAGAATCTGATCTGCCGGCAAGTTGTCAATTAGCAGATTCTTAAATCTAGAATATGAATTGATGTAAGAAATTTTTAATGATGTAAGAGATTTTTTATACGTGCATTATGCTATAATCAGAGCTTCTTTTAACCTGTAGAGCAGAGTTTAACGTGCAAGAATTTTTCTTACGTCGGATCAAGCCAGAAATGATGATTACCCTCATTTTATTGCTGCTAATTGCAAGCGTTGTGGGAATTGTTGTTCGCGATATGATGCTAAAAAAGCAGATTGATAATGAGCTAAATAATGCCAAAGAGATTATTTCAGAAGTGGCATTAAATCTCTCTATGGAAAAAGTATTATCTCCTATAACGGTTTCAAATCAGTTTTTAAAAGAGAAAGCGCCGGAGATAAAATCGATCACAATCTATCCAGATAATCACTTAGAAGTACTTTTTAATAAATTATTTATTAATAATGAAGAGAAAAAGTTTATTTTTTCATTTAATTCGCTTGATCACTTAACAAGAGGATTATTAAAGTGCCAAAGCGGAGATGTGAGTATCCATTTACTCCCTAATCAGTGTCGAGATTAAGTTGTTGTTTTATGTTTTGAATCATTGTTAACGCACATATTGTAGGGGTTATCGCTGAATTTTAGATTTATTGTTTTGTGTGTAAAAAAGACCATAAATCAAAACCATTTACCATCGCTGTTTTTTAAAGAAAAGTAGAGGCAAAAGCCTCTATTTTTTTGCTTAAAAATAAATTTAGTGGAGAAAAGTGGCGAAAAGTGGAAAGTTTTGAATAAAAAGTGTAATATTTGCGCTAATAGACTAAACAGAAAGGATAATTGTGAGTAATCCTCCAAATAAACATATTTCAGTGCTTTTAAATGAGTCCATTGAAGCATTAAACATTAATCCCTCTGGAATATATGTTGATGCCACATTTGGGCGAGGAGGGCATTCGCGAGAAATTTTGCAACATTTAAATCCAGAAGGACTCTTAATTGGGATCGATCGGGATTTAACGGCAGAGGCTTATGCGCATGAGCATTTTGCTAAATATCCTAACTTTAAGTTTGTTCGTGGAGAGATGGGGAATATGTTATCGCTCATTCGCGAACTCGGTATTGAGCATGTGGATGGCATTTTAATGGATATAGGGGTTTCCTCCCCACAATTAGATGAGGCTAAACGAGGTTTTAGCTTTATGAAGGAAGGTCCTTTAGACATGCGAATGGATCAAGCAGCAAGTGTGAGTGCTGAAGATTGGATTGCAGAAACAGAAGTAGAAGCCATGGCGCATGCGTTTAAAGCGTATGGTGAAGAGCGTTTTTCTGGAAGAGTGGCAAGAGCCATTGATGAATATCGTCAAGAAAAACGAATTACATCAACGCTTGAATTAGCGGAGATTGTTAGTAATGCGATGCCTTTTAAAGAGGGGCGGATTCATCCTGCGACTAGGGTATTTCAGGCAATTAGAATTGCGGTAAATGGAGAGCTTGATCAGCTTGAATCTGCATTATCGCATGCGGTGGAGTTACTTGGTCCTGAAGGGCGATTGGCAGTGATAAGCTTCCATTCGCTTGAGGATCGGATCGTTAAACATTTTATGAGAGAGCAATCAACGGTAAAAGATCTTTACCCTGATCTCCCCGTATTAATCAGTGCAGGTGATGCTGCGCTAAAAGTAATAGGGAAGCCTATTAAAGCAAGTGATGAAGAATGCCGTGAGAATGTGCGTTCAAGAAGTGCAATTTTAAGAGTTGCAAAGAGGGTCTTATGAGAACAGAAAATTTAGTAATAGTAGTAATGATGGCCGTTGTCTTCTTAGGGGTTAATCGTGCGATGACTATTCAAGAGAGCTATAAGCTTTGGAATGAGATTGATCAGGTAGAACGTGAAAATACTGTTTTACGTGAAGAGTTTGGACGATTGCAACTTGAGGAGAGCATGCTTGTGACCGAAGCATTACTAGACCAAGAAACACGTGAACAATTGCGCATGGTCGTTCCTGATGAAAATGCAGTGGTTTATGTTATTGAGACAAATACAGATGTTCAGTATGTAGGTCTTGATAACAAAATCAATGCGCAGTAATCGCTGACAGATCCATTTTTTAGAGAGTATCTATAGCGGATGAAGAATTCATCAAAACCTGCGAAAAGGAAGTGGCGGGAATGGCGGCGATATTTTGTACTAGGTATCTTTACCTTAATCGCAGTAGCAGTTGCAGTTCGCGCCCTTTACCTTCAATATTATATGACCGATTTTCTCCTTGAACAGGGGGATAATCGGTTTGTTCGTCATATGAATAAGCCCGCTATTCGCGGCACAATTTTTGATCGTAATGGTGAGCCTATTGCCTTATCTACCGAAGTAAGATCTATCTGGATTGATCCGAGTATCTTAAGTCAAAATCTTCATGAGCTTCCCAAACTTGCTTATTTTTTAAAGCGCCCTGAAGAAGAGATTAAGCAATTAGTTTTAAATCGCCAAAAGTCTCGTTTTTATTGGCTGAAACGACAATTGCCTCCGCATGAAGCAAAAGTGCTGATGGCATTAAAGATTCCGGGTGTTTATGATCAGATCGAATATAAGAGATATTATCCCGATGCTGAAATTACCTCCCATATTTTAGGGTTTACCGATATTGATGATGATGGGATTGAAGGTATTGAACTTGCCTATCAAGATTGGTTAAAGGGTAATAGCACAACCACAAGAATTTTAAAAGATGCTAAAGGGCGTGTTATTGAGCGTCGTGAGATTGTTGATCAAGAGAATCATCGTGAGAGCCAAGATCTAAATTTAACGATTGATCGTCGTATTCAAATTTCAGCTTATAGAGCGCTAAAGACCGGGATGATTAAGCATGAAGCTGTAGCGGGATCGGTCATTGTTGCAGATATGCGAACAGGGGATATCTTAGCGATGGTCAATCAGCCTGCGGGAAATCCTAATCGATTAGAGGATCGCCGTGCAACCTTACTTAAAAATCGCGCGATTACAGATATCTTTGAGCCTGGGTCAACGATCAAGCCCTTTATCGTTGCAGCGGGTATGGAGCATGGTCGCTGGAAGCCTGATTCAATCGTTAAAACGGGTCGAAGTGGCTATCGTATTGGTAAAAATCTTATTCGAGATGTCTCTTTATCAGACTCAATGGATGTGACGACGGTTTTAGCAAAATCGAGTAATATCGGGGTTGTAAAGATTGCTGAATCATTAGATCCATCCATCTTATTTAATATCTTTAATCAAATTGGCATTGGTCAAAAGAGTCAAATTCGATTAACGGGTGAAGAGCCGGGTCGATTAGGGACATTAAGACGTTGGCAGCTTGATCCCTTTGAATATGCTACAAAAGCTTACGGCTATGGGATTAGTGTTAATACGTTAAAACTGGCACAAATGTATACTGTTTTTGGGAATGAGGGGAATTATCGTCCTTTACGATTAGTGAAAAATGATTACTATCCAGAAACGACCCCAATATTTAGCCCGAAAGTTACAGAAGATGTCTTAGTGATGTTAGAAGCGGCTACGGATAAGGCAAGAGGTGCTGGCGGTTGGCGAGCAACAGTTCCTAACTTTAGGGTCGGGGGAAAATCTGGGACGATTCGTAAGATTATCAATGGAAAATATAGTAGTACGCATCATAGAAGCTTTTTTGTAGGAATTGCCCCTATTTCAGATCCGCGTTATGTGGTTGCAGTGATGATTGATGAGCCGAGAAAAGATGGTTATTACGGTGGCTTAGTTGCAGCACCTATTTTTAGTGAGGTGATGCGAAGTACTTTAAGAATTATGGGCACAAAGCCGGACGCACTCTTAGATGATCCTAATATTAAGTTGATCGCTAAATAGAGAATATCGTTGTTAAAAAGGAGAGAAGAGAATGACTTTACAAGATTTATTACAGCAAAGTGGTGTTGTGAACGAGATTCCTCCTGAGTTCTCTCAAATAGTTGTTTCAGGGTTATCTTCAGATAGCCGTTATGCCCAAAAAGGGGATCTTTTCTTTGCCAAAAAAGGGGCAAAAGCTCATGGCTTAGATTATTTAGAAGCGCTGATTTCTACGGGTGTGAGTGCGATAATTTATGAAGATCCCGAGAATCAGTTTCCACTATTAGAAGAAATTCCATCTTTAAAAGTTGTAGAGATTGACCCGTTAATGCGTCAATTAACCTTTAAGTTCTATGAAGATCTACAATCTCGTATCGAGTTAATTGGCGTTACGGGAACCGAAGGGAAAACCTCCGTGACGCAGTTTATTACTAAAGCCTTTAGTGCTTTAAATATCGATTGTGGATTAGTAGGGACGAATGGTATCGGCTTTATGGGAAGCTTAAAAGAAAATACCCATACCACACCAGATCTTATGGCGCTTTATCAATCTTTAGCAGAGATTGATAAAGTGGATGATGTGCGCGTTTTACTCAGTGGAATGTTACCGATTGCTCTTGAGGTAACCTCCCATGCGCTCGATCAAAAGCGAGTAGAAGGATTAAAATTTAAAACGACGGTTTTTACCAACTTAAATCGGGATCATCTCGATTATCATGGCACGATAGAAGCTTATGGCGCAGCGAAAGCTCGGCTTTTTATGGAGTATGATCAAGAAAACAGTGTTATCAATATTGATGACGCTTTTGGAGAAAAGCTCAATCAAAGATTAAAAGAAGAAAAACCAGCTGTGACTCGTTTCCCTTATGGAACAAAAAATTCAGATGAAGCGAATTATCTGCAGATTCAAAATCTTAAACTGCATGAAAAGGGATTGCGTTTCACTCTTCAATATCATGGTCAGCAATACCCTATTGAGAGTCATCTTTATGGAGCCTTTAATGCTTATAATCTAGTAGCTGCAATCGGTACGCTCTTAACATTTGGTCTTTCTATAACGGATATTATCGATTCCATCCCGGCGATTACGAATGTTAAAGGGCGTATGGAGATGGTCCACCTTAATAATGGCGCAGTTGCCGTTGTGGATTACGCCCATAAGCCAAATGCGTTAAAACAAGCCTTGATTTCATTGCGTGAGCATTTAGATGAGGGGCGGTTAGTCTCTGTCTTTGGTTGTGGTGGGAATCGGGATACAGGAAAGCGTCCATTAATGGCCGAGATTTCAGAAGAGTTTGCCGATCAAGTGATTGTCACAAGTGATAATCCGCGCTTTGAAGATCCGTTATTAATTATTAAAGATATCGAGACTGGTTTTAAAAATCGCTCATCTGAAAATATTGTCATTGAAGCGGATAGGGCAAAGGCAATTGCGCTTGCGATTGCTAGAAGTCAAAAGGGCGATATTATTTTAATTGCCGGAAAAGGGCATGAAGATTACCAAATTTTAGGTGACAGAGAGATCTATTTCTCTGATTTCGCCGAAGTTCAGAAAAATAATGAGGAGCTATAATATGAAGCTATCTGAAGCAGCCAAAATTATGAAAGGTGAGCTCAAAGGACAAGATGCTTACTTTTTTGGCGCCGCAAGCGATACTCGAAAGTTAAAACCTGGCGAGCTATTTTTTGCATGGAAAGGTGAGCGTTTTGATGCGCATGATTATCTTGAAAGTGCTGAATTAAAAGGGGCAATTTGCGCAGTTGTTGAGCGCTTTATTCCTTCGGCTGAGATTGCGCAAATTGTGGTTAAAGATAGTCAAAAAGCTTTGGGGAAGATTGCGAAAGCGTGGCGAAAAGCATGGAAAGGAACCATGATTGCGCTAACAGGCTCTAATGGGAAAACGACCTTAAAAGAGATGGTCACCTCGATCTTATCGGTTAATCATGAAGTTTTAGCAACAGAAGGTAATTATAATAATCATGTCGGTTGCCCGCTGATGCTCTTAAGACTTAATAAGCATCATACACATGCAGTGATAGAGATGGGAGCAAATCATCCTAAAGAGATTGAATATCTAACGAAAATCGTCCAGCCTGATATTGCGATTTTAAATAATGCCGGCGCTTGTCATTTGGAGGGGTTTGGCTCTCTTGAAGGGGTTGCTAAAGCTAAGTCAGAGATATTCCTAGGACTAGCTGAATCTGGCACTGCCATTATTAATGCTGATGATCAGTTTGTCGATTATTGGAAGGGGTGTGTTGTAGATTTTAAATCCCTCACATTTGCTATTGAAAATCCTGCCGATATTTATGCAAGCGATATTGTGGGAAATAATCAATTTACGCTAAATATTGCGCCGCAAAAAATAGTAGCGCCCATCACCTTGCAACTATTAGGTCGCCACAATATTCTCAATGCGTTAGCCGCAAGTGCGGCAACCGTTGCAGCTGGAGAGTCTGTTGACACTATTAAGCAAGGCTTAGAAGCATTAGCGCCGGTAAAAGGCCGCCTACAAGTTGTTAAAATTAAAGATAATGTTCAGCTGATTAATGATGCTTATAACGCTAATCCTAACTCTTTAAAGGCGGGGATAGATGCTTGTAGCGCCGGCAATCGTTGGCTTGTCCTTGGTGATATGCGCGAGCTTGGGGTTGATGAGATAAAAATTCATGATGAGTGTGGTATTTATGCTAAAAATGCCGGATTTAGTGAGTTGTTTGCCCTAGGAGAATTAACAAAACATACCGTAAAGGGATTTGGAAAAGGGGCTGTTAGTTACCCAGATCATGAAGCTTTACTCACAGCGCTTACTACAAAAATTGCACACTATAATGATTCTGCACTTTTAACCATTTTGTTAAAAGGATCTAATAGTATGAATATGCAATATTTTTACGAAGCCTTAGTCGAGTGTGAAGATTGCTAAAAATAAAACTTGTTTAATGAATCGACGATTAATGTGGGATTAAACAGGTTGAGTGCTAAACTTATTAAAGAAATAAAAAAATAGAAAAATAGTAAAGGACTGATCAATTATGTTGTATGCGCTACTTTCCCATCTTGCTGACTATTGGTCGCCGCTAAGAGTATTTCAGTATATTACGATGCGCGGCATTATGGCAGCATTAACCGCGCTTGTATTTAGTATTGGTTTGGGGCCGAGTTTTATCAGGATGTTGCAAAAGCAGCAAATTGGGCAGTTTGTGCGTACCGATGGTCCAGAAAGTCATCTCTCTAAGCAGGGAACTCCCACAATGGGCGGTATTTTGATTATTGTGGGGATTCTGTTTTCAACACTATTGTGGGCAGATTTAGCCAATATTGATATCTGGATTGTGCTATTTGTTTTGCTCTCATTTGGGGCCGTTGGATTTTTAGATGATTATCGTAAGGTCATTAAAAAACAATCTCTAGGGCTTCGGGCGAAAGAGAAATATCTCTATTTAAGTATCGCAGGGTTAATTGCCTCAGGAGCGCTCTATTTCAATGCTTCAACGCCAGCTGAAACGGATCTATTAATTCCTTACTTTAAGGATTTAGCGATTCCTTTAGGGATCTTATTTATTCCTTTTACTTATTTAGTGATTGTTGGGGCTAGTAATGCGGTCAATATGACAGATGGACTTGATGGACTTGCCATTATGCCTACGATTATGGTGGCTGGTGCACTGGCTATTTTTGCTTATATTGCCGGAAACTCTGTTTATACAACTTATCTCTCGCTTCCTTTTGTGGAAGGAGCTGGCGAAGTATTAATTATCTGCGCTGCAATTGTGGGAGCCGGTTTAGGGTTCTTATGGTTTAACACATATCCTGCTCAAGTTTTTATGGGGGATGTGGGTGCGCTCTCTTTAGGGGGCGTATTAGGGGTGATTGCGGTCATTGTTCGTCAAGAGCTTGTTTTCTTTATTATGAGTGGTCTTTTTGTAGTCGAGACTTTATCCGTGATTTTGCAAGTAGGATCATTCAAACTCCGCAAAAAAAGGCTCTTTAGAATGGCGCCTATTCATCACCATTTTGAGTTAAAAGGTTGGCCTGAACCCAGAGTTATTGTAAGGTTTTGGATTTTCACCTTTATTCTCGTTTTAATTGGTTTAGCATCCTTGAAATTACGCTAAGCTGATTATCAATTGTTATTGATAATCAAGTAAAGGGGAAGACTTTCTTACTTGAAAGCGTATAATAGAAAAGATTACATTTTTACTACAAACTTGAAATTTATCCCATAGGAGAATTATTCATGAAACAACCTGTAAGAGTCACCATCACTGGAGCTGCTGGTAATATCGGTTATGCAATGGCATTTCGTATCGCAGCGGGCGATATGCTTGGTCCTGATCAACCTGTAATCCTTCAACTTCTTGAAATTACGCCAGCATTAGAAGCACTGAAAGGTGTTGTGATGGAGCTTAATGACTGTGCATTCCCATTAGTGCAAGATATCATTGCAACAGATGATTTAAATGTTGCATTTAAAGATACAGATTACGCAATGTTAGTTGGTGCGCGTCCTCGTGGTCCAGGTATGGAACGTAAAGATCTTCTTGAAGCAAATGGCGCGATCTTTGGTCCACAAGGTAAAGCAATGAATGCTCACGCAAGCCGTGATGTGAAAGTATTAGTTGTTGGAAATCCTGCAAATACTAACGCATTAATTGCAATGAAAAATGCCCCAGATCTTAACCCAAGAAACTTCCATGCAATGACCCGTCTTGACCATAACCGCGGTTTAAGCCTTCTTGCTGAGAAAACAGGTTCACATATCAACGATATCAAGAACATGACAATCTGGGGTAACCACTCATCAACACAATATCCTGATTTAACGTTCACAACAGTTAACGGAAAACCAGCGCTTGAGTTAGTAGATCGTGCATGGTACGAAAATGATTATATCCCACAAGTACAACAACGTGGTGCAGCAATCATTAAAGCACGTGGTGCGTCATCAGCAGCGTCAGCGGCATCATCAGCAATCGACCATATGCGTTCATGGGCGCTTGGTACAGAAGAAGGTAACTGGGTATCAATGGCAGTTCCAGCTGATGGTTCATACGGCGTTAAAGAAGGGATTATCTACTCATACCCATGTGTTTGTAAAAATGGTGATTTTGAAATCGTTCAAGGTCTTGAAATCTCTGAATATTCACAAGCAAAAATGGATGCAACAGAGAAAGAACTTCGTGAAGAAGCAGATGCGGTTAAATCACTTCTTGGCTAATCATCTTCAATTTGATGTGCTATCAAGCCCATAAATGAGATTGATTAGCAATTAGCATCAAATAACTGTTAAAATAGCGGGCATATTCGAATAGGGTATGCCCCTTTTTATTAATGAACAAAAAAGAGATTTAATAATGAAGAAGATCGGAATTGTCTTAACAAACCTTGGTACGCCAGATGCGCCTACTAAAGCTGCATTAAAAGTCTATTTAGAAGAATTTTTAAAAGATCCTCGCGTCATTGAGTTACCTAAATGGAAATGGTATCCGATTCTTTATGGAATTATTCTCAATACTCGTCCTGCACAATCGGCTGAAAAGTATCAGATTGTTTGGGATAATGGCTCGCCACTTTTAACGATTACTGAAAAACAAGCAGAAAAACTGCGTCAGCTTTTGCCAGAAAACTATGAAGTAACCATTGCGATGCGCTACGGCAATCCTTCGATGGTAAAGGCGGTTAATGAGCTAATTGCTAAGAAGGTGGATGAGATTGTTGTATTCCCTCTTTATCCGCAATATTCAGCCGCTACGACGGCTTCTGTCATGGATGATGTCGGTGATGTGCTGAAAAAACTTCGTTATTTCCCAGCACTTCGTGTTTTAGGGGCATATTATCAAAATCCTCTATACCTTGATGCCTGTATTGCCCAAATAAAGGAAAATACGGTAGGAAAAACCATTGATAAATATGTCTTCTCTTTTCATGGGATGCCAAAACAGACTTATGTCGATGGCGACCCGTATTATGATCAATGTATGGAGACAACCAAGCTCATTGCCGAGAGAATGGGCGAGCCGTTAGAACGCTTTGAAACTGTATTTCAATCTCGGTTTGGAAAAGCGGAGTGGCTTCAACCTTATGCCGCGGAATTTTTTGAAACAGCGCCTTCCAAGGGGATTAAAAATATCGCTGTTTTCTGCCCAGGATTTAGTGCTGACTGCTTAGAAACACTAGAAGAGATGGCAATGGAAAATCACGATATTTTCATGGGAGCAGGTGGTAGTTCTTATACATTTGTACCATGTGTTAATAGTCATGATTTGCATATTGAGATGATGAAGGATGAGATCTTGAATTAATTTTAGAAGCCTCTTTGTCAATAATATCGAATGCCGCTCAATCTTTGCTTGAGCGGTATTTTTTTATGAGATACTGTCTCTATTAATCAATTGCTTAGAGATCTTTTAATGAGAGTTATATTTTTGCCATTAATACTGCTATGGGTACTATTCTCGCTTTTATCCACTTTAAGTAGCGCTCAAACGATCCGTTTTCAAATCGAAGAGCTAAGTAAGCCTGATCGTTATGGCTATGTTGATTATTACCAAGATCATGTGATTCGTTTTCAAGAGGGGGACTGATAAAAATTATCATCAATGTTTAGCTCTAAACGATTATAAATACCAGTTAGGAAGAGCGAGCATAAGAGTTTGTCTTTTGATGGCTAGAGATGAATTTAAAAATCCTTTAGATCTATTTTCAGATGATGCTTATTATTTTTTATTTACGCATCTATCGATTAAAGAAGATGCTATTTTAATGTTGGAAACAGCGCTATTTGATCCCTCTTTTTTAATGATGGGAATTAGGGGACGCGCCACTGGTATTTTCGAAGATCCTTTTTTAGCATTGCCGTCGATGAGATTAATGAGTATCGAAGAAGAAGATTACCTTCCTTTTTTTTGGACTAATATCGCTAATGAGATCGAGGGATCTTAAATGAGGCTATTTCTATTATAGTGAAATCGGTTTAAAAGTGACTGAATCAGATTGCCAGCGCATCGATTATGAGAAGCGAAGGACTGGTTCTATTCGGCAGCGTACAAGCTAATTTGATACACACTCTATGTGCCCTTAATACTATTTAAAATAGTGTTTCTTAAACTGAATCTACCATAATTATTGATTGAATAGCGACATTAAAAAAAGCCACAGAAGTTAAATTCTGTGGCTTTATAGTATTTAAAGAATAGAAAGTATTTGCAGTTAAGCGGTTACTTTGCTCTCTTTAAGCATTTTTTCAAGATGGTGGATATCCATACCGCCTTTTAAGAATGTTGGATCATTTAATATTTTTAAATGTAGCTCAGCATTCGTGTTGATTCCTTCGATAACAAGCTCATGAAGCGCATTTTTAAGACGACCAATCGCCATTTCGCGCGTTGGCGCATAAGCGATGATTTTTGCGATCATTGAGTCATAGAAAGGAGGAACTGCGTATCCTGCATAGATATGGGTATCGATACGAATTCCAGGACCACCAGGTGGATGATAGGTGGTAATCATCCCAGGAGAAGGAATAAACGTTTCATGATGCTCTGCGTTGATACGGCATTCAATTGCATGGCCTTCAAACTTGATATCTTCTTGTTTGATAGTCAGCGGCATACCACTTGCAATTTTAAGCTGTTCACGAACAAGGTCAACACCTGTAATCATCTCAGTAATGGGATGCTCAACTTGAATACGGGTATTCATTTCGATAAAGAAGAATTCACCATTTTCATAGAGGAACTCAAAAGTACCGGCGCCGCGATAGTTGATACGTTTACACGCTTCAACACAAGCTTGACCAATACGAGCACGCTCTTCAGGGGTAATCCCTGGTGCTGGAGCTTCTTCTAATACTTTTTGGTGACGACGCTGTAATGAACAGTCACGCTCCCCTAAGTGAATCGCATTACCTTGACCATCTGCTAAAATTTGAATTTCAACGTGACGAGGTTTCTGTAGGTAGCGCTCCATATAAACTTCAGGATTCCCGAAAGCTGCAAGAGCTTCTGCTTTTGTAAGCTCGATTGAACGAAGTAGATCTTTTTCAGATTCCACAACGCGCATTCCACGCCCACCGCCGCCGCCTGAAGCTTTAACGATAATTGGGTAGCCCACTTCCTGTGCAAGGCGGATATTCTCTTCTTTATTATCAGATAGCGCATCCCCAGAGCCCGGAACACAAGGAACGCCTGCTTCAATCATTGCTTTTTTAGCAGAAACTTTATCACCCATAATGCGGATCGTTTCCGCTTTAGGACCAATGAATACAAAGCCTGAATTTTCAGCGCGTTCTGCAAAGTCTGCGTTTTCAGCTAAGAAACCGTAGCCAGGATGGATACCATCGGCATTGGTTAATTCAGCTGCTGCAATAATGCTTGGAATATTGAGGTAACTTAAACCAGGTGCAGGTGGTCCTATACAGACAGATTCATCTGCAAGGCGCACATGTTTTAAATCTTTATCACCCGTTGAGTGAACGGCAACTGTCTGAATTCCAAGCTCTTTACAAGCTCTGAGAATACGCAGTGCGATCTCTCCACGGTTTGCTATTAATACTTTTTTTAACATCTCGAATTGCTCCTTATGCAAGGATCATTAGAGGTTGATCGAACTCAACAGGTTCACCGTTTTCAACTAAGAATTTAACTACTTTACCTGAGACTTCAGCTTCGATCTGATTGAACATCTTCATCGCTTCAATGATACATACCACATCACCAACGTTAACTTGTGCATCGATTTCTGTGAATGCGTCAGATGTAGGAGATGCCGCACGGTAGAATGTACCTACCATTGGTGAGCGAACAACTTTACCTGAAAGTTCTGCAGGAGCCGCTTCTGGCGCTGCTGTTGTTGCAACTGATGGCATTTGTACGTTTGTTTGTGGTGCTGCCGCGATTTGTGGTTGCTGCATCATTGGCATTTGGCCCGCAAATACTTGTGTTTCTTTAGGGAAGCGGCTAATACGAAGAGATTCTTCTCCGTCTGTGATCTCGATCTCATCAATTGATGATTTATCAATGAGTTCTACGAGTTTTTCGATTTCTTTAATATCCATTAAGATTAGCTCCTATTGTAAAATGATAAGGAGATTCCCCAAGGAATCTCCTTATTGATCTATTTGTTAGAGATTATATTCGTAATATTTAGTAGTGCAAGTTCATAACCATAAAGTCCACATCCAACAATCACGCCATTTGCAATATCTGAAAAGTAAGATGTGTGTCTAAATGATTCTCTCTGATATACATTTGAAATATGTATCTCTACGAAAGGAATGTCAACCCCTAAAAAAGCATCACGAATGGCAATGCTTGTATGTGTAAAAGCACCCGGATTAATAATAAAGCCTTCAATTCCTTGTGCTTTTGCTTGGTGAATAGTTTCAACAATCTCATACTCACGATTGCTTTGCATGGTATGTAATACTATTCCAAGTCCTTTTGCTTTCTCAATAAGGTTCGTCTCAAGCATCTTGAGTGTTGTGTGACCATAAATTTCAGGTTCACGCATCCCTAAGAGGTTTAAGTTAACGCCATTGATTAAAAGGATCTTTTTACAGTTGTCTTGATTCATCATAGAGAATATTTTACCGTATAATTTTTAAGAGTGCCTAAATATTCACTTATAGCATTAAGAACCCCCATATTGCATCTTTTCTCCGTATTAATTGATCTATATAAGTAAGATTTCCCTTAAGTTTATGATGCAGATAAATAAAATAAAGGAGTATTTTTATACAATCTCGGTTATAATTCCGACTTGTTTGGCAATGTGAATAAATAGGATGATTAAAAAACAAACGTATAACTTCAGGATTAAATTAGGAATTTCTGTCTGTGTATTAATCTCATCTCTCCTCTCATGGAGTGTGGCAAAGAATGTTGAGACAACGGCTCCTAAAGAGTTGTTACTCTCTACAAAGCTTGCTGAAGGCATGGGAATGGGTGATAAGGATCATGATCGTGTGAAAGCGATGATTCATAATTACGAAACAAAAAACTCAGGAGTCTTTACTCACTTAAATGGGGATGGGCTTGTGGTATTTAATTACGTGGTGGAAGAATTAGAACGCCGTAATATGCCCCTTGAGATTGCTTTCGTGCCGCTTGTTGAAAGTGGATATAAACCTAATGCTCGTAATGGGGCACATGTTGGTTTATGGCAATTAGGCAAGCCAACAGCAGAAACCTTTGGAGTACATATCTCAGCAAAATCAGATGGTCGTTTAAATCTGGTAAGAGCAACAGAAGCAGCGCTTGATTATCTTGAGTATCTTAATAAGCGTTTCGATGGAGATTGGCTATTAACTTTAGCGGCTTATAATGCCGGTGAAGGGCGTGTACTTCGTAGTATGAAGAAAAACCGTCAGGCAGGGAAGTCTGATGACTTTTGGAGCATTGAGTTACCACAAATTACTCGTGCGTACATTCCTCGTGTCTTAGCGCTTTCTGAGCTTGCGCTTGAGAAAGATCAGTTAGCAGTACCTGTTGTTGAGATTCCAGAAATTGTGGCCGTAAAATCACAAGATAAAGGAAAGCTTCTAGGGGCAATAAAACAGCAAGGCGTTCAAGAGCGTACGATTAAGTACTTTAACCCTGCTGATGTTTATGCGAGAGATGGTGCCTCTATTGTGATTATGACAAAAGATGCGATCACTTTAGGCGACTCTTCAGCTTATGTTTTATAGGGAAGTGGTTAACGCCTCATTTCTGATAGCTTAAAGTCTTGTTTGCTAGGTCAAAAATTATAAAAATGATATAAGTTAAAAGAAAATAGAGATTGAGAAAATAGGTGGGCTTACATTAAGCGCACCTATTTTTTTGCTAAAAATAAACCTGTAAAGAGGATGCTCACTACTGTTTCGTAAAAAAATGTTACTATTTTGACGAAAATAGAAGAATAGATTCCTTTTAAAAGGGGGAGATACTTTATACTAGCTTGGTATTTCTAGAATCTAAGATTTTCTAGATAGGGACCAATATAGAATATCGCTGATATTAAAGATCTATAAGTCAGCACAGCGAATGAGCATTAAGGAGCTTAGAAGATGAAAGACCCTATGATAATTAAGTACAGCATTGGGCTTGGGATATTTTTGGTAATCTTATTGGTGTATTTAATATTAAGTTTAATTGCCAAAAAACATCGCTGGGGCCGAAAGGGAATCCTTGTTCATTTCATATTAGGTGCTGTGCTTTGTGGCGCTGTCATGGTATTTACTCAATATTTGGAGATGGCGATTGTAGATTTTCATTTAAAACAGCTCTCATCCACAACAGTCAGTTATATTCAGATGATTTTAGTCGGGCTAATTGTGCTTAATACCCTCTACTTTTTCGTTAATCGTTTAGAAGAGATTCAGATTAGTAAAGGGGCTGATAAGACTTCAGCTAAAATTATTACCAGAGTGCTAAAGATTGCGATCTTTATAGCAATTGTGCTCTTGTTTGGGGAGCATTTTGGTATGAGCCTCTCTGGGTTGATGACTTTTGGGGGAATTGGCGGAATTGCGATTGGCTTTGCGAGTAAAGATGTTTTAAGTAATTTCTTCTCTGGCGTGATGCTCTATTTTGACCGTCCTTTTAATATCGGTGATTGGATTAACTCTCCCGATCGAAAGATTGAAGGCACGGTTGTTGAGGTGGGTTGGCGCATTACTAAAATTATGACATTTGAAAATCGCCCGCTCTATATTCCTAACTCTCTTTTCTCATCAATTAGTGTTGAAAACCCAGGAAGAATGACAAATCGCCGAATAGAGACCCAAATTGGGCTTCGTTATGAAGATGCTGATAAGATTGCCGCAGTCGTGACAGATATACGGGCAATGTTACAGAGTAATCCAAAAATTGATACAACCCAGACATTGCTTGTTTATTTTGATGCTTTTGCGGAGTCTTCATTAAATATTATGATTTACTGTTTTACTAAAACCGTAAAATGGGCCGAATGGTTAGAAGCACAACAAGAGGTCTATCTACAAATCATTGAAATTGTTCATCGTCATGGTGCTGATTTTGCTGATACAACACAGATGCTCTATCTCGATAATAGTGAAAATCCATTTAAAATTGCCTTAAGCCAAGGGGAAGCAGTTGATAACGAGGCTGTTATTTCCAAAGGGACTAGTGTGGCTACCCCATCAGGGCAAAGCTCATAAATTGGTTAGAACTATTTTTAGCTTCTCATCATCGATGCGCTAGCAGCCTGACTTAGTACTTTTAAACCGATTTTTCTATAAACCAAAGGCTTTTCTTAATTCTTACTTCACAATAAAAACCTTTTAGTCATGACTAAAGGGTTTTTTATGGGAGAATTATTCATAAAGAGGCTTAGTTACTATAGTTTCGGCCAAAGAAATATTTATAACGAATGCCGGGTGCTATAAAACTAGAAACACTAATAATATTGTGTTTATCCCATGTTCGTCTTGTGATGTAAAGACAGGGCTCTCCCTCTGATATCTCTAATAATTCAGCATTATATTTAGTACAAGCAACTGCCTCAATAGCTTGTTCCATACGGCTCAAGCCATGTTTTTCTAATAAATACCCAGTGGGTGTTAATTGTGTAAAGTCTTGCTGAATAAATTCAGGAACGAACATCGGATTGATATAACGGTTTTCAAGTACCAGTGATAGGCCATTTTCATAATGAATTAGTTGGCAGTAATAGACTTTAGCGCCGGTATGAATACCTAAACCTAAAGCGGTGGTTTCATCAGCTGCGACAGTTTTTTGTTCTAAAACTTTAACGCTATAGAGATTGCCGCGAGCGATGACCTCTTTTTTAATATCTCCGATATTTGCAGGAGAAGTTGCCGATTTTTGCCCCGTGACAAAAGTTCCTTTTCCGGGGGTGCGCGTAAGGACATTTTGCGTGGTGAGGTCATTAACAGCACGATTAACAGTCATTCGACTGACACCAAATTTTTTGGCTAATTCAAGCTCTGTAGGAATTTGCGCACCAGGTGGAAATTCTCCTGAGGCAATACTATTGAGAAGATAGTTCTTAATACTTTTAAATTTAGGGATAGCCATAAAAATGATCTTTTTAATTGATTTAGAGATAAATCGCTATAGGTGTATGAGATTGTATAACAACCTAGAAATAATTGCCTAACTTATTCTATCATGCTACTACAGTAGTTCATAGTGTTGAGAAAGAATATAATCGTACTATTTTAATCTTATTTTTTGATTTTGTTTATCGTGGTATTACAGTGGAACTGTATTTATCAATGCTTTTAAGAGATCGTTGCGCTCTTTTTTAAAAAGCCCTTGCTATAGATTTAAAGCTGTGGTTAATTAAATACATTCATGTATAAATGTATATACATTTGATAATCATTAATCTAAGCATCTAAATATTTTGAGGTTGATTAAAAATTAGCAAATTCAACTTAAACAAGGTGTTATTAAAATAAGAGGAGAGTGAACTATGTCACATCGAACGGATAATAGTCGTGTCATTCGCGCACCAAGAGGGACTGAGTTAACTTGTAAAAGCTGGCAAACAGAAGCGGTCTATCGCATGATTCAAAATAACTTAGATCCCGATGTTGCAGAGCACCCCAAGAGTTTAGTGGTTTATGGGGGGATTGGCCGTGCGGCAAGAGATTGGGAGTGCTATGACAAAATTTTGGAAGTACTACAAAATTTAGAAGATCATGAAACACTATTGGTGCAATCTGGAAAGCCTGTGGGAGTTTTTGAAACGCATAAAGATGCCCCACGCGTTTTAATTGCTAATTCAAATCTTGTACCCCACTGGGCAACTTGGGAGAAATTTCACGAGTTAGATCAAAAAGGGCTCATGATGTATGGGCAGATGACAGCAGGTTCTTGGATCTATATTGGCTCTCAAGGCATTGTTCAGGGGACTTATGAAACATTTGTTTCGGCAGCAAAAGAGCATTTTGAGGGAGATCCTAGTGGTCGCTGGGTACTGACAGGTGGTTTAGGGGGAATGGGTGGCGCGCAGCCACTTGCTGCAACAATGGCTGGCTTTAATATGATTGCCGTAGAGTGTGATGAAACGCGGATCGATTTTCGTTTAAAAACACGCTATGTCGATAAGAAGGCTAAAAGCCTTGATGAGGCATTGCAGCTATTAGAGGAAGCTAAAATAGCCGGAAAGCCAACATCTATTGGGCTTTTAGGCAATGCTGCTGATATTTTTGCAGAATTAGTCGAGCGAGGAATTACTCCTGATGTGGTGACGGACCAAACAAGTGCTCATGATCCTATTAATGGATATCTCCCTTCAGGTTGGACGATGGAAGAGTGGTTAGAGAAACGCACCGCCAATCCGGTTGAAGTAGATAAAGCTGCTAAAAAAAGTATGGCAAAACATGTGCAGGCGATGTTAGATCTGCAAAAGAGAGGCGCTGCAACCTTTGATTATGGGAATAACATCCGTCAGATGGCATTTGATGAGGGTATTAAGAATGCTTTTGATTTCCCAGGATTTGTGCCAGCCTATATTAGGCCACTCTTTTGTGAGGGGATAGGGCCTTTTCGTTGGGTAGCGCTCTCTGGCGATCCTGAAGATATCTATAAAACCGATCAAAAAGTCAAAGAGCTAATCCCAGATAATCCTCACCTTCATCATTGGCTAGATATGGCGCGTGATCGTATAGAGTTTCAGGGGTTACCGGCAAGAATTTGTTGGGTGGGACTAAAAGATCGTCAGCGTTTAGGATTAGCTTTTAATGAGATGGTACGTAATGGTGAATTGAAAGCACCAATTGTTATTGGCCGAGACCATCTTGATTCAGGATCCGTAGCAAGTCCTAATAGAGAAACTGAGGCGATGAAAGATGGCTCAGATGCCGTATCAGACTGGCCATTATTAAATGCGTTATTAAATACCGCAGGCGGCGCTACTTGGGTCTCTTTACATCATGGTGGTGGTGTTGGCATGGGGTTCTCACAACATTCAGGCGTTGTAATTTTATGCGATGGTTCAAAGGATGCTGATAAGCGTATTGCGAGAGTGTTACGCAATGATCCAGGAACAGGAGTCATGCGCCATGCGGATGCTGGATATGATATTGCCATCGATTGCGCTAAAGCGCAGGGATTACATCTCCCGATGGTGAAATAGTCAATTGCTCAAATAGTTAATGATTTTCCTCATCATCAGAGATTTTGATGGGGAAAGAATCTCTATCAATAAGTATGGTTTTTAGTATTTCAACGTTGTTGAGCTTATATTTTATGCGCTTATTTATTTTGATGTTTGGAATATATAAAACTATTAGGAGGAGAAAATGAGTCAAAATATTAAAGGGATGAGAGGATTAAGCATTTGGCAAGGTGCTAAAATTGCGACAATGGATTCCTCTTTAGAGCAAGATTATGGTCTGTTGGATCAGCATGATCTAATCACCTTAGATGATAAAATTATCGGCGTTTTTAAAGCCGGCAGTTATGATATTCCAAAAGATGCACTCTGTTTTGATTTAACAGGATTATTAATTACCCCAGGATTAATAGATTGTCATACACATCTTGTCTTTGGCGGGAATCGAGCTAAAGAGTGGGAAATGCGCCAAAATGGTGTCCCTTATGCCGAAATTGCAGCGCAAGGAGGCGGTATTAACTCAACGGTAAAGCAGACTCGAGAGGAGTCTTTTAATGCGCTTTATGATCGTGCTTATCCGCGGATGCTTGCACTTGCTGAAGATGGCGTGACAACACTTGAATCGAAAACAGGTTATGGTTTAAATCTAGAGAGCGAGCGAAAACAACTCCAAGTCTCTAAAGCACTTGGCGTGAACTATCCTATAGAGATTGTTCCAACATTATTATCTGCCCACGCTATTCCGCCAGAATTTAAAGGGGATGGAGATGCGTATATTGAGCTAGTTTGTAAAGAGATATTACCAACTCTCTGGCAAGAAGAGGGATTTGAAGCGGTGGATGTTTTTTGTGAATCTGTTGGGTTTACACTAGAACAAACACAAAAGGTGTTTGAAGCCGCAAAAGCACTAAAAATCCCTGTAAAAGGGCACATGGAGCAGATGTCTAATTTAGGTGGTAGTGAGCTGATCGCTCAATATCAGGGATTATCAGTTGATCATATTGAGTTTTTGGATGAAGCGGCTATTAAAGCGCTATCTAAATCCGGGACTGTAGCAACGCTGCTTCCTTTAGCTTTCTATTTTTTACGTGAAACTCAAAAACCGCCTATTGAGCTCTTGAGAAAATATGGGGTACCAATGGCTGTTTCCACCGATTATAACCCTGGAACAAGTCCTTTTACCTCTTTACGTATGGCGATGAATGCTGCTGGTGTTTTGTTTGGCTTAACGCCGCAAGAGGTACTGGCAGGCGTGACTATTCATGCGGCTAAGGCGCTTAATAGAGCGCAAACGCATGGACAGATTCGCTCAGGGTTTAAGGCAAATTTTATTGCTTGGAATGTGGAAGATCCTGTCGAAATATTTTATGAGGTTGGATATAACCCGTTGGTTTATCGAATATTTGAAGGCAGGATTCATTAGGCAAGGTAGAAGTGCTTTTGGGAAATATTAGGAAAATCAGTAGATGATGTTTCATTTCCTTATCTCTTTTGGGGGCTATTTAAATAACCAAAATCTATTAGATATTTCAATCCATAGAGTTCTATAAACCCTATTAAAATCCGATTTAAATAAATAAATATATATCGCAATATAAATACCAAAATAAACTAATGGTATCAGCTCCTTTTACCCGATATTTAGCGGAGCTTGATATAAATTAGTGATAAAGTTAGAGGAATAAAATTTATGTCCACAATTAAAATTGATGGGAACCATCTCACACTGGAAGATATTATTAATGTTGCAAGGCATTATCATTCTATTGAGTTAACATCTTCGGCGAGAAAGGAAGTAGAGCTATCACGGCAGTATGTTGATGAGTTAGTCGCCTCAGGTGAGGTTGTTTATGGTATTACAACTGGGTTTGGCAACTTTAGTAATGTCCATATCTCAAAAGATGAGGCAAGAGCGCTACAAAAGAACCTTATTATTAGCCATTCTTGTGGGATTGGTGAATGTTTTAGCACAGAGATTGTTAGGGCGATTATGCTATTGCGTATTAATAATCTGGCAAAAGGCTTTTCTGGTATTCGATTAAGTACTTTAAATACTTTAATTGAGATGCTCAATAAAAAGGTCCATCCTCGTATTTATGAGAAAGGCTCCCTTGGAGCTAGCGGCGATCTTGTGCCATTAGCGCATATGGTATTGCCTATGATTGGTGAGGGGGAAGCGGAATATCAAGGAGAGATGCTCTCTGGTATTGACGCAATGAAGCGCGCAGGAATATCTCCTATTGAATTAACGTCAAAAGAAGGCCTTGCGCTTATTAATGGCACGCAAGTGATGACCGCTGTGGGGGCATTAACGGTATATGATGCCATCGCCTTATTAAAAGCTAACGATATTGCAACGGGACTGACGATGGAAGCCCTAAATGGTATTACAGATCCTTTTATTCCAGAGCTACATGCTCTTCGCCCTCATCCAGGGCAGGGAATTGTTGCGGCTAATCTATTAACGCTTTTAAAGGGGAGTGAAAGAACAACGCATCAAGGGGAGCTTCGAGTTCAAGATGCTTACTCTTTACGCTGCGCGCCGCAAATACAAGGAGCTAGCTATGATGCATTAGCTTTTGTTAAAAGCCGAGTAGAAATTGAGATTAACTCGGTTACTGATAATCCGATTATTTTACGGGATAAGAAAATGGGGATTTCAGGAGGGCATTTTCATGGGCAACCGATGGCGCTTGCTTTTGATTTTTTAGGCATTGCTTTAGCTGAAATTGCCAATGTCAGTGAAAGACGGATTGAGCGATTAGTAAATCCTGCTTTAAATAATGAATTGCCGGCATTTTTAACAGAGCATGGAGGCTTGCATTCAGGTTATATGATTGTGCAATATGCTGCGGCCTCTTTAGTATCTGAAAATAAAGTCTTAGCGCATCCTGCTAGTGTTGATTCTATTCCATCGTCGGCAAATCAAGAAGACCATGTGAGTATGGGAACAATTGCTGCTCGTAAAGCATTAGATATTTTTAAAAATGCCAAATCGGTGGTGGGTATGGAGTTAATGCTGGCCTGTCAGGCGATTGATCTTAACAAACAGGATTCTGACAAAGCTTTAGGCAGAGGTACAAAGGCGGCTTATGATATTATTCGTTCTCTTATTTCGCCACTTTCTGAAGATCGTGTCACTTATATCGATATGCATAAGGCGATAGAGCTGATTGATGATCACTTTATCGAAAAGGTTGAATTCGCATTAGGCGAAAAGCTCCTTTAACCATCCGTTTTATAAATTGATAGATGTGGAAAGATCGGAAGGGAGCCATAAAATCTCCACACTTAATTAGGCTAATAAATCATTGTGAAATGGTCTGTCACTAAAATAAAAATAATTAAATTAAAATTGAAGGAGGGGAGAGGATATGGACATTTTATTTAATCCAGTTCTTGTTTCTGTTGTTTTGATGTGTGTGCTGTGTCTTAGTAACGTGAATATTCTTTTAGCGATTATGATTTCAGCTATCGCAGGTGGGATGATTGGTGGTTTTGAGATAAGTAAAACGATGAGTCTTCTTATCGATGGCATGGGCGAGCAAGCTAATACTGCTTTAAGTTATGTCTTATTAGGGGCGCTTGCCGTAGGGATTGCACAAACAGGTTTAACAACCATTTTATCTTTGAAGTTAGAAAAAATTGTGGGAAAACATGCCAAAATATTTCTACTAATTTTAGCGGGTATTGCCTGTTTCTCCCAGAACTTAATACCTGTTCACATTGCATTTATTCCCATTTTAATTCCGCCATTATTAAAGATGATGAATGATCTTAAAATTGATCGAAGGGCTGCGGCTTGCTGTTTAACTTTTGGTTTAAAAGCACCTTATGTCGCATTACCGGTGGGATTTGGTTTAATCTTCCACGGCATTATTGCCGATAATATGACGTTAAATGGGATGGCTGTTGAAAGCTCTGAGGTCTGGAAATATGTCTGGGTTCCGGCTTTGAGTATGGTGGTGGGATTATTGATTGCGGTGTTTATTAGTTATCGAAGAAAACGCAGTTATAGAGATCTACCCATTGTTACAGGGAAAGAGGGAGAGTTGGCAGTAACAGATAGATTTACGCTTCAGCATCTTGGGGCAATCTTAGGAGCTGTTAGTGCTTTTGCGGTGCAATTGATGACAGGATCTTTACCATTAGGTGCACTAATTGGCCTAGGTATTATGGTTTTATTTAAAGCGATCCCTTTTAAAACTCAAGATAGTACACTGCTAGAAGGTATTAGAATCATGGGCTTTATTGCTTTTGTGATGTTAGTTGCTTCAGGTTATGCCCATGTACTTCGTGAAACAGGAGGCGTTGATGCTATTGTGCAAGCTTCTAATAGTTTAGTGGGCGGTAGCCAGTTCTGGGGCGCCGTGATGATGCTATTAATTGGATTATTAGTCACAATGGGGATAGGAACTTCTTTTGGCACAATTCCCATTATTGCCACCATTTACGTGCCATTTAGTATTGCCTTAGGCTTTTCTGTCGGCGCTACAACTATGCTAATTGTCGTGGCAGCGGCGTTAGGAGATGCAGGTTCCCCTGCATCAGATTCAACATTAGGGCCAACGGCTGGATTAAATGCAGATGGACAGCATAACCATATTTGGGATACCTGCGTACCAACCTTCCTGCACTATAATATTCCTCTGATTATCTCTGGGGTATTAGCGGCAATGTTCTTGTTAAATTGATCATCAAAGTTGATAGATAACTCTATAATCTTTACAGCGCCCGATACTATTATCGGGCGTTATTGATGATCAATATTTTAATAGACTAGATGAAAGATGATTAAGGCTGCCAAAATCCATGATCTTCGTGCAGCTTGAATGTTTGCAAATAGTAATTTTTAGCAATAGATTCAGATCGTTGACGATCTACTAAAAAGTTATATTTCTCCATTTCTTCGGTAATTTCTGTCTGAAATTGAGCATTTCTTCTTAACCATTTTTCATAGAAATGATTTGCTGCAAGCTTATTACTTTTACGAGTATTACATGTTTTATCGGCTAAAACGAAGTTGTGTGCAGTATCATATTGATAGAGTGACCAAGGAATAAAATGATCGATTTCTCCGGCATTGATCGAAACTTTTTGACCACAGTAGAAACAACAACCTTTTTGAATTTTATGAAAGAAGGGTTTTATCTGTGAGAGGTTATTTCTATCCATACTAAATAAAAACTCATCAAGATTGGGTAAGTCCTCAAACTTATTTTGATTGCCGGCAAAGAGCTGAATATTATCTACCCAATATTTTTGGCAAACTTCTTCAATAAAGATCGAAAAGCGAGTAAGACAAAAGGCCACGTGAGGGAGGAGTGTTATCGTCTTTTTATCTATCTTATGATAGTGGTATAAAAATTCATTGGGAGTCGTGTCGCTATTTTGCAGATGTTTTAATGGATAAGTATAGATCGTTTTGCTAATGGTGTTAAGAAGCTTGGACCACGCTTTTTTATCCTTTTTAAAATTTGCTAAGGATGGTGCTATTTGTTGTGCTTCTAAGATCCTGTTAATCACAACGGCTTGTTTCCCCGTGTTTTGTTTTAAGATTGGGTAATGCATAGCATCATCTCTATTTAGAGGAGATTTAAGAGGAAAGTAAGGTCGTGCTTGTTGCCAATAAAGCTCAATAAATTTTTCTGCAATATCGGTTAATGAGATTTTTAGTGCGTCACTGCTAGATTGGCTCTTTTCGATTGAGAGCCTTACTAAACTGATTAAAAGGGCAAATTTATAAGTTGAAGTCGCTTTTGCGGTTGCTAATAGTTGTTGGATATCTGTGATAAATTGAATTTGGAAACTTGCCGAAGGCGTTAATGAATTCATCGGTAATTTTTTTACTAAAATATTTAACCAACGCTCTTTTTTATGAGGGCGAATGTCTGTTGTAATCCATTGCTGTAATAGAACTATGTTAGGAAATTGCGTAAGAAGTTGATTGGCCTGTTGTTCATTAAGATCTGTAAATGATCTGCCATTTTCTTCTCTATTTTTTGAACCATATTTAAATGAGAGGTAACAGATGCCATTGTCCTTAAGCGCTTGGATAATTTTTTTTAAAACTTCAGGTAAGCGCTCTCTTTCACAATGAAGAAGCGATGCACAGGCCCATATCCCATGATATTTTTGAGTTTCATCAATATCATAAAAACTTGCTAATTGAATATCTAGATGGGTATTTTGTCGGGCAAGTTGGACAAGCTCTTGGGAGTTATCAATAGCGGTAACGTGATAGCCTTTTTTATGAAAGAAGAGCGCATCTCGACCTGAGCCGCAGCCAATATCTAAAATGTTACCTGTTGCCGGAAGGTATTGAAGAAATTCTAAATAGAGCTTTTCCATATCAATGGAGAAAGTCTCTTTAGAAAAACGCAAGGCGTTTAGATTGTAATATTCAGTTGTATTAGACATAAACTTATCCAGCTACTTACATTGACGGTCTTATAGTAGATGATAGCTAATAATGGGGATTTAGTATTAAAAGTTTAAGATATTGCCTATTTCAAAGGGAGATGAACCGCTGTTCTTTTTATTTTGGGGATTGTTTTTTATCGCCTATATCTTGTTAAATTAATGCCGGATAGTTAGCAGGTTTGAGGTAAGTTTGCGTTGCATCATCAAAGATCCAAATGAACTTTTCTTGAGAATATTCAACATCTTCATATTTACCATTTAAAGTAATTTCTAAAGGGTAGATATTGGCATTATCACTATCTTGAACTTTGATGGTGTAAGTAATCGTCTCAGCCTATGGTTTCATCGCCGTGATAGCCAAAATCATCAGCAAAGGTTGGGATATATTGATGAAATGCCTTGCCATTATTCTCGGCAATAATATGGATTCCTCCAGATTCAATTCCTTGATAGTTAGTACTAGATTCAATAATGTAGCCAAAGTTATTATGGCCCATCTCATGATAGGAAAATTGTGTTGGTGCCTTTCCAAAGGATCCTAAAGGGATATTTAAATAAGCCTCATGAAGGAGTTTTTTAGGATCTTTAGGATCATACTCTCGACTGGAAAAGCCGATATAGCCTGTGGCTGAATGATGCTCTGTAGTGAGATTATCGCCAGCAAAGAGGGAAATCTTTTTCTCAAATTGGGCATTTTTTATAGGAAATATCTGTTGATCAAGACGAAGCATACAAAAGGTCTGTGGATCATTTTGTGAACCTTTAATGGAAACAGGTGTGCAGCTCTGACTTTGGGCGATCATGGTTGGGTCTATGGCATGGGGATCGGCAAAAGTGACAGGAAACGGTAAAATAGAGAGCATTAGCGTTAAAAAAGGTCTGTTCATGACAAAAGGCACTTTAAAAAAGGGTTAATACAGTATTTATGATAATGATTGGTAGTTAGATTGATAACATTTATAATTTTAATATTATGTTTCTAGTTATATTTTAATAATCATTATATTTTGTAATTTATCTTAAAATAACATATAAATAAATAATAATTGAGAGATTGTTGATAGAAGCCCAAAATTTCCTTAAAAAAGAGGGTTGAATCTCCTCTTCAAATACGTAGAATGAACGGCTACTCTTGTTTACTGATAGTGAGCTGTTTTGTAAATATTAAGAGGCTTAAGGACAGGTGACTTTAGATCATCGTCATTATTATAAAAATCACTAGGTAAGGTTGGATTGTGAGTTATCTATCAATAGAGTTTGCAGCAATATTTGTCGCTTTTTTTCTGATTTATTGGATCTTTCGCTCGCGAGTTGCCATTCAAAATCTCATCTTACTGATTAGTAGCTATCTTATTGTTGGGTTATTTAATATTAACTTTGCGTTAATCTTAGGTAGTTATTCGGTGATTCTTTATCTGCTTTCAACTGGAATTGTTTATAGTTTAAGACCAAAGCTATGGCTGATAATTTCTGTAGTTGCAGCGATTGGCAACTTAGCTGTTTTTAAATACTTTAACTTTTTTGCCCCACAATTACAGCACCAATTTGCAGAGTGGGGGATTGAACTCTCTTTGCCGGTGGCTGAGATTATTTTGCCGATCGGTATCTCTTTTTATACTTTTCACTCTATGAGTTATCTCGTCTCTATTTATGAAAGAGCGATCGATAAACGAAATAGTGAGCTAACAAAAGAAAATTGGCGAGGAATGGAGCCTGTTAGCTTCTTTGACTTTGCACTCTTTTTATCCTTTTTCCCGAGTATTATTGCAGGTCCCATTAACCGCGCAAAAAGTTTCTTGCCACAATTACAAAACCCCAAGCCAAGAGAAGTATTAGAGCCGCATCGCGCTTTTATGTTGATAATTTTAGCGGTGATTAAAGTTTATTGGTTAAGTTCCTTCTTCTCCCAAGCATTTGTGAAACCGGTGTTTGATAACCCAACGGAGTATCATACGGTTGAGTTAATTTTAGCGATTTACGCTTATGCGATTGAAATCTATTTAAATTTTTCCGGATATACCGATCTTGTTACCGGAATTGCCCTGTTATTAGGTTTTAAATTACCCATCAACTTTAATGCCCCTTATTTAGCAACAAGTCTTAAAGAGTTCTGGACAAGATGGCATATCAGTCTTTCCACGTGGATTCGGGATTATATCTATTTTCCATTAGGGGGGAATCGTAAAGGATTTTCTAGAACGCAGATTAATGTCATGATCGGTATGGTTTTATCAGGATTGTGGCACGGAGAGACATTAAACTTTCTGATTTGGGGCGCGCTTCATGGTATTGGTGTTGTGCTTTTGAATATTAAAGATCAGTTTAAAGAGCGACGATTATTGCACCGAGGATTATCTAAGGGCAGAGTTAGAGATATAATGCGACGCGAAGTGACGGGCTGGCGCAAATATTTAGGGCGCTTTATCACCTTTAATTATGTTGGGATTGGTTGGCTCTTTTTTAGAAGTGAAACCTTTGATGATTCTATGGCATATATTACTTCGCTCTTTCATAATTACGGCAATATTGCTGAGAATCTTGAGCCATTGGGAATATTAGCGGGATTGATTGTTGTGATCTTTGCTATTTACCCACTTTTAACAAAGTTGCCGGAGATCTTTATTAACCTTACAAAGAAGATTCCGTTTGTATTATTACCCCTTCTGTTTGTCGCAATCTTATGGGGCGTGATCTATTTAGCCCCTTCAGGGATTCCACAATTTATCTACGCAAGCTTCTAAGGAGAGAGAAATGTCGAAATCAAAAGTATTCTATATTCTCATCGTGACGCTTGCCGGCGTATTCTTTATCTATCGAGAGTCTATCAACGTCTATTGGGCACAAACGTACCATCAAGAATCACCATTAGCGGCGATTGAACGCTGGGTTGAACCCCATATTGATGCGCTGGAATTAGATTGGGAGTTTTTAAAAATAGATGAGGCGGATTATAAAACAGACATCGTATCGCAAAGTGGCTTAAAAGGGGTAGATCGTATTGTTGATGAAGCAAGTTATCAGCGTCATTTGCCATTCAGTGATGGGGAAATTACTTCTAAAGAGGTATTAGAGACGATTGATTTGGTGGAAAGTGACGGGGAAGAAACACCTTATTCTCACGTTGATCCGATGATTGCCGGGCCTTTTCTCCCGCAGTTACCTTCTGTAATTGAAGTGATGGCAGGAGATAAGCTCTTTTTTGTTGGCGATTCTTTGATGCAAGGCGTTGCCCCAAGGGTAAGGCAGTCACTTTATCGATCTGAAAATATTGATGGTGTTGATTTAAGTAAGCAAAGCACAGGGCTTGCATATCCTAAGTTTTATAACTGGCCAGAAGTTGTCGCGCAAACTTTAGAGAAAGATCTCGATATTAAAGCGGTTATTGTCTATATGGGGGCTAATGATCCATGGGATTTCCCTGTGCCAGGGCGTAAGCAATATCTACGCTTTAAAAGTGCAGATTGGGAGCGAGCCTATCGTGAGCGAGTACAGAAGATTATCCTAGAGGCTAATCGCTATCAACTGCCAGTGATTTGGCTTGGGGCGCCTTGTATGCGTAAAGAGAAGCTTCATCAAGATATGGTTTACCTCAATACCATTTACGCCTCTGAGATGGCGAAGTTTAATGGAACCTATATTCCTACTAGTGATCTTTTAGGTTGTAGTGATGAAGAATATAGTGCTTATGTAGAAAGTGAAGAGGGAAATCGTAAAGTTCGAACAAATGATGGGATCCATTTTACGCCTACAGGTCAGCGCTTGATCGCAGAGAGAGTGATTGAGGCGTTAACCATTATAAAAGAAGAAGTCGAGGACGAGGTAGCAGAGCCAGAGACATCTGAGAGTGATCCTGTTCCAGCGCAAGACATCAGTAATATTAATGAAGAGAATATCCAAGAAGAAAATCTTAAAGAAGTAGAGGATGATTTAACGCCAGAATCCCCTCTCATGTTGATGTCTACACCTGAAAATAGCTGACTTTAGAGTATTGATGATTAGTTGGTAGCCATAAAGGTTTGTAGAAAGTGTATAAATAGATGGCAATCAAGAGTGATTATTGTAAGATAGCGATCGATAAACTTTTGCGCAGTTTTAAAAGTATTACAGTCTCAAGGATGAGTTAAACATTGTAATGACTCAATAAAAGGGAATAAAAATGAGAGTATTAAGAAATGGCTTATTGATCATCGGCGCATTACTGATTGCAGCTTGCAGTGCTGATGATTTAAGCGATTATCGTCAAGAGATGGGGCCTGGAATTACAGATTTCGGTGAGCGTAATGTTGCCCAATTCAAAGCAAAGATGCGTGATATTGCTCATGGTGGTCAGAAAGTTGTCGCCATTACTCAGTTTGGGGATTCCCATTCAGCAGCGGATTTTTTCACAGGGGGATTACGCGATGCGCTACAAGCAAGATTGGGTAATGCGGGTATTGGTTGGGTGACCCCCATGAATGTTCGTGGTCAAAGAAATGCAGAGATGACTTGGCGTAGTGCCGGTTGGGATTTAGCAAGTAGCCGAACAAAGAGCGATTTAGATTTCCCGATGGGCGGCTATATCGCATCACCAACGAGAGTCGGTGGTTATATTGATGTGACGTTAACTAATCCCGAAAAAAGCCGAGGGCTTTGGGATGTTCGAATGGTGATGAAGGCACGAAGTGCAGAGGCAATCTCGGTCACGAATGATCGCGGGCATCTTAATTTAAGTAATGCGCTAAAAGGAATCGGTAGATGGCAAACAATGAGTTTTAGATCGCCAATGCCCTTTAGAATTACTGCAGATGACCGTCAAGTGGAATTGGGGGGAATGTGGTTACAGCAGAGTAATCAGCCGGGCGCTATTGTCTCTTCAATTGCGACAAATGGTGCGCAGCTCTCTATTTGGAATAGATGGTCTCCAGAATGGTATCGCGAATTATCTGCAACTAATAGTGATCTTGTAATCTTAGAATATGGAACCAATGAAGCCTTTAATGATGTTTTTGATGCAGATAATTATCGCCGTAATCTAGTGGATAGTATTCGTAATATTAGAATGCAGCTACCTAATGCGGCGATTTTACTTATTAGCCCACCCGATGCATTATTAAGAAATGGGGTGGGTTCTTGTGCTGATAGAAGACCGCCTTCTTATGAAGTGGTAAAGCAGACACAATACGCCGTAGCAAGATCTGAGCGAGTCCTCTATTGGGATTGGCAAAAAGCGATGGGCGGGGCTTGTAGTATTGAAAAATGGGAGCAAGAAGAGCTCGCTGCACGTGATAAAGTCCATCTAAGTTCTGCTGGATATAAGTTAAGTGCACGTCTTTTTTACCGTGATTTAATGAGCTTTGTAGGATTGTCCCAATAAAACTCATTCATTAAGATACATTTTATTTTGATAGAAGAAGATCGCTTTTTAGCGATCTTTTTTTATTTCGGTATTTGTAATATGTCGCACTACAAAACCCTTCTAAATTCTTGCTTATCATCTAATTTTAAAGCTTTTTTAATCTTCATTTTCTGTTTTGTTGGAAGTTTTTTTAGCAGTCATTATTGACGATAGAATATTTTAAATGTATCTTACGATATATATCTTAAGATATAAAAAGAGATATACTGATAAAGAATACTCTAAATTTTAAGATTTATCGGCGACAGAGGGCTTTATTCTCTAAGTCATCTATCGTTATCTATATTGTTAATATTAAAGGAGCTTCTTATGAGAAGAGTACCTGAATTAAGGTTTGAAATGGGCTTTGGCTCAGAGCATCATCGTGAGCGTGGGGGGTATTCCCGTGGTCATGGTAGAGGCCATCACCGTCATCGTGGAGATGGAATGGATCATTGTCATTCTAGGAGTGATGATCATTTTGGTCGGGGCGGTCGTGGTGGGCATGGTGATCATGGTCGTCATGGTGGTGGTTATGGACGAGGCAGAGGTAGTCACGGAGAGCATGGACACCATGAAAGAGGTCGGGGTCATGGTAGAGGGCAGGGGCGTTTTGGAGGAAGTCGCCGGATTAGCGCTGATGAACTACAATTATTAGTCCTATCTCTCTTGGTTGAAAAGCCTTTGCATGGCTATCAGATTATTAAAGAGCTAGAAACATTGTCTCAAGGTTTCTATAAACCAAGTCCAGGGATGATCTATCCGATGCTCTCATTTTTAGAAGAGAGTGAATTAGCGGCAGTTGAGATGGATGGTACTAAAAAGAGTTATGTCATTACAGAAAGTGGTAAGGCGAGCTTTGCTGAAAATAGAGAGCGAGCAAAGACGCTATTAGAGTGGCTTAAAGCGCAAGGTGCATTAGTTACTGCGATGGAAAATGCTTATGAACTTGAGCGAAAGTCAGCAGGTCATCCGCTTAAAACGAAGATGAAAGAGATGCGCACACTATTGCATAATCGTCCTGATATTGATGAAGCAACCATGATGCAATTAGGGGACGTTTTAGATGAAGCAATCACTAAAATTAAAAGAGTATTATCGTAAAGATATTGATGTAAGTCTCAAAAATTCATAAGGCTTAAAGGGCGTAAGATAGAAGCATCCTACTTCTCAACCCTTTAAGCTTTTTTTATGGTTGCCGTAAAAGCTATTTACCTTACAATAAGATAACTTTCTATTTAAGGTCTTTCTGTATGCGTTTTCTTACAACATTGATATTTGTTTTTGTTAGCCTCTTTCCTTTTATTTCCTTTACAAAAGAGCTCCCTGAAAAGATCTTTATTGAGAAAAGCCATACTCCAACCTTGACGGAATCAATAGGTAAAGTTGCCGGAAATTCTGCAAAAGCTGCGACTAACTTTATATTAGAAAAGTTGGGGGAAGAGCCGCTTCAAATCAAAGAGAAGCAAGAGATTTATTTCGATCGTATTCCTAATTCACCTTATATCATTGCAGAAAATGGAGAGCTCTATTGGGAGCGAGAAATAGTTAGGACAACAACAACCTGCATTATCTGTCCCCGAATGAATCCTCCGACTAAGACAACCGTCTCATATAGCTATCACTTAGTAGAGGGTGATTTTGATCTAAAAGAATTGGTAGGTTTTGGGAAAAATACAGCCTTTCTAACAGATAAAAAACAGATGATCTATCGAGATAAAGTGATTCCTAACGTTATCATGACAGATGATTTTGATCCTTCAAATTATCGGTTTGAGCATGTTCGAGGGGCTTTCTTTGTGGTTGATAATCTTGTTTTTTTACAAGGGGATTACTTGCCGGTTAATGGGCGAGAGTTTGAGTATATTGATTACTATCTCTATAAGGATCGTACTCATGTTTATGATAAGGGCGCTATTTTAGAAGGTGCCAATCCTTTAACATTTGAACTAGTGAATGATTCCTTCGCGCAAGATGATCAGCATGTTTGGGTGAATAACAGACGATTTGAGTTAACCGATATTGCGCCGGGTTTACAGATGATTCCTTGTCAATTGTCTGATTCAAGTGCCTGTTATTATGCTAAGAATCAATCGGTAGTATTTTACCGTCAAGAGGTGATTAAAGGCGCTGATCCAGAGACCTTTGAAGTCCTGTCTTTAAGTTGCCCAAAAGATAAAGCGATGATGGATATTCCTGAAAAGGATTGTCCCTTTGTACAGGATATGGATGAGATGTTTCCCTGTATTAAGGCGGCACTTGCGATAGAGCGGGAATATACAGATCCTCTTTTTACTATTGAAGAATATCCCTATCTACAATGCCATATGATGGATTCAGGAACGCGTAGAAATACCGATGAAGTTTGGGCTAAAGATAAAAATCATGTTTATCATTATGGCGAAGTAGAAGTATCCTTAAATCCAGAAAAAGTGGCGATGATGTATCTTGCTTCTACTCTATTTATTATCGATGATCAGCAATTAATCAAACATCATAATCGAGAGAGAACACATTATTCAGAGTTTATAGTCGGGCCATTAACAATGGATTCTTCGGCAATGGCGCAGGATATTCTTTTCGCTGATGCGAATGGGTTCTTCCAATTAGATTCTATTTTTGGGATGAAAAATGGGGGGCGAGTGATTCCTTATCAACTGTGTGAGTTTGCAGAAGGTCGTGATAAAGGGGATTTGAAGATATTAGTGTCAAAACCTGAAAGTGTTGCCTATGCTTTTGAGGATAATCTTTTTGAATACTATTTCACTACTTCATTTAAGGATGCTAAAGCGCCTCGTGCTGATGCTGTACCAGTTCGAGATCAAAAGCTAGTAGATGTATTAAAGGTTAAAGACTTTATGATTGAAAAATCGACCGGCATTAAATATACGATGTTTCAAAATTTTACAGATTGTAGACGTTTTGACGAGATCGAAGCTCATCATCTTCGGGGATATTAAACTTAAATATTGATGAGTGATGAGGGGCTACTTTCAGCAAGCGTTTCAAAATAGAGTAGTAAAGTATCAATAAATACCCGTGTTGCTGGTGAAAGATGTTTTTGTTGAGGATAGGCAAGAAGGAGCTCTAAGGCGGCAGGTTTCTGTGGAAGGGCGATAGAAACTAAGCGCCCATCATCAATTGCATCTTGGCACATCTCCTTTGTTAGTATGGCAAAACCTAAACCCGATACCGCAGCCTTAGCGGCTAGTAAACCACTATCTGCACAAAAATTGCCGGAGATAGTTAAATGCTCATAACCCCCTTGAGGAGTTATAAAGCACCAAGGTTTTTTATTAAGAGCGCTTGAGGTTGTAATGCAGGGGAGTTTGGTTAATTGTGAGATTCTTTTGGGGGGCTTAACTTTTGTTAAGAGCTTTGGTGATGCCACGACAATGCTCTCAAAGGATCGGATTTTACGAGTAATCATAGTGCTATCTAGTTGATCGCCACGGTGGAAAAAGAGGGTTAAATCAATATTATCTTGAAGATTAGTAGAGCCAAGTAAGTTGGTATGGATATTTAACTGTAATTGGGGGTGCTTTGCCGCAAAGGCAATCAGTATCTCCCCCAATAAGATCGGGCCACTTTCACTAGGAATTGCAATATTTAGAGTGCCGGTGAGCTCATTTTTCATTTCGCCTAGTTCTAGTGCCGCATTTTCTACCTCTTTGACAAGCGGCATTCCTTTATTAAAAAGAAGCTCCCCATATTCTGTAAGGCGAAGGCTACGAGTGGTGCGAATTAGTAGTTGGCAATTAAGCCGCTTTTCTAGTAGCGTCACAGCGCGGCTCACATTTGAAGTGGGCATCTCCAAAGCTTTAGCAGCCCTTGTAAAGCTACCAGCTTCTACGACATAGATGAAAATTTTTAAGGCGTTTAAATCCATTTCTATTATCCCATTATTGATAACAATAATATTCAAAAATGCTATCTAGTGATCAAAACTAGCTTTAATTATACTAGCTTTTTGTTTTGATCGATGGAAGTTTATGCGCTTATTAAAATTTAACCGAATCACGGTGATCACTCTTATTATTTTTGGTGTGCAATTTGTGAATGCGCTTGAGTATATGATGGTGACACCCCTTTTCCCCTTTATGGCCAAAGGGTTAGGGCAAACGGTAAATCAAGCCGGATATGTTGCAAGTAGTTATACGCTTGCCTCTGTATTATCAGGATTGGTGGGGTTTTTCTTGCTGGATCGTTTTAATAAAAAGCGTATCTTACTACTATCACTTTTGATGATCGGTTTTTTAACAAGTATGATTCCTTGGATAACGCATTTTAGTCTATTATTGAGTGTGCGTTTTATTACAGGAATGTTTGGTGGACTTGTATTAGGAACGGCAATGGCATTGCTATTAGATGCAATACCGCAAGATCAAAGATCTAAGGTAATTGCTTTTGTACTTACTGCTTTTCCGCTTGTAAGTATTGCCGGATTACCATTAATGCTTTGGCTTGCTGAAGTCTGGCATTGGCATAGTGCTTTTTATCTATTAGCCGTTATCTGTCTATTTTGCGCTATTGCCATAATATTTGGTATTAAGGATGATAAGCCAGTTCAAGAGGTAGAACTTCCTTTAAGGCCACAAATAAAGATGAGTTTAAGGTTACTGATAGCGGCTGCTTTGCCGGGAATCTCTAATTTAGGCACCTTTATGTTTATTCCTTTATTTGTTAGAAATCGGCGGGTTGTTTACACTTCAGTGTTAAAATAATTTTCTAAAACTTCATAAGGCGTTAAACCATTAATACCCTTATGAGGTTTTACTGTGTTGTAATAGTTCAAAAATCGTTTTAGCTTCTTTTTCCGATCATCTGAACTGATAAACTCCTCCTGATTATGCCACATTTCCATGAGTGTTCGAATGACTCTTTCTGCTTTTCCATTCGTTTGAGGGCAAGCTGGCTTTGTAAACTTTTGATTAATCTTATGTGTTAGACACATTTCGACAAAGGCATGTTCTGATGTACCTTTATACTCACGACCATTATCCGAATAGGTGCATTCTACAGTATAGGGACACTGTTCTAACAGATCCCATCGAAGAAATTCAGCAGCACTAAACTGTGATTTATCAGGATAAATACCGGCATAAAGTTCTCTTGAAAAATCATCAATTCCTACAAATAAATACTCTCTAGTGCGATTTTTAAGATCTCCTTTTAAAAGAGGGAGCCGTTTAGTATCCACATGGACCATCTCGCCAGGATAGTTTTTGTTATAACGTTTAGCCCTCTTTTTAAGTTTCTCTTCAATAGATTTTTCAATCTTTGCAAGACGTTTAATGCCATACTTAATTGTTCTATAACGTTCATTTTTACTAGCTAATGGCACAAACAAGTTCAATCTACCTTGTTTTAGTACTTTATAGATCGTAGGTCTGCTTACCATAAAACGCTCAGCTAGATAGGTTACGGTAAATTTTTCTTGATGATGTAATCGCCAAATCTCTTCTCGATGAAACGGCGTTAATTTTGTTTTTCGATGGATATTCATAACAGTATTTTCTCCTAATACTGTAAACAACGCGATAAAATCCTACACTTTATTAGTGCCGATTTATGAAGTGTTATTAAAGTTACCGGCAATAGAGATCCCATGGTTATTTTTTGTAGGTGGTTTGGGCGCACTTCTAGGGACGAAATTAGCGGGGAAATTTAGTGATCAAGCGGTAAAAAAATCTCTATCAAGAATGCCTCTTCTTATTATTGGTACAGCACTTTTACTACTAAGTTTGATGATGTTGATCTGGAGCGTTCCTGTTCGCTGGTTCGCTTACCTTTTTAGCTTTTTATTAATGTTTGCAACGTATCTTCGCTTTACTGTTATCACCATCATCTGTGCAGATATTCCAAAAGCCACAGAGCGAGGGGGATTTAATGCATTGCAAGCGGCTTTTAATCATCTTTTTGCATCTATTGCCTTTATTCTTCCGGCATTATGGCTACAAGATGGCGTATTTACGCAATCTCTCTTTCTTCCTATCATCTATATGGGCATTGTTATAGTTTTATTATTCTTACCACTCTTTAAAGGCGCTAAAGGGGTATTGAAAGCTAATACGAATTAGAGTGATCTTGTTAGAAATTAAAAAAAGACGCATGAAAAAAGCTCGTTAAAAAACGAGCTTTTTAATGTGGTTGCGGGAGCCGGATTTGAACCAACGACCTTCGGGTTATGAGCCCGACGAGCTACCAGACTGCTCCATCCCGCGTTAATGAAGATGCTATACTATACCTTTTTTTCATAAAGACAAGGGATATCTCAATTGTGGTTAATAATGACGCTAATTACTGTTTGGGAAATGGGTTTTCAATAGCTCATGGATCTGTTGCTCAGCAATTTTTGCTCCGCCATAAGAAGGATGTCGAATTTTTTTGAGTACAATATTATCTAAATGTAAGTTTTTATCGAGAAAGTTATAACTATCATTACCAAGACCAATAATTAAATCAGGCTGTATAAGGGCTATTTCTTTTAAAATAAAATCATGCCAAAGAGATGCGCGCTTTGAAAAATTTTTACGAGCTAGTTTATCATCGAACTCTTTGTTTTTAGTAACATCATATGTTTTAACAATATCACTGAAATAAATGAATGTTTTTTCATGGTTTAATAATTTCATTAGAGCTGATGTATATTTGTTTTTTTGAAGTTCTAGCGCAAAAGGGGTAGCAAAAACATATTTTTCGACACGTTCGATATTAAAATTTTTATGTGTATCTCTTGGTTCTAAGCCGAGAATCATAATTTTTAATTGAGCGGTGTTAATATTGCCGAACCAAACAGGTAGATCAACTCTTATATCTCCTACTTTGGTATCAAATGCAGATGTTGTTTGTGAGTTTTCTTTATATTGATAACCAAATAAGAATTTAAGATTATCAGTGTATGTTATAGGATCATTTTTAATTTTCTGTAAGAGCGTATTGTAAAACTCTTTGAAGCAAAATTTTTCTTGATAGAGGGAAAGGATTTTTTCCATAAGTGATTATCCTTTAATCTTCATCTCCAATGGCACCTGCGGGGATTTCTCCATATTTTGCGAGGACTTTTAATTCGCCATAATCGCCAGTTTCTTCATCATACTCTTGTGATACGGCAATAACGCCGGCTCTCATGCTAGAAAATTTATCGGCGCGTCTAATTGCTTCATCTGCACTATTACATTGAATAGCGGTATCTGTAATAAGCTGTGAGCCTTGTTTTGTGAAAGGCTGAACAATATATGCTGTTTTCATAAGAAATTCCTTTCTTAAATTAAATTGGTGATTGAGATTCTTTTTAGGTTTCTAAATGATCGTTTTTATTGTGCTTTTCTACGATCTCTCCAAGCTTGTACTTCTCGCTTTGTAATATCATTAGCATAGCATTTTGGTGTATATCCGCCAGGTTTACTATAAGCGCTTCTTCTCCCGCAATTACTACCATTTCTCGCCTTATTATAAGGGCAAGGGCAGTTTCCTCGATAGCTTTGAATAGATTCTTGAATGATCCGCTCTTTTACTTGAGCATCAGAGAGGTTACTCGCCATAGAAGTTGGGAGCAAGATAATACTGAAAAGTATTATAGAAAATAAATAATTTATTTTTTCCACGATATTAGACTATTAATAGTAATAAAACTTTGAAATTGGGAAGCATTATAGATTATTTTTTTCAGTGGAAAAGAGCAGAAGTATAATATAATTTGAGAGGGTTCAAGAATCACAATGATTCCTTCGCGAATATGGCTTATCTCCTATATAATATTTAATCTAAAATAAACGATTTAATATTTAGGTTAATTTTCAAGGTATAAGAGACATCTAAAGGTAAATTTAATGAATGCTAAAACAGGATTACTGCTTCTTTTAATTTCTATGCTCGTAGGCTGTAAAACAATCAGCGGAGCTATGGATGAAGAGGCGTTATCAGATGCTCAAGAGGAAGCAGTGATAGATGAGGTCGTCAATGAGGGGGAGAAGAAAGCTACCGAGGATCGTCACATCGAAGAAGTCCCTGAGGTTTTAGAAATTATTGCAGCAAGTAAAGAGACAGAATCTGGAAAGGTTGCTCCTGCTACAGTAAAAGCGCCAGCTAAGAAGCCAGAGATCGCTAAAGCTAGCAATGAAGAGGTATTAGATGAGGTTTCACCAGAAGAGATATCAGATGAGGTGGTAGAGAAGCCACTATTAGAAGATGCTTCTATTGCAGATATTTGTAATGAGTGGAAGAGCCACCGGGGAACGGCTAATAATAAATGGGTTGGGCAAAAGATCCATTTTCAAGGACGAATGACCAGTGTTTCTCATAGTAATCAATATGGAGATAGTAGTAATATTGTCTATATTGATGCCAATCAACTGGTTAGTCTTGGGGTAATGTTTAATAGCATTCGAGAAACATTAAGATTTAGTACAGGTCAGCCAATCTCTTTAAATGGGGAGTTATCAGAAATTAAGAGGGCTACAGGCGGAAGATGTCTTTTCATTGTCAAAAATGCAGATGTGGTGAGATAAAATAGTTGTAGTTAGTGAATATGAAAAAAGCGATCTTTGATAGATCGCTTTTTGTATTTGGCATATCGAATTACCAAGATTACTGTTTTTGAGCATCCATCTCTAAAACATCTGCTTGCCAGATTCTGTATTTTACAGAGACATCTTCAGGTGCATAAATCACAATCGGAAGTTTGCTGTTATAGCGAATGAGTGGAGAGTCTTGCATTGCCACAAAGGCTTCATGTTTACTATCTTCAGGGCATCCCATTAAAGTTGACATTGGTCCCATTAATTCAGAGATTTTATAAAAACTATATCCCCAACCCTCAAGGTTCTCTTCACTAATTGTGCCACCAAAACTTTGGTAGTTGCAATCGACTTCAATGGTCTTGCCGGCAATAAGTTGTACCTTTACGGCATCTTCATTAGCAAGTTCAGGGAGTTCAATGACGTAGCGAATCTCATCTTTTTTAGCTTCTGGAAATGGTTTTAAAGTGTCAGCCCCGTTTGCAGAAGCAACGGAGATAAGCATTGCGCCTGAGATTGTCATTAATAAGCGTGATAATTTCATACAAACCTCTTAAGTAATCATTGATAGGTCAGAAGTAATCAGTTTTAGAAAGTTAGATAACTTCAGCTAACCTTATTTTAGCACTCAACTTTAGGAGATGTATAGATGAAGAGGTCCGTGTAAGTTATAAAAAAGCCCCGTATGATTTCGGGGCTCTAAAATTATGCTTCATTAGCACTAAAAGCGGTGCCGCACTGATTGCAAATACGGTCCCCCGTTTTGCCAATTCCATCGGCATATTCTCTTAAGAGTGTTGGATGATCGCAAGAGAGATTAGGATCCTCTTCTTTCATCTTTTGCCATTTTTTATATAACACTTGAGCGTCTTTAATATGGATCATCGCTTGCACCTATAATTAAATGAAAATTAAGAATAATACAACTGTGGGGTTATTATTATCCGCTTCACTTTTGTTTGCTAAGAGGTAGATCAAGGTATTGTTAAATAGCGATAATTTACCGAAGTGGTGGAATGGTAGACATAGAGGATTCAAAATCCGTAGCTTAATAGGCGTAAGAGTTCGAGTCTCTTCTTCGGTTCCCTATTTTACTGCAAAATTATCAGCAATAAGAAGTTATAAGCTTTTTATTTAGGGGGCTTTAGAAACTATTCTTTTCGCTCTACTTCACGAGCGATAGCGACGCTACCAAGGACTTTGCCAATTTCATTTTTAATTAAAGCAAAGCTCATCTCTACATAAAGCCGTCTATCTGGATCTTTATGTAATATCCTTGTTAAAGTTGGTTTTCCCGATAGTTGAAGTTTACCGCTTTGTATTGCCATATTAAAACCATCCCAGTGCGCCTTTCGGGCTCTTTCAGGGATTATCAGGTTCATGTTTTTTCCAAGAACTTCAGTTTTAGAAAATCCAAACAGTTGGCAAGCGGCACTATTCCAGCGTTGAATATTTCCATGAATATCTGCATAAATGAAAGCATCACTTGCTTGCTCAATAATATATTCCGCAAGATTGTGGTCATGATCCATAACTTATCTCCTCTATTTATTATATTTATTCTACAAATATAGCATTTTCAAGGAGGATAAAAAGTTTTTAAAAAGTGAAAAGATCATTTAAACGATTACAAAATCAGGCATGATTTAACTACTTATTACCAAGCATCATGATTTGAGTCGATAGCTTCTTTCATGGTTTCACAGATATCTTCATCTTTTATTTCATGGTTATGGCATTTATTCATAACTTCATCTAATAAGGATTTATTATCTAAATAGTCTTGTACTGTCATTTTACGAAGATCTGCATATTCATCGCCGCAAGCTGTGAGGAAAAAGGCAGAGATAGAAGTGATGAGTATTATCTTTTTCATTATTAAGTTCTGTAATAGAATTATCTGTTTTAAATAAGTTTTTGATATTACAGCTTTTAATTTTTTAGTCAGTAAATATTATAATATTTTGCCCCTAGTTTGAACAGGATCTATTTACTCTTTTAATAACGTTGTGGTTAAAGAATCAGTAATGAGTAATAAAGTGGAGGGCTTTAATAAAAAATGGTTAACAAAAAAGCGATCCCTATAAAAGGATCGCTTTTTCAATTTGGTACCGAAGAAGAGACTCGAACTCTTACGCCTTTCAGCAGAGGATTTTGAATCCTCCGTGTCTACCATTCCACCACTCCGGCTCTATTTAAGTCAGCTATTTTACTTGGCTTAGCGCTTTTTTGTCAATGAAAAGTTTGAGTATTTTGTTGGATGTTATATTTGCTTGACCTCAAGTGTGGTTGAGATATTAAAGTAGTTGCTAATTAAATGATTTTACTGAGAATTTAAAGGTTATATGATGGCTGGAATGCGTAAGAAAGAGAGAGAAGGGCGTAATATTATTGTTTATGGCGTGAGTCGTGGCTTAGGAGCGGCGATTTTTAAGAAGTTTCCCAAGAGTGAAGATACGATTTTTGGAGTTTCACGTAGTACACCATCTTTTATTAATGATGCAAAAAGTAGTCACTGGATTGAGGCTGATTTAGGAGCGCCAATAGAGAGTACGCAGAAAATTGCAGAAGACTTAGGGGATATGCCTCTTGATATATTGGTTTATAACGTGGGGATTTGGGAAGAGAAGGCCTTTAGTGATGCTTATGATTTTGAGTCAGTGCCGGCTGATGAGGTCATAAAGATGGTGACAACGAATATCACTTCCGCCATCTTGCATATTCAGGCACTTTTACCAAATTTAAGACTTTCGGCAAATGCGAAAGTTATTTTGGTCGGCTCAACGTGGGGTTTACCTAACCATAAAGGGAAAGAGCTAGTATTTTCTGCAACAAAGTTTGCGCTTAAAGGTATGCTCGAATCTTTACGGGAGATTGTGCGTGAAGATAAAATCGGTGTTTCAGTATTGAGTTTGGGGTATTTAGCTACTGAGTTTGAGATTGATGTGCCGATAAAGAGAGTTTTAGAAGAGAGCCATTATTCAATGATTCCTTTGCAAGATGTTCTCTCTGCAATTGAGTTTATTGCGTCAACTTCTTCAGCAACTTGCGTGAAGGAAATAATCATGCCGGCAATGATTGATGAGAATGTTTAAGGTTTTTTCTAGACTTTGAAAGTCATTATTTTTGGTATTAAATCATATAGATCCACCATCATCACTTTTTATGATTTGTATCAGAGTCTTAAAAGGGAGAATTCGTTATGGTGGAGAAACTCCTAAATAACTTCAACGATTAGCTTGTGAGATATTTTAGATCAAAGGTTAAGTTAAAGTTTAAAAATTGTGTGAAAAGCCCCGAAATGCTTCTTGGTGAGGAAGGTTTCGGGGCTTTATGTTTTTTTAGATAATTGCTTTATTGCTTTATCAGTTTGTTGATAGCTGATTCGGTGTAAGAGGCATTGTTTTAAAAGTAAGGAAACTGCATGTATTAAATCAGCTTGCACGATGCCGGGTCGGGGGATTTTAGCTTTTCATAACCGATAAGCCAGCAATTTTATTCCGTGGCTTCTTCGGCGAAATTACTATCAGTTTCCTTTTGAGATTTACTCATTTTTTCCTAGAAAGTTAAGAATCGCTTTTACTACAGAATCTGTTTTTTGAGCATGCACCCAATGGCCAGCGCCGGCAATAACGATAGCCGAGGAGTTAGGGAGTTGTGCTTGAACTTCTGCTTGATATTCTCGCGTGACGTAACCTGAATCCCCACCAATAATAAAGAATGCTTTCCCATTCCATGTTGGAATTTTTTTCCAGCCAGAGATCGCATCATATTCTCTATCTAATACCGGAACATTAAAGCGGAGCTTGCCATCACGGAAGGACTTTAGGAGAAATTGAATGACAAATTCGCCTTCCGTAATATATTGCCGCATAATCTCGGCAGCTTCGCGTCGATCTGTTACACCGCTCTCATTAACGGCATTAAGTGCTGCTAAAATCTCATCATGACGGCGTTCTTTATAAGCCACTGGCGCAACATCAATAATGATGAGTTTATCGACTTTTTCTGGGATGAGTTTTGTCACGGTCATCACGGCTTTTCCACCCATTGAATGGCCTATTAAAATCACTTTTTCAATGCCAAGATGATCAAGTAAATGGACGATATCTTCCGCCATCACATCATAATTCATAATCTCGCTATGGAAAGATTCCCCATGATTGCGAGCATCTATTTGAATGGTGGTGTATTCCTCTAAACCTCGAGCAATCATGCCAAGATTATTCATATCCCCAAATAGACCATGCATCAGAAGAATTGGTACAGGATGTTTTTCAACTTCCGGTGTGGTGATTTTGTAATTAAGTAACTGCGTCATATCGTTCCCATTTTTATAATTTTAGAAGCTTGATGCATATAATCTGAGGGTGAAAGAGGGGAATTTCAAGGGATTCTTCAAGATCGTACTATTTGATAGTATTGAAAATGGGCTTGCATAGTCCTTAGATAGAGCTATTGCAGCACTTGTCAAAGCTGAGGAACTGGCATTTTTATGGTTGGCATAAAACCGTGAGAAGTATGCATCCCTCTTGTCTGCGAGATCCTTTTTATAGATAGCAAGAAAAGGATTGTATGAGATAAAAATGCCAGCAATCTTTTAATATTGCCGGCATTTTGTTTTGTTATTTAAGATTTTCAAGTGGTGGTTTAACGCTCAGTGAATTTAGCGAAGCTTCTTCTGCCAAGCATAGATCAGATCAAGCGCCATTCTTGGTGTGAGATCATTGGCATCAATAGCGCGAATCTCTTCTTCTACTTCTGATGGTGTTGGCTCCATAAAAAACGGAATCTCTGCTTGTGGGCTTGCTTTCTTTGCCGGCATTTTTTCAATGACTTCTGCGGGCTGATTAATTGCTGGCGCTTTTTGTGAAACTTCGTTCTTGCCATGGGTGACAGATGCGGCTAAGAAGCTTTGTTCTAATTGAGAAAGCTTCGTTTTAGCTGATTCAATAACGGCTTTAGGAACGCCGGCAAGGGCGGCAACTTGTAAGCCATAGCTCTTAGAGGCAGCGCCAGGTTTGACTTCATGCATAAAGATAATCTCATCTTTATATTCAACCGCATCAAGATGCAAGTTTTTAACGGTTGCGTAGAGTTCTTCAAGCTCTGTCATCTCAAAATAGTGGGTGGCAAAAATGGTCATCGCTTTTGCCTTTTCTGTGAGATAAACCGCCGCGCTCCAAGCCAGAGACAGGCCATCAAGTGTTGAAGTGCCTCGGCCAACTTCATCCATTAAGACTAAGCTCTGATCGGTAGCGTAGTTGAGAATTGTGGCGGTTTCTGTCATCTCAACCATGAAGGTTGATTGCTCAGAGTTTAAGTCATCTTGCGCCCCAATTCGGGTAAAGATGCGATCAATAGGACCTAGTTTTGCACTCTCTGCCGGCACAAAAGAACCAATATGTGCCATTAAAGCAATCAGCGCCGTTTGACGCATATAGGTGGACTTACCGCCCATATTAGGGCCCGTTACAATCAGCATATTTGATTGTGGATGAATGGAGAGATCATTAGGGATAAATGGGCGATTTAAGGTGCGCTCGACAATCGGGTGACGACCTTTTTTAATCTCAATACCGATCTGTTTACTAAATTCAGGGCGGCACCAATTGTAACGGTTCTTAAGCAGGCCAAGCGTGATAAAGATATCAATATTCGCTAGCGATTCACTTAAGAGGCGAAGCGCGGTTTGATGCGGTTCAATCTTCTCTAATAACTCATCCCAAAGCACTTTTTCAAGTGCTAAGGAGCGCTCTTTAGCGGAGAGGATCTTATTCTCAAACTCTTTTAATTCAGGATAGATATAGCGCTCAACATCTTTTAAGGTTTGTCGTCTGACATATTCTGTCGGTACTTTATCAGAATGCAATTTTGAGACTTCTATGTAATAGCCATGAACACGGTTATATCCTACTTTAAGTGTAGGGATGTTTAAGCGCTCACGTTCACTAGTTTCAAGATTTAAGAGAAATTGATCTCCTTTAGTACTAAGCTCGATTAATTCATCTAAATTTTGATCATAACCGGTTTTAATCACGCCACCATCACGAATTAGAAGGGGCGGTTCATCCACAATCGCTGTTTCAAGGAGCGCACAAAGTTCATTTTGTGGTTTAAGCCATTCAAGCCAGAGGGGATTAATAGCAGTAAGTTTTTCATTCTTCGTAATTTCAGCCGCAACTTCTGGCGTGTTTTGGAGAATTTTACGCAGCTGTGTTAAATCTCTTGGGCGCGCTGTTTTTAGGACAATTCGTGTGACTAAGCGCTCAAGGTCACCGATATTTTGGAGCGCCTCACGGATATTTTTATGTTGAGGTTTGCCCTCTAAAGATTCAATCAGATTAAGACGTTCATTGAGCACTTTATGATCGCGTAGCGGGCGGTTAAGCCATCTAGAGAGAAGTCTTGAGCCCATCGGTGTTTGGCACTCATCAAGAAGATCTCGCACGGTATTGTTGGTTTCCCCATAGAGCGTGCGCTCAATTTCTAAATTTCGGCGCGTTGTCATATCTAAAATGACCGCATCATCAATTGACTCAAGGGTGATTTGGTTGATGTAACTTAAAGGGTCTTTTTGTGTCTCTTTCACGTAAGTGAGAAGAGCGCCAGCAACATGGATTCCTAAATGATCTTGCTCTAGCGAAAAGCCTTGCAGACTTTGTGTTTTAAAATGTTCACAAAGTAGCGTGTAGTTACGAGGTTGATCAAAATGCCAATCGGGGAATGGGGTAAAGTGGCAAAGGTGGCGAATTTTTGCTGGCACTTTTAAAGATTCGCTATGGACGATTTCAGAGGGTTTGATTCGTAAAAGTTCAGCTGTCATCGCTTCTTCTGAAAGGGGCGGCATGAGGGAGAACTCAGCGCCAGCAAGATTAATCCATGCAATGAGCCATTTCTCTTCCACTTGGAAAAGCGCTGCGGTAATACTATCGTTTTTAGCATCTAAGAGATAATCATCAGTGAGCGTGCCCGGCGTTAAAATACGCACAACATCTCGCTCAACAGGGCCTTTGCCAGTCACTTCGCCAACTTGCTCACAAATGGCAACCGATTCGCCTTGCTTAAGGAGGCGAGCAAGATAGCTCTCTGAAGAGTGGTGGGGAATTCCTGCCATAGGAATCGGTGCGCCTGCTGAGTTTCCGCGCTGAGTTAAGGTAATATCGAGGAGTTTAGCGGCTTTTTTAGCATCATCATAAAAGAGCTCGTAGAAATCACCTAAGCGATAAAAGAGGAGCATATTCGGATAACGGTCTTTAATTTCCCAATATTGTTGCATCATCGGCGTATGTGCTTTGAGGTCTTTCATATTCTCTGTCATTCGTTATTTGCTTCTTTTTACTATTAAATTTATGAAAAAATCGTGTAAAATAGGAAATACTATTTTTTACTTGTATACCATACATTCTTAGAAGGAGAATCATGGAAGTATTTTTGGGATCCCTAGTGGATCCATCAGTTTGGATATCGCTCGTTATACTTCTTTTATTAGAAGTTATTTTAGGGATCGATAACCTCATCTTTATCGCAATTCTTGCCAATAAACTTCCACCAAAACAACGTAGCAGAGCACGAGTTGTTGGGCTCTCCTTAGCATTAGTCATGCGTATTGGTCTGTTGTCTATTATGACATGGCTCATTACTTTAACAGATCCGATCTATGCAGACCCTAATCATTATGCGACTTTTTCCTTCAATAACCTGCTGAAGTTTCTCGGTAGCTTCTCCTATAGAGACATTATAATGATTCTCGGTGGATTTTTCTTGATTCAAAAAGCCACAAGAGAGCTTCATGAACGAATTGAGGGCGAGGTTGATTTTAATAATAAATCCAAAAACTACGCAAAGTTTTGGCCTATTGTTATGCAAATCATTGTGCTTGATGCTGTATTCTCATTTGATGCGGTCATTACGGCAACAAGTATTGCCGATTATCTTTGGGTGATGATTTTAGCGGTTACCATTTCTATGGGAATGATGATCTTTGCCGCTAAAGCGCTTACAATCTTTGTGCATAAACACCCAACGATTGTGGTGCTTTGTTTAAGCTTTTTGTTAATGATTGGTTTAACCCTTGTGGTGGAAGGATTTGGCTTTGAGATTCCAAAAGGCTATATCTACGCAGCTATTGGGTTCTCACTCTTTATTGAGATTATCAATCAATGGATTAATCGTAAACAAGAGACGGTTCTTAACCAATATTCACGCCGAGAAAGAACGGCAAATATGGTGCTTCGCTTATTGGGTAATCAGCCAGATGAGTCTGATGAGGAAGATAGCGAAGAGAAGGGCGATGAAGAGATGCCAATCCTCTTTGGGGAAGATGAGCGCAACATGGTGAGCGGCGTCTTAACATTAGGGGAGCGAACTATTCGTTCAATTATGACGCCAAGAAATGATATTTCATGGATCAATCAACAAGATTCGAAAGAGAAGCTCCTTGAAAGCTTAGAAGAGAATCCCCATAATCAGTTTCCGATATGTGATGGCGCGCTTGATAATGTTAAAGGCGTAGCAAGATCGAAGGATGTTGTGATGGATCTCATTGAATTTGGAGAGATTCAGGAGCGAAGTATAAAACCTGTGATCTTCTCGCATCGTTCAACAAGTGTGCTCAAAATGATGGATATTTTCCGTGATAGTAAAGCGCATTTAGTGGTTGTAACCGATGACTTTGGCGGTGTTCAAGGGGTTATCACGTTGTTAGATGTCTTTGAAGCAATTGCTGGTGAATTCCCAGATGAGGATGAAGCCCTTTCTGTAGAGAAAGTATCCGATGATGAGTGGAATATTGATGCAGGGTGTGATCTATTGTTAGTTGAGCAAACCTTGAATATTCGCGGGCTTGTTGATGAAGATGGTGATTATAGCTCGCTTGGCGGCCTTATGGTCGATCAGTTCGATAGCTTACCTGAAAAGGGCGATTCCTTAGATATCGAGGGCTTTAGATTTACAGTATTAGATGTGGATGATAAGCGCATCTTAATGGTAAATGTGAAGAGACTTGAAGAGATGGCTGAGAACAAAGAGGAACAAAATGATTAATAGTAAAGACAAAACCGTGGATCTTTTAGACCGTTTTATCTTTGATAAACTCCCTATTCGGGGAGAGCGAGTATTATTAGAACATACTTGGCGGGAGCATTTAGTGCGCCGCAATTATCCTAAAAATGTTGAAAAACTTTTAGGGGAGTTGATTGCAACAACAGCGCTATTAGGCGCAACCATTAAAATTGAAGGTCGTTTGACGGTGCAAATTCAAGGAAATGGTCCTGTGAGTTTGCTTGTGGTACAGGTCAATCACCTTCACGGCATTCGTGCGACTGCCAAAATTGATGGGGATGTGGAAGGCTTAACGAGCTTAAAAGAGCTTTGTGGAGAAGGTCATGTAGTAATTACCATTGATGCAGAGCACTTTAAGCAACCTTATCAAGGCGTGATCTCTTTAACGGAAGAATCGATTGCTAAGGTGATTGAGTATTATTTTGAAACATCAGAGCAGTTACCAACAAGATTATTTTTAGCAACTTCTGAAAATGCGGCAGCAGGGTTAATGATTCAAAGATTACCTGGGGAGATTCATGATGAAGATCTCTTTAATCGTGCAATCATGCTTGCTGAAACAGCGAGTAAAGAGGAGCTATTAACGCTACCAACATCGGAGCTACTGTATCGTTTGTATGAAACAGATGAAGATCTTGCGGTACGTATTTTTGAACCAGATCAATACCACTTTGAGTGTAATTGCTCTAAAGAGCGCTCTTTAACGATGCTTTACCATTTAGGCGAAGAAGAGCTTCGAGAGCTTTTAAATGAGCAAGATGGCACGGTATATGTTGATTGTGAGTTTTGCGGTAAGCGTTATCTCTTTAGTGAGCAGGATGTGGATTTTTCACTTTGCACACCAGAAGAGCAAGCTAAGCTTGATGCTTAGTTGAGATTTAAGAAGAAGCGTTCTATGAAGGGATTTCATGGAGCGCTTTTTTGCTAAGATGAAAGGCGCTATTTGAAATGAAATGGATGTTAATAACGATAAGAGGAGCTGAAAATGACTCAGCAATTTGAGATCCCTGTAAAGCCCTACCGTGAGAGTGATCGTATTAGTGTGGCGCTATCAGGCGCTTCTGGGGCGCAATATGGTTTGCGCTTGATCGAAGTGTTAGTGGGAAAGGGATATCCTGTTAATGTGTTATTAACGCACGCGGCATTAATGGTTTTAGCCCTTGAGATGGAGATTCATTTAGGGAATTCTCTTAGTGAACAGAAAAAACGTTTAATGGCGCGTTTTAATATTGAAGATTCAGAGCTGCTTAATATTTATAGTGAGAAGGATTGGATGGCGCCATTGGCCTCAGGTTCTAATACTTCAAGAGCGATGATTATTTGTCCTTGCTCCATGGGAATGCTTGCAGCGGTTGCGACTGGGCAATCGAATAACTTGATCGAGCGCGCTGCAGATGTGATGATTAAAGAGCGAAAACATTTAATGTTAGTGGTTCGTGAAGCGCCATTTAATCAGATCCATTTAGAGAATATGTTGACGCTTAGTAAAATGAATGTCCAAATTATGCCGGCAAATCCAGGGTTTTATCATCAGCCTCAATCGGTAGAAGATATTATTGATTTTATGGTGGCAAGAATTTTAGATCAGATCGAAATTCCCCATGATTTAATGATGCGTTGGGGCGATAAAAAAGCCTTAGAATAGGCCACAATTGAGTAGTTGGAATTATTGTCAGCAAGATGACGAAACATTTGATAACCAAATATTAGGAATGCAATGAGTCAGATCAGTCAGAAGAACACGAAGAGATACCGTGTACGATTTACAGGAGAGATGCTCCCGGGCTTTACCCAAGAATCGGCAATTTTAAGTGTGGCAAAAGCTTATAGTGTGCCACCAGAAGATATTGCAAAATGGTTTGCTCCTGATGGTGTCACGCTTCGGGAATCTGCAACACAAGAGGAAATCGTTGGATTAGAAGGATTCTTTAATCAGCATGGTCTAAAGCTTTCTATTGTTGAAGTGATGCCTGAGATTACGCAAAGCCCTCAAGCTCAAGGTAGTGTTGAGGCTGTAAAAGAAGCAAGTGAAACGAAAGAAGTAGAAGAAGATTCATCTGCACCAAACTTAGAAACCTCAAAAGCTTTAGAAGATGCTAATACAGAAGCAGAGATAGCGAGGGAAGAGAAAGATCGCCGGGATGCTGAGAATTTTCAGCAAGATTATTCTGACAAAAATCCCCCAAAAGAGATCTCTTTAGAGGATCTTCAGCAGACTTTATCACGCTTAAAAGTGATGCTATTGCCGAAAGATCTTGAAGGCTTTGTGCCGGCAAGTTTAGGAAAACGTTTTGCGGCATTTATCATTGATTTTTTCTTTTTCGTGATCCTTTTTCAGCTCATTCTCTCTAATATCCTCGCTAATTTTGGGTTAGTGGATTTAGAGGTGATTAATCAGTATGTTGCGTTATTTAATGAGTCAGGCGGTTCATTAGAAAAGATGCTTGCCAGTCCTGAAATAGAGGCTTTATCAACACAGATCTTAAAAACGATCGGGCCTTGGTATATTTTACTATACTTTATCTATTTTGCAGTTCAGGAGCGTTATTATGGTGCAACGCTTGGAAAACGACTTTTTAAGATTCGAATTTTTAGCCTGCGCACGGGGAAAAATTTAACATGGAACAGTATTGCGATTAGAACGATTCTCTTTTTTATGGGAATGCAGTTTTTAACTTCATTGCCGATTGTGGGGATTTTCTTATTTGCAGGAACGGTTCTTTGGGCAATTCGTGATCCTCTCTATCGTCGTACACTTTATGATATGGTTGCCGGCACGGTTGTAGGATCAGTTCCTTCAGATAAATAAAATCATTGAGGTGCAGTAAAAATCTCAAAAATAAGGTAATATTTAAAGGGCTCGTATCTAATAAAGGAGATAAGGGCAAACGAACAGTATTTCCCATGTTTAAAAGTTAGGAAAACAGAACTATTATGGTCATTGTGTATATCTTAATTGGTATTCTTCTTATCGCAGCAGCAGTCTATTGGGTACGCCTTGAACGAAATAAGGCTGAAGATAATGTGACAGATAAAGTAGAGCCAGATTTAAATGGTCTTTTTGATGATACATCAAGTGTAGATCGTACGAATGATGTCAATAGGGATCAGTCTGCCGATATTAATGCGATAGATCATGATGATCTCTCTTATCGTCCTAAAGTAGAAACCGTTTCAGTAGAAGAGGCGCCCGTTTTCTCTCAAGAGATTAACGAGAATCTAGAAGAGATTGCTTTTGCCGATGAAGATCGTAAATCAACAGGTTTTTTCGGTAAGTTATCGGGTCTATTTCGTGGGAAGCGTACTGATATGGCGATCTATAGTGATGATGGGAATTTAATGCGCCCAGCATCCGTTGAAACGGTTGCGCTGATTTTAAGTGCTGCGCCCGATCAGCCTTATAGCTTTAAAGAGATTTTAACGGTCGCTCACGAGCTTGATCTTCGCGTTGAAAATGGGGGCTTTATCCAGCTTTTAACAACAACGCATTATGGAGATGAACCAATGTATTCTATTGGTCATCTATTGGGAGATGGTACTTTTGATGAGAATTTGGTGCGCTATCACTTAGATGATACAACGCCTGGGTTAATCTTCTTCTCAAAAATTCCAGGGCCAGATCCAGATATTAGTACGATTGAGCAACTTTTAGCGGGTATTCATCATTTTAGCTCAGCATTAGGGGGGAAGATTTTAGATACCAATCAACGAGTCATGAGTAAAGATGATCTTATTGAGCTCTTTCATAAAATCAATAAGCTTGATAATGAAGAGTGGGAGAGAGCTTATGAGGCTTATGAGACTCGTAATCGTGAGTAACTGACCAAATATTGAGATGGCAATTACAGTGATTGCGCTCGAAAAGTGCTATTATTTAATAGCACTTTTTTTATGGTTTGAAATCTTGTATTGATAAAATTATAGTCAATTCGGTTTAAGAAACACTATCTTAAAAATAAAATAGCACAGCATGTCAATCAAATCAGCTTGCACGATGTTCTGATAGAACGAGTCTTGCGTCTTTCATAACCGATGCTCGGGCAATTTGATTTAGGCGTTTTTAAACCGATGTTACGATTAGAAAGTTCAACAAGATCGTATTAGAAATAAGCCAGTTGTTTAGAAGGATCGAAAAGATGCTTCAAAAGGCTTGAATGAACAAAATAGAGGAATCAGCGTGAGTAACTCCAATAAAGAACGTATGAGTTTTTTAACGAAAGAGATTAATCGATTAAATTATAATTATCATGTACTGGATGAAACGCTTATTCCGGATCATGAGTTTGATGCGCTGTTTCACGAGTTAAAGGCTTTAGAAGAAGCTCATCCTGAGTGGAAAGACCCTAATAGCCCCACAGGAAAAGTTGGGGGGAAAGTTTTATCAGGGTTTACAGAAGTTCGCCATGAGCGCCCGATGCTCTCTTTAGATAATGCTTTTAATGAAGCTGATCTTGAAGGGTTTCATCAGCGAGTATTAGAGCGTTTAGGCGGTTCTATCACGCAGGTAGATTACTATGCTGAGCCAAAACTTGATGGTTTAGCAGTGAGCATTATTTATGAAAATGGGGTTTTAACACAGGCTGCAACCCGAGGTGATGGTGTTGTGGGGGAAGAGATTACAGAAAATGTGAAGACGATTCGTAGCCTACCTCATCAATTAGCGGGAGATTTTCCTCGAAGATTAGAGGTGCGAGGGGAAGTCTTTATGCGTAAATCGGTCTTTGAAAAGATTAATGATCGTCAGTTAAAAAGAGGGCAAAAGCCTTTTGCAAATCCCCGAAATGCAGCTGCTGGCTCGATTCGACAATTAGACTCTAAAATCGCCGCAGAACGAGAGCTCAGCTTTTATTGCTATGGAGTGGGGCTTTATGAAGCATTGCCCGTTGAAATTGAGAGTCACAGTGCGTGGCTAACTTATGTGAATACGCTCGGCATTCCGGTTTCCCCTTTAAATGAGAAGATTGCTGATTTTAAAGACTTAATGGCTTATTATCAAAAGACGGAAAGCTCACGAGATGAATTGCCTTTTGAGATTGATGGTGTGGTCATTAAAGTAGATAATCTACTGCTTCAAGAGCGGCTTGGATTTGTCTCTCGTTCTCCCCGTTTTGCCATTGCCGTGAAGTTCCCGGCAATGGAAGCGAGAACTCGTTTGCTTGATGTGGATTTCCAAGTGGGAAGAACCGGTGCTATTACGCCTGTGGCTAGACTTGATCCTGTTGAAGTGGGCGGTGTTGTGGTATCTAATGCTACCCTTCATAATCAAGATGAGATTACCCGGCTAGGGGTGATGATTGGGGATGAAGTGATGATTCACAGGGCAGGAGATGTGATTCCTAAAGTGATTCGAGTCGTAGTTGAAAATCGTGATGAAAAATCGGTGAGAGAGATTATCTTTCCAACAAATTGCCCCATTTGTGATTCGCCCATTATCCGCCTTGAAGGAGAAGCAATTGCGCGTTGTAGTGGGGGATTGACTTGTGATGCGCAAAAACTTGAAGGATTAAAGCATTTTGTCTCACGCACCGCGATGAATATTGATGGTATTGGCGGCAGATGGTTGGAAGTTTTATTAAAAGAGAAGGTGATAGATTCTATCGCTGATCTATACCATTTAGAAAAAGGGCGCTTATTAGAATTACCAAGAATGGGGGAGAAATCTGCTGAGAAAATGCTTCTTAGTATTGAAGGTAGTAAAACACCGGCATTTTCAAACTTTATCTACGCCCTTGGTATTCGCGAAGTAGGGGAAGCGACGGCAAGAACACTTGCCAGTCATTTTGAAACCTTACAAGATCTCATAGATACGGATGAAACGGTCTTAATGCAGTTAGAAGATATCGGTCCTATTGTTGCTAAACGGATTGTGGAGTTTTTTGCACTAGATCATCATAAAGAACTTATCCAAGCCTTAATAAATGCCGGCATTGAGATTCAATATCCGGCAAAAGTGGATGTCACAAATCATGATGCGTTACCACTTTTGGGTGAAACGTGGGTGATTACCGGCACGCTCTCAAAATATGATCGCAATGAGGCTAAAGATAAACTCATGGCGCTTGGGGCAAAGGTGACAGGCTCTGTTTCTAAATCAACGACAAGATTACTTGCCGGTGAAAAAGCCGGCAGTAAACTAACGCAAGCAGAAAAACATGGGGTAGCGATTGTTAGTGAAGAGGATTTTTTAGCGCTTTTAGGTGAAACCTTGTAGTTATCGACCATGAAAGATAATCTAAAAATACAGCCTGATTTGCATCATGCTCCAGAATCTCATAAAGATAGCTTAAATGATCTTAAAGGGCAGGAATACTCGGCCTATGGTTTACGAGAGATAGAAGCCGTAGCGGTAATGGAAGGTTGCTTTCCTGAAAAGTTCGGCGTCCCTCGGCAAGCGGGGATTGTGAAGTCTGCCCGTGGAATGATCCGATTTTTACCGCCCTTTAATCATGAGAATTATCTTCATGGTTTAGAACTTTCTAGCCATATTTGGCTTACCTTTGGCTTTCATCAAAATCATTGGAATGGTAAAGCGACTGTTCGACCTCAAAGATTGGGTGGAAATGAGCGAATGGGAGTTTTTGCTACCAGAAGCTCTTTTCGTCCTAATGGCTTAGGATTATCTGCTGTTAAGATTGAATCTATTGATTGGAAAAATGTCGAAATTGAAGTTTCAGGTCACGATTTAGTTGATGGTACGCCAATCTATTGCGTCAAGCCTTATATCCCCTTTGCAGATGCTTTACCTGAAGCAAAGAGTATTTTTGCCGCAGAAAGGCCAGAGCATTATGCGGTCTATTTTACGAAAGAGGTTCATGATTTTTTGCAAAATAGGTTGATTGATTCCCCTTATTTAAAAGAGTTAATCACTGAAGTCATTGCTCAAAATCCAACACCGCAATTTCATCATGATTTAGATCGAGTCTATGGCGTGAGTTTACGCGCTTGGAATATCTCCTTTAAGCGCTTATCACAGGAAGATTTAATGAGAGCTGTTTTAGATCAATATCTCCCTATCTCTTTGGTTGGTAAAGCTTTTTTAGTGACAAGGATCAATGCAAGATAGGGGTGGTTAAGGGTATTCTATTTTGATAGCTCTTGCAGAGTGATTTGATACTGATGTATCTAGGTAGTTAATAAAGCTAATTTGTCCTCTTAGGGTGATTTTAAACTCATCTCTAAGAGGTTTTTTTTGCCTATCTATTAATTTTTTTATTAGAGCTTTATATAAGCAAATTCAGCTTTTTGGTGCTCTACTAAGGCAATAATTGCAACGGGGACTGTATCTATCGTGATGGGCGTATTTTTAGGATTAAGTTCATCTATAGAAATGTCTTGCCCTTTTAAGGAGTTTTGGCAAGCATAAAATTGGATATTTTCAGCTTCATTGTGAATGGTTAGCTCCGCAATTTTTTGGCGGGTTTCAGAATCTAGATATCCTTGTACCGCGCCGGCATTCGCGATAATCACAATATTAAAAGGCACATTGTCTGTTTGAAGAGCTTGAATCGTATTGTGAATGTTATTAAGTAACATAGGCCATTTTTGAGGCTCATTAATATGGAATACTAATTTAAACATCTTCAGCTTATCTCCTTTAAGTGATGATCATTATTGTGAGAGTATTCGATAGAAATTACAAGCGCCCTCAATCTCATTTTGACAAGCTTTTTGAGCCCATTCAAGTGCTAGATCACTCTTTCCCTCTTTTGAGTAGATCACAGCAATGATGGTTTGAGTCTCTAATAATCCCTGAGCTTCGGCAAGACGAGCAAAGGTCATTGCTTTTTTAAGATCTTGCTTAACACCTATTCCTTGTGCATAGAGGGAAGCAAGGGCAAGTTGGGCATAGGGCTCTTCATAATTAAGGGCTGCAGTTTCAAAGTATCTTTGTGCTTTTTTGATATAAGCTGCATTTTTGTCTTCAAGATAGCGTTGAATATAGACTTTTCCAAGTAAAGTTATTCCGGCAGCATCTTGTTGTTCAGCAGATGAAATTGCATAACGCTCTGCTAAATCAATATCTTGTGTAACTCCAAGCCCATGAAGGTGGAGATACCCTAATACCATTTGCCCTGTAGAATTATCCTCCGCTGCCGCGAGTTCAGCCCAGTAACGAGCTTTTTCATAATCTTGAGGTAATGCATCCCCATAGAAGTAAAATTCCGCCAGTAATCCTTGCGCATCGGCATCATCTTGCTCAACGGCGAGTTTTAGCCAATATAAACTTGTTTCATAATCAGGTTCTCCTAATAGGCCAAGATAAGCAATTTCCGCTAAACGATGCTGAGAAGCTGAGTTTCCTTGCTTAGCTGATAATGTAAACCATTGAAATGCAGTTTCATTGTCTTCTTCTCCTAAGCTGCCTAAATAGGCAATTTCTCCTAATAAATTTTGTGCATCTGGATCCTCATTTTTAGCAGAAAGTTGCAACCACTTATAAGCTTCTTGATAGTCAGGATCAGCGGTAAGCCCATAATAATAAATTTCACCCACATAATATTGAGCATCGGAATCTCCTTGCTTGGCTGATTCTAAGAACCATTTGAGGGCAAGCTGATCATCTTCAACACCGGCAAGTCCTAAGTAGTAGATAGTAGCAAGATAATATTGTGCTAATCCTTCCCCTTGTTCTGCCGCAAGTTTTAAGTATTTTTCAGCCTCGAGATACTCTTTTTCAGTAGTTGCATCATGATAGAGCTCTTCACCTACGGCAACTTGTGCGGCGGCATTTCCTTGCATTGCTTTCAATTTAATTGTGGAATAGCCTTGTGCAAAGACAAAGGAGCAAGAGAGAAGGCAGAGTAAGAGATATTTTTTCATAAGGATTATCCATTAAAAAAATTATGGAAATGAAGGCTTTTATGCGATTAAAGCGATGTTGAAAGTCGATCCAATAATATTTGAATATTAGTAATACTATTAATGTTGATGTTAAATATATTGAGGCTTGATAGCGTACAAGAAAAATTGTTATTTTATATTGGGAATATAGCTATATTTGTATATTTAAATACTATTTATTGTATTTAAATACTCATAATTACCAATCATTGAGGATGAATCATGGTAGGCATTTTTTAAGGCTTCGGGTTAATGATTAAGTCTTAAGGGATATTGTTATCGAAAGTCATAAATATTGAGGATAGATGTGTATTTAGGGAATCGAGTGAGTTTTAGCGTGCAAAAAAGGGGCGAACACTTGAGTGTTTTTGCAGATATCGCTATAAAAGAGAGACCCATTTGTTTGATAATTGCATTATAATGTCTGATTACCTGACTATTTTGCTTAGCAAAGAATAATGATAAATGAGACGGAGAAGTAGATGTGTCAAAGTCAATAACATTGACCGCTCTCCAAGAGTGGCTACAAAGTAAAGAAGATTCGTGGAAGCCGGAATATTTCGCTGCCTGTATTAAATATCAGGATCATCCACTATATAAAATCGCACTTGAAACGGCATACTATCTAGATCAACTAGATATTGAGGTAATGCCGCAAGTCGCCTTGATTCTCTTTATTTTAGGCGTTTCAGTTGAAGAACAGCCAGAAAGCACTCGTAAATTTATTCAATATCTTGGCGTTGTGAATCATTTAACCTCAGGATCGATTTCGCACGAGAAATCTCCAGAAACGCTGCGTAAGATGTTTTTAGCCTTTGCAGAAGATGTAAGGGTCATTGTTGTCATGCTTGCTTATCAGGTGATTGTGATGCGTAATGCGCGCGATTCACAAGAAGATAAGCAGCGTGCCATTGCACAAAATACCAATACCATTTTTGCACCGATTGCCAATAGGCTAGGGCTCTCAGGAATTAAGTGGGAGCTTGAAGATTATGCTTTTCGTTTTTTAGAGCCTGATTTTTATCGCGAGATAGCATCAAAGCTTGATGGCAAGCGTAAGATGCGTGAGGAGTATATTGAAAATGTCATGGCAACAATTAAGCGTTTGTTGCTTGAGCATCAAATTAAGGCGGATGTTTCTGGGCGTGTGAAGCATATTTATAGTATTGCGCGGAAGATGCGCCAGAAGAATTTAAGTTTTGAGCAATTATACGATATTCGAGCCGTGCGGATATTAGTCGATAGCACAGCAGATTGTTACGCTGTTTTAGGCATTATCCATGAATTATGGGTACCGATTCCAAGAGAGTTTGATGATTATATTGCCAATCCTAAACCTAATGGCTATCAATCATTACATACGGTGGTTTTAGCGCCAGGAGATTTAGCCTTAGAAGTACAGATTCGAACGCACAAAATGCACAATGATGCTGAAATGGGCGTTGCTGCGCATTGGAAGTATAAGGAAGGGCGAGGAACTTCTATTGATCAGGCGGATTTAAATTGGCTACGTGATCACTTAAATAGAGCCCTTGAAGAGGGTGAAGAACAGATCACTGAAGAGTCGATCTTTAATGAGAATGTCTATGTGATGACTCCAGCAGGTGAGCCTTTAGAGCTTATTGCCGGATCAACCCCTTTAGACTTTGCTTATAAAATTCATACAGGTCTAGGTAATCGTTGCCGAGGCGCGAAGGTCAATGGGGCAATTGTGTCATTGACTTATGTGCTTCAAAATCGTGATGTGGTAGAAATTTTAACAGGGAAAGTCCCAAATCCTAGTCGGGATTGGATGTCACCCCATTTAGGGTATACAGGCTCAAGTCGTACCCGTTCTAAAATTCGGGCATGGTTTAGAGCGCAAGAGATTGAGAGTAATCTTCAAGCTGGAAAGGCAATGGTGGAAAAGGAGCTTTCGCGCTTAAATGTCCGTTTAAGTGATGAAGAGTTAAGACGATTAGCCAGTAAACTTCATTGTACAAGTATCAATGATCTTTACGCCAATATTGGTTCAGGGGATATCACTATTGCGCAGCTTATCGCAAGGTTGCCAGGAGAAAAACCCAAAAATAATTTTGATCCAGATTTAATGGTGCGCCCGCAAACGAAAAAAGCCCAAAGCGGCATTCAAGTGAAAGGGATGGGGAAATTATTAACCTCAATGGCGACTTGTTGTAAACCTGCACCACCAGATCTTATTGGGGGATATATTACGATCAATCGCGGTGTGACGATTCATCGCCTTAACTGTGTTAATTACCAAAATATGCTGGATCAAAATCCGGAAAGAGGCATAGATGTTGATTGGGGATCGAGTGATGAGCGTCTTGTTGAAGCGGATATTCATGTGATTGCCTATGCGAATGTGGATCTTCTTCAAGAGATTAGTCAATTAGTATCGGCTGAGCATTTGAAGATAACGAATATGAATATGAAGCAAGAGAGCGCAGATACAAGATCAATTAGTTTTACGTTAGAGATTAATCATGTAGATCAATTAAGCCGTCTTTTGGACCGAATTAATCAGATTCCCGCAGTATTAAAGGCTTATCGAAAATAAATATTTAATAAAATAACAGCTTGAATTGTCTAAATAATTAGCGATGATTTTTGTTTTAAATACCGATCTTTTGAGGATGTTTTAAAAATTGACATAAAAGTGTATAAAAATTACTAAGCCTACCAATAAGGTAGGCTTTTTTGATGTCATCTATTTTTTTTAATGAAATACTGATATCGCTTGATAAATCTAGCTTTAAAAAGGTTTTGTATGATTTTATATAGCGTGTTTAAACCTTTTTAAAAGGTTTATTTGATAAAAAAAATGTTAATTCATATTGTTTTTATATGCTATGTATGTTTTATTATAGGAGGTGTTGCGCTTTGCACGAAAAGATTGAATAATTGAGATCGTATCCTGCCACAAGAAGTAGGCGCTTTGTCACAGAGTAAGGAGTTGAAAGAGAATGTGTAAAATGATGAAAAACCCAATGATACAGATGATCATGTGCTGTTGCATTTTGACACGTCAAAACCCAATTTCATTACTAAAAGTCTATAAACGGAGAAAACCCAGTGATCCAATTTGAACATATCTATAAAACTTATCTACGCAACGGTGTTGAAACTGAAGCGTTAAAAGATGTTAGTCTGCATATTGAAAAAGGCGATATCTTTGGAGTGATCGGCTATAGTGGTGCCGGAAAAAGTACATTAATTCGTCTTGTGAATGATATTGAAAGTCCTACAAAAGGCAAAGTGATTGTTGATGGACGAGATCTTTCAACGTATACGCCAAAAGAGCTCCGTTTAGCGAAAAAAAATATCGGTATGATCTTCCAGCACTTTAATTTGCTTGAGACTAAAACTGTTGCGGAAAATATCGCATTACCACTCACCTTAAGTGGTAATCATTCAAAAGCAGAGATTAATCGCCGAGTGGACGAGCTTTTACAGTTTGTTGAGTTACCTGATAAAAAGAATTCTTATCCCCGTGAGCTCTCGGGCGGGCAAAAACAGCGTATTGGTATTGCGCGTGCTTTAGTAAATGACCCTAAGATTCTCCTTTGTGATGAAGCAACTTCGGCATTAGATCCCCAAACAACCATCTCAATTTTAGATCTTTTAAAGAAGATCAATAAAGAGCAAGGCGTGACGATTATGATGGTTACGCACCAGATGGAAGTGGTGGAATATCTTTGTAATAAAGTCGCCGTAATGGAAAAAGGCGAAGTAATTGAAAGTGGTAAAACTATTGATGTCTTTGGGAATCCAGAAAAAACAACGACGAAAAGCTTTGTCCGTACAGTGATTGGGGATTCTATTCCGGAGCGCGTGTTACAAAACCTTGATGACCCAACATTAACCGATATCTATCGCTTTGAGTTTTTAGGACGCTCGGCGCAGGAACCTGTGATTAATGAGCTAATTCTTAAGGGCGATGTGGTGATTAATATTCTCTTTGCCAACATGATTGAGATCGAGGGCAATATTTTAGGTAGCACCTTTGTACAAATGACAGGAGAGAGCGCCAAAGTAGAAGAAGCGATTGCATTTCTACGTTTCCATGGCGTAAGAGTGACACATGAAGGATCGAAACACTCGATTAATGTGACACAAAAAGAGTTAAATCTTGATTCTGTGAAAAGAGGAGCATAATCATGTTAGATTGGTATACAGAAACATTTAAAACCCAAGTGACATTGGAACAATTCCTCCAAGCAGGTTGGGAAACGTTTGTCATGGTAGGCGTTTCGCTCGTGATCGGGACAATTTTAGGTTCAGTCATTGGCATTTTATTGGTTTTAACACGCCCAGGTGGGATTGAAGAGTCTTCATTTTTTTATAAAGTATTAAATACGGTTGTGAATATCGTACGCTCACTTCCCTTTATTATCTTAATGGTGGCAATCATTCCTTTTACTAGAATGGTAGTGGGAACATCGATTGGAACCTCTGCGGCAATTGTGCCTTTAATTATCTATATCTCCCCCTTTATTGGGCGTTTGGTAGAGAGTTCACTTTTAGAAGTGGATCATGGGATTGTAGAAGCTGCTAACTCAATGGGCGCTACAACATTTCAGATTATTTGGAAGTTCTTATTACCAGAAGCACGTGGCTCACTTATCTTGAACTTCACAACAGCAACCATTGGATTAGTGGGTGCGACAGCAATGGCTGGTGCTGTTGGCGGTGGTGGTATTGGGGATTTAGCCCTTAACTATGGTTATCAGCGATTTGATAGTGTCGCGATGTTCTATACGGTTGTGCTGCTTGTGGTGATTGTTCAAGCGATTCAGTCACTCGGTAACTTCCTTGCTAAACGTTATCATTAAATAATTATTGAGATGAAATAGTCGTTTATATTCTTATAAAAGAACTATTTCATCTCAAATCCCATATCAATTTCAGCCCTAAATCCACTAAGTAAGATGCGTGAAATCACGTGTCCTTCTATTATTCGTCCTGGAGAAAGTCATGAGTCATGTTATTAATTTAGTAGAAATGAGTTCTAAAGCCCGTCTTGATGCGATTCAAGAGATTGCAAAAGCATTTAAAGCACGTGCTTATCAGCATGATGTTGCAGGAACATTTCCATTAGAAAATTATGCTGATTTAAGAGCTGTTAATTTCCCGGCATTAACGGTTCCCAAAGTTTTAGGGGGCGCAGGGATCTCTTTAGAAGAGATGTTAAGACTGCAAGCAGAAATTGCTAAAAATGATGGCTCAACAGGGCTTGCGATCGGTTGGCATATGGGAATTAGTAAACATCTTGGGGAGACTAATAATTGGGATCCTGCACTTTATGCAGAGTTTGCTAAAGATGTTATCGCAAAAGGGGCGCTCATTAATAATGCCGCGTCAGAGCCGGCAACAGGGAGCCCAACGCGAGGCGGTCGCCCAGAAACGACAGCGGTGAAGAGTGCTAATGGCTGGGCTTTAAATGGTCGTAAGACATTTACGACATTATCGCCTGTTTTAGATTATTTTGCGGTGAGCGCCGGCATCGATGGTTCAGATCAGGTTGCAAGTTTTCTGGTAAAAAGAGAGTTAAGCGGCGTTTCAATTGAAGAGACATGGGATTCAATTGCGATGAGCGCTACAGGGAGTCATGATCTGGTATTAGAGAATGTTGAGATTAGAAATGAGGATCTCGCGCAATACTTAATCCCAGGTAAGAAAGATCCCCAAGGATGGCTTCTTCATATTCCGGCAGTCTATTTTGGGATTGCCACAGGCGCATTTGAAGAAGCGGTCGATTTTGCCAATAGTTACTCTTCAAATGCGATGAAAGGGGGAACCGTCGGGCAGTTCCCAACGGTACAGCAAAAAATCGGGCAGATTCGAGTAAAACTCATGGAGATGGAGTATTTTCTCTTTGGTGTTGCGAAAAAATGGGATGAGGCAAATGCTGAGGAACGATTGGAGATGGGGGATGAGTTAAGCGCTGTTAAAGTTGCGATCGTCAATCATGCTTTAGAAGTCGTTGATCTTGCCATGCGAATTGTTGGCGCAAGAAGCTTATCTCAAAAGCATCCATTATCAAGAGCTTATCGAGATGTTCGTGCAGGATTACATAATCCGCCGATGGAAGATATGGTTTACACCAATTTAGCGAAAAGTGTTTTAACACTTTAATGATTGTGGGGGATTAATGCCGGTAGTAGCGTTTAATCATATAAGCTCCGCATTTTAAATAGCATCAAATAATAAATTTTGTTTAGCAAAAAAGCTAGACAGGGGAAGCTTTGTCTTAAAAGTTATCTTCTTAGGGCGTTTAGCCTTTAGTTTTTGATATTTTTTAATGAAGTAGATTAAAAAACATTGTTAATAACATCATAGAATTATAAGGATGGAAGGGAATGAATATCACAAAAAAGATGGGAAAGGGATCACTCAGGCAATTATTATCAAAAATGCCGGCAATGTTATCGGTATTTAAAATAGGATTACTTTTTATTGCCGGAATGATCCTTGCTGCTTGTAGTGAGGAGCAAGGTGAGAAAAAAGAGATTGTCTTTGGTTTAGGCCCTTCTATTTATGTGAATCAAGTTGAAGGGGGAATTATTCCGCTTTTAGAGCAGAAAGGTTATAAGGTTTCTATTAAGACTTTCTCTCAAAACTCTATGATTCCACCGGCATTAAAAGAAGGTGCGGTAGATGTTTCTGTCCATATTAGTACGGCAAATCTTCAGGAGATGAATCGTCGGTTAGGCGGAGATGCGATGATGGTTTGGGCTGATACACCAAGCGCGCCGCAAACTATTCGCTCTTTAAGACATCAGAGTATTGATGATATCCGTGATGGTATGACCATTGCGATTCCATCAGATCCTGTGAGCTCTGAAAGAGCAGCAAGATTACTCGAATCAGTGGGCTGGATTGAGCTAGCCCCTGAAATTGATGTTTCAACGTTTCACGTCAATGAGATTAAGCCAGGGAGCGTTACTCCTAAAATTGTGGAGATGGAATCGGCATTAATGCTACGTGCTTTACAAGATATCGATTTTGCGGTGGTGAATGGTAACTTTGTCACAAATGCCGGAGAGCGTATTCAAGATGGATTAGCGATTGAAGATTCTCCAGAAGAGCATCTTGTAAAAGTCGCTATTTTAGAGAAAAACCAACATGAAACATGGGCGAAAGATATTAAAGAGGCTTATGAGTCAAAAGAATTTGAAGTATTTATTAAAAATGACCCGATTTATGAGGGATTAATATTCCCGAAATCATGGTCTAAATAGATCTAACTATTGCAAACAGGACCAGTAAAACTGGCAAAAAAGTTAAGGAGACTTTTATCATGCAATTATTAAAACAATGGACACACTCTTTTAAAGTTATCTCTCTGATGGCAATAACGCTACTAATTGCAGCTTGTGGTGAGGGTAAAGATTCTGATAAAAAGATTGTCTTTGGTTTTGGCCCATCAACATATGCTGAGCAATTTGAGAAGGGAATTCGTCCTATTCTTGAGGATCAAGGTTATGAAGTTGTGGTAAAAATCTTATCGCAAAATATGCAAATCAACCCCGCTTTAAAAGATGGTTCGATTGATGTCGCAGGGCATCAAAGCATCGCTTATATGGAAGAAATGAATAAAGAGTTAAGTATGAATATGGTGAAACTTGCAGACACCGCAAGCGCGCCGCAATCGCTTCGTAGCACAAAACATCAATCTCTAGACGATGTAAAAGCCGGCATGACCGTGGCAATCCCGAATGATCCAGTCAATGCTGAACGTGCAGCAAGAATCTTAGAGAGCATCGGTTGGGTTGAAGTGACAAATGAAGAAGTTTCCCGCTTTAGTGAGAGAGATATTATCTCTTTAAATGGCATAAAAGTTCTATTATTAGATCCAGCCCAAGGTTTAAGAATTTTAGAAGATGTCGATTTTGCAGTGATTAATGGAAACTATGTTGCCAATGCCGGTCTTAAAATGACAGATGCTTTAGTTGTGGAAGAGACGCCAGAAGAGCATGTGGTGATGATCTCTATTCGTGGCGAAGATCAAGATAAACAGTGGGCGAAGGATTTAAAAGCAGCCTATGAGTCTGATGCTTTTGCAAGCTATATTCAAAATGAATCTCTTTATGATGGTTTTATTTTACCAACAGCCTGGCAGAAGTAATATTTAGGTAAAGTGGTTCATGCATCATACCCAGAAGACTTTTCTGGGTATTTTTTTGCCTAGAGATTTTATAGGTTTCTTCTTGTTAATTAATATCATGCTGTTGACAAATATTTTAAAGTTAAGATTTAAGGTATAAATTATATTAATTATGCGTAACCTATTTATATAAAATAATGGATATTTCTTTAATTTCATTGGTGTAGGGAAAATATCACACTGATACAGATTATGTGAGGCTTAAAGTAGCATGTTATTTTTCATGTTTTATATCATGTCTTTTCCTTTCGTATTAGGAATTATTTCTCTACTCTCAGAGAGAACGGTTTTAGTTGGAATAGGCGGTTTTCCCGTAGATCTAGTCATAAATTTTTTGGGAGCGTTACTTTTTTCTTTTATTCCGGCAACCATTTTTTCTTTATTGGCTGCTTTTTATAAAATGAAGCAAGCGCCTAAGAAGGGATAGGGAAATATCACATGAATAAGATAGAACACCCATTCTCGCTTTATAAGCTTCCTATGGTTGGAGTTGGAACGATTTTAGTTTTACAGCTCATCACAATATTAGGGCTTGTCTTTTATAAGGACTTTAATGTTTTAGACTTCTTTCCCTTTGATGACGGTTTTAGTTTTCTGACCTTTTTATTAGGTGCCATATTATCAGCAACGGCTTTGATGGGATTTATCATGATGGTATTTCATCATTTTAAAATTAATGTTGTCACAAGAATAAATATTATTTTTACGATAGGGTTAATGGTACTTTTTTATTTGATTGTCTGGGGATTTTTAGGTCTTTTTATTGTTCTTGTAAATAACAGCATCTATTTCTTGACGTATGAATCTATAATGACGCTATTTCAATGGTTATCATTACTGTTACTTCTTCTTTTCTTAGTCCCCCTTTTAACCTTTATTTTATTAATCAGTATGTTCCGCAGGGCTTTTGATCGTTATGAGGGTGGGCTCTGTAAGGTTTATTCTTCTCGTTATTGGCGATTTGCCAATATGTTGGCAATTTTTACTAGTTATAGTTTTATAGAGATCATCTTTCATCTTGTGTGGACTTCCTTAGTGAATTTTTCGATATCAGATACTTTTTACGAGATGAGTTGGAGCGTGATATTGCTAAAGATGATCCCTAGCTTTTATATGATTGCTTATATACCAATGAGCCTTTATTTTTTAATTCTAGGCGTGAAAAATCACCCCTCTTTAACACAATTGCATTTATCATCAGTATTGATAGCGACTCCTATTTTATTTTTAGCATCGGGAATTTTGTCCGCAATGGGCACAGGAATTTACTTATGGTCAGCCTCTGGGGCGATGATGCTTGAACTTTTCTCCTTTACCTTAATCATTATTGCTCTATTTTTTTTAATCATCGGGTTCTTTGTGACTAATGGAATTATTAATGCCTGTTTTAAGAAACATTTTAGATAAGAGGATTATTAAAAAAACACTTTTGATATTTAATTTAAAAAGCAAATGAAAACACATTAATAATTTATTTGAATTTTATATTGCTGATTATATTGCCATCTATTTGAATGTTAATTTTATGTCTATATACTAGCTTTTTTTTAATTTCAAATAGGAAATATTGAGTAATGATTTACGGCATTTTATTAATTATCTTAGGACTTTTAGCAAGCCCTTTACTTGTTTTATCGAAAAAGCCTAATGCAAAAGAGTTATTAGATAAAGTTGCTCCTTATCAGGGCTTTATTGGCGTTATTTTCTTAATTTGGGGTGTTTGGGGGATTATCGCTTCTGTGCTCTCTATCAACTTTTTAGCACATGCTCCGATTTGGTGGATTACAGGATTAGCCGTTGCCATTTTAGAGGCTTTGTTAGGGTTCATTATGGGCTATGGTTTAGTGACAAAGTATGTTTTAAACAAAAATGAAGCAGCAAAAGCAAAAGGCGAAGCGGTATTAGCTAAAATTGCACCATTATAAGGTACGTTAGGAATTATCGCCATTTGCCTTGGTATCTGGTCTATTGTGACGGTGTTTTTATTTGCCGTATCTGCTTAATGTTTCCTTTAGTAGTAACATTACTATTTTAGTGATGAAAGCGCTCTTAATAATAGGAGCGCTTTTATTTTATGAGGGAAGAGGGAAGTCGCAAATGACTTTTCAAAATTACAATTTAAGATCGATCTTGAGTATGGCTGGATCATTGAGCAGGAATGCCGCCATTTGTGTCGCTTGTCCTTTTAGCATCTCAACACCTTTTACAATCGGCATCCCTTTCTCTTGTGCCTTTTTTAGTAAAAGCGTGACATCAGGTCTCATAATTACTTCTGTAATCCAAGTCTCTTGATCTAAATGATCGAGAGAAAACGGTATCATCTCTTCCATACCAATCATACCTACAGGCGTTGCATTAATACAGACCGTCATATCGGTAGGTTGATCATCTCCTAAGGTTAATGTTGCATTAGGATAGGTTTTTTGAAGGTCATCAATTAATAATTGTGCTTGCTCTAGGGGCTTATTATAAATCGTCAGATTTGTAACACCTTGATGGAGTAGATTAAAGGCAATAGCTCTACCAGCACCCCCAGCACCAACTTGATAAACTCTAGAAGTTTGATCAAGAGGGACATTATTGCGAAGAAGGCCTAAAACAAATCCAGAGCCATCAAAAGTATCGCCAATCACCTCTTTTTGATCATTAAAACGGATAGCATTCACCGTGCCAATTTCAAGGACATTAGGAGCTAACTGATCACACATTTTCATAATAGGAATCTTGTGCGGAATTGTGATGACAGCACCTTCAAAATTTTTAATATGTTTACTCACATTCAAAAGTTGCTCTAAATGATCGCTATCGACTTCAAAAGGAACACATACGGCATCAATTTTCAGCTGCTTAAAAATACGGTTCATAAATTGTGGGGTTTGAACTTGTTTAACAGGATCTGCAAAAATACCAAAGAGCCTTGTTTCACCAGAAATTTGAAATTCACTCATAGTTTACTCCTACAATTTAGTGTTGTGGTGTAAGAAGTGTAGGGTATAAAGTAAGTTTTTGAGAAAAATGAGGATGAAAACTTCTCTTAGATTGCTAAGCATTAATTATTTATAGTTTATGAGTATTGAAAAATAGCGTACCATTCAAGAATCGATGAGATGGATATCTCATTTTTATTTTTATTATTTCAGAGAATATACAGTGCCTAATCAAAAGTTTTCAACCCTCTCTCTTCCTAAAACACAGCTCTTAAATCTAGAAGAATTAGGTTATACCTCAATGACGCCAATTCAAGAAAAGGCATTGCCGATTATCTTAAAAGGGCGTGATCTATTGGGGCAAGCGCAAACCGGAAGCGGTAAAACAGCTGCTTTTGGTATTGGGCTTTTAGAGCAGATTGATGTTAGGCAATTTACAACGCAAAGTTTAATCATCTGCCCGACAAGAGAGCTTGCAGATCAGGTAAGTAAAGAGCTTCGAAGATTAGGACGATATATCCCTAATTTAAAAATCTCAACAGTTTGTGGGGGAACACCCATTAAACGTCAAATTCATGCGATGGGACAACATGCGCCTCATATCGCGGTTGGTACCCCTGGAAGATTATTAGATCATTTAGAGCGCCGTACTTTGGATTTAGCAGATGTTAAAGTTCTAGTCTTAGATGAAGCGGATCGTATGCTTGATATGGGTTTTTTGGATGAAGTAGAAGAGATTATTCAATACACGCCACAAAGACGCCAAACACTACTGTTTTCGGCAACTTATCCTCAAGATATTCAAGCGATTAGCCGTAAAATCCAATATAAACCAGAGATGGTTGTGGTAGAAGCAACGGTTACTGAAGCTCCTAAAATTGAGCAATCTGTTGTAATTTTAGAAGATGGACGTGATAAATCGGATGCAACTTTGAATCTTTTGTATCAGTATGCGCCAGAATCAACGGTTGTTTTTTGTAATACCATTGCCTCAACTATTGAGCTTGCTGAGTTCTTACAAGATCATAATATCGATAGCTTAGCGCTTCATGGGGATTTAGACCAGCGTGAACGTGATCAGGTATTACTACGTTTTAGCAATCATAGTTGCCGGGTATTAGTTGCAACGGATGTAGCAGCAAGAGGACTTGATATTGAGGATCTTTCAATGGTGGTAAACTATGATATTCCCTTTGATGCAGAAGTATATGTCCATAGAATTGGTAGAACAGGACGAGCAGGAAAAACAGGAATTGCGGTCAGTTTAAGCCTTGCGGGAAAGGGGCATCGTTTAGAAGATATCAAAGCCTATACCGAGCAAGAGATGATAGAGATTCCTTTTTCAAAATTGGTAGAAACTTCGCCGATTTCGTTGATTGCACCGATGCTTACGATTGAAATTAATGAAGGCAAAAAATCAAAGATTAGTGCCGGCGATATTTTAGGGGCATTAACTTCTAGAGGTGGTATTCAAGGGGCTGATGTTGGGAAAATCACTATTTTTCCTATGCAATCTTATGTGGCAGTTAAGCGGGAGTGTGCGGAAAAAGCAGTGGATCAAATTTGGAACACCACCTTAAAAGGGCTTCGTTGCCGAGCAAGGATTGTTAAAGGTGAATAATTTAACAATAGAGTGCTGATGATTTAAAAAAGTGAGGCAATCATGTTTGTTCTGTTATATGTGGTGTTTTATCCCATTGTCCTTTTGATCGCTATGATGTTTAGAGACGACCATGGTTCTATTGGAGATTATCTAGTGGGACCTTACTTTTCAGCATTTTTGTGGACTTTTGTGCCGGCAATTCTTTTCTCAATCATTATTGATGTTTATAAAAAGGCTAAAAAAGAGCAAGCAGAAGAGATAGCTAACGAAACATCTAAGTCGACAAAGATTCCGAAGGATGAAGATTGATAGTGTCTCAAAGATTTTGACATCGCTCAAAACTTTGATTCTTTTTAAGAATTGAAAGGTTACGAAAGAATCTTGAGTCCTCTTATTTATGGGGGAAATTTATCTATTAAGATTCACGACCTTTGTCACAACTTGTGGGATTGTCCAAAATCCGCCTGCCATGCCTCGGCAACTACCTGAATATCCACCTTCTGTTTGCACTAATGTCTGCCCATTCCAAGCATAGGCATGAAAACTCCAACAATCTCCAAGTCCACGGCCTTTGTGAGAAGAGAAGATCTCTCCATGTTCATAATCTTGTCCAATGATTGGCTGACTCCGCATTTTAAGATCTCGATCGATAACATAGTAGGCAGAACCATAGTTATAAGCTGCAAGATAGCATTGATGAGTGACTAAAACGTGATCTTTATCGAGTCCGTAAAGAATGATCTCCATTTGCTCTAACTCTGAATCATCATTTGTCCAACAGATATTTTCATCACTTTCTACAAATAAAGATTTAGCAATGGTTCTAATTTCAGGTAGGTGCTTATTAAAATAGGTGAGATCTTCCTCTTTTTCTGTAAGAAGGGGAATGGTGATGGAAGGAATCTGGATTGGTTTTAAGATATTATCTTCAGGAAGATCTCCTTTTTGAATTAAGGCGCTAGAGGTCCCAATACGTTTTTGAAATTCATCCATCTTTAATAGTATCTCTAAAAGCCCAGCGCCCGGAATCTTGATATTTTCAATGGTATCAAGATTCTTAAAGTTTACCTCGACTACTATATTTTCCAGTGTCTTTGGGGACTGTAGTATTCCGGCAAGTTGAGTGCGCGTTAAAGTAAATTGATCATCCATGGGGTTTTCTAAATCACCATAGTTTTCTTGATTTAAAAGTAGTGAGAAATTTTTCGGAAGATCCCTATCTGTTGCCATATTTAGCTGTATAAATCCCTGCACTTCACTATTAGCACCAGCAGCTCTTTCAAGTAGTATTGATGCGCCTAAAACAAAATTGCTCTCTTCCCATGTTTGGTAGCCATGAGCACGGCAAGTGCCGGTATTATCACAATCTAAAAGCCAATCATCTACCTTTTCACTTAAGTAGGGAGCGCTATGAGCAAGATTTGATAGAGCCATAGTAAAAGTACTAAATAGACTTAGTAGTATCCATTTTTTATGTAAGCTCATTTTTCTTTTTTTTGGCATGGGAATCTCTATTAATAGTGGTGTGTCTATATTATTTTATCTATTGAATAAACGTGCAAGAATCTTGTGATGAGTTGTTTCGTATGATTGAAGGATTTATTGAAAGGGTAATAGCTATGATTAGTAACGATGAATAATAACGGTGATCAACAGTTATATCTACCGATTTCAAAGAAGATGGCTTTAAATGAATTTTCAAAAAAACAAAAAATACGCTAGGGAATTACTATATCATCTAGCGTATCTTTAATTTTTTGTCTCTGATTTCAATTTCTTAAATTTAAGACACAGTGCTTATCTTGGTACTGGCGCAAAGGGATCAATGGCTTTACTTTGATAACTTGGGAGTTTGGAAGCTTTTTCCATTATTTCAATATATTTTGCAACCTTTGAAGGAAGCTCGATCCCTTTAATTGCCGTGATATGACGTAGCATGGGATAGAGTAAAATATCATCTAGGGCAAATGTTTGGCGCTTGACACGATCAAGGTCGATGATTGTTTCAAGTTTAAGGAGGGCATTATGACCTTCTTGCATGAGGCGAGTCGCTTCTTTATGGAGCTGATTAAAATCATCTACTCTAGGTTCATGGATCGCCCGATAAGCTTCTCTTGCTTCTAAGGAGGCAAGTTCAGGAAGATCCATTTGATAGTAAAGGGGTGTAGTGAGACGATCAAAAATATCATCAGAATTGTTAATCCAGTTGGCGATTCTTGGGTCTTGCTCCGGCAGTAAGATCGATTCTCCAATCTCTTCATCGAGATACTTAACGATATCTAGGCTTTCCACCATATATTGATGAGGGGCATATTCTAAAATAGGCATTAAATCATTCCCCGTCATTTTTGTTGGGGTTTCAGAATCATCTTGTTGAATATAGTGTAATTCAAATGGAAGATCTTTTAAGCCAAGTATCACACGAACACGAGCGCAAAATGGGCAGTGATCTAGTAAATATAATTTCATAATTATCTCCTTAGTAGAAATTAGTGGAGAGCTATCTATAAAATAGTTTTAGCTCAGCCACAAATGATAGGAAAATGAAGAAAGACGAGGTTAAATACTGATAAGAGATTGCAAGTGCTGATGATAATCTTCAGCGCTTTGCTCAATTTCTTGCTTAGAGAGTTCTTTCATTGCTGCATTAGGCTCTGTTCCAAACAGGAAAAAAGGTTTTAAATAGCGTGATTTAATATAGTTTACGGTCATCTCAAAAGGTCTTAGTACCTCTTCAATCGTGTGAAGATAACGTCCCGTTGGTTGATAGTCCTCTTTCCAAATTCCAACAGCAACAGCAAGTGAGAACGATTTATTGATTAAGGCATTCCCCGAAGAGCCGTAAGCCCAGCCATAGGTCAGCACTAAATCTTGCCATTTTTTAAGAAGGGGCGGTGAGCTAAACCAAAAGAGAGGGAATTGAAAGACAATATGGTCATGGTCTTCTACTAATTTTTGCTCAGCCTCAACATCGATATTTTTATCAGGATAGACTTCGTAAAGATCATGAATGGTATATTGTTCAGGGTGTGATTTGAGTTTTTCTAGCCATGCTTTATTGACAACAGAACGTTCAAGATTTGGGTGCGCTATAATAACGAGAGTTTTTTTCATTTGATATTTCCTTATAATAATGAAGCATTTAGAAAATAAATTCTTCAAGTTGAATTTATTGTAAGAGAGTCGATATCAAAAAAAAAGTACGGTAAATGAGGTTATATACTAACCCAAAGGAGAGTGTAAAATGATTGAGTCGCCGTGTATAGCTGGGGATACACCAATTTCAGAAACAGGAATTGGTTATACTTTATCCTTAATTAATGGTCGATATAAGATTATGATCCTCTATTGGTTGAGTGTGAATTCTGTTATGCGCTTTAATCAGCTAAAGCGTCATATTGAGAAAATATCCTTTAAAACCTTGAGTAATACGCTTAAAGAATTAGAACGTGATGAGCTAGTCATTCGTAAAGAGTATCCGCAAATTCCCCCCAAAGTAGAGTACCGTTTATCGATGCGAGGACGATCGTTGTTACCGATTATCGATGCGATGTGCGAATGGGGGGAGAATAATCGTTAAATGGACTCTTAAAATAGAGTGTTTTTTCAAAACAGGTTGTTATAACTCATAATGGCTGTTTGTAAGTGTGCTACGGTGGCTGAAGGGTAAGTTAGTTAGTACCTGTGGATTTGTTTATAGACAATAGATTTTAAGGGAAGTGTATCAATAGTTATGAAGAGATTTCATCTACTTGGGATATTTTTGATTGCGGCAACCTTGTTAGGAGGATTGTTTTTTTATGGGGATCGTTTTACACATGATGATCCTGAAGAGATGGGATTTTATTCGATCGAAAATGGAGTTATTCATTATTGGGGAAGTCCGGTTTCAGGAGCTGATGCTCGCTCTTTTAAAATTCTTGATGCCGCTTATGCCAAAGATAATCATCAAGTTTACTATTTCGGGGAACCGATGAGTAAAATCGTTGATGCGAAGAGTTTTAAACCTTTAAATGCATGGTATGCCAAGGATAAGAACTATTACTATGTATATGGTGATTTTTTAAAAGAGATAGACACTGCAACTTTTAAGATTATCAATGGGCCTTTTGCAGAAGATAAAAATGGGCAATATTATGTAGGAAGTAAGGTTGAGAATGCCGATTTTCACTTTTTAGAGAAGCTCAGCTTTATCCTTGATCATGAGTACTTATCGCAATTTAAAGTTGGCGGAGATTTGCCATGGGATGGTTCTTCTCAAACGCAGCAATATTGGCGGGATAATCATCAAGTCTATTATGAGTCAGAATCAGCTATGAATGGGCACGATCTATCCATTATAAAAGATGCAGACCTTGAAACGATCAAGATGCTCAATCGATACTATGCCGTGGATAAAGATCATCTTTATACCTATGGTTCTAAGGAGATAAATAATCTATCGTTTGATTATATGACGATTGAGCCTTTGCAATATGGCTCTGGTTACTTACGAGATAAAGATAAAGTATTTGGTTTTACTCGTGAGGGGATAATGGAGATTGAAGGTGCTGATGCTCAAACATTTCAATATTTTGATAATACTCCTTATGCAAAAGATAAAAATCAAATCTATCTTATTTCTAAACCGTTTTTAGCAGTAGATTATGAGACATTTCATACCGCAGAATATAACTTAAAAGGCACAATGATTACCATATTAGGGAAGGATAAAAATGGCTATTATATGGAAGCGCAAGAAGTAGAATGTCCTTCAGATGAATTTCTGTTTTCTTGGGATGAGATTTAATATAGTCGATTCGGTTTAAGAAATACTATCTTAAAAGTAAAATAGCACGGCTTGAGTCAAATCAGCTTGCCCGATGCATGGTAGAACGATTATTGCGCGTCCCATAATCGATGTGCCGGTAATCTGATTTAGCTATTTTTAAATCGATTTTACTATAACCTGCTTATTTTTTAAGAAAGCACTTAAAGTAAAAAGAGATTTTTTATATTATTTGTTTCTAATCAGCATCCTCTAATCTATTTCTATAGTTGCTATTCCATAATCTCGTAAATGTGTCATATTGATCTGTAATCTCACTGAAGAGTTTGATTAATCGATAGTCCTTTTGATTTTAGGGGTAAGTAATATGGTTGCAACTTCATCTCGTGGCTTTAAAAGTCATTTAATTTGGGTCGTTGTTGCTGTTTTAGGGGCGCTTTGCCTTGGCTATGTGGCATTAAATCGTGGAGAGACGATTAATGCGATGTGGGTTTTAACAGCTTCAATCTGTGTTTATTTAATTGGGTATCGCTACTATTCACTTTATATCGCAAAACGTGTTTTAAAGGTGGATAGTACTCGTTTAACACCTGCTTTTAAGCATAATGATGGGCTTGATTACGTCCCCACACGTAAATCGATTCTTTTTGGGCATCACTTTGCGGCAATTGCTGGGGCTGGACCTTTGGTTGGTCCTGTATTAGCCGCGCAAATGGGATATCTTCCAGGAATGCTCTGGATTTTAGCGGGAGTTATTTTTGCCGGAGCGGTTCAAGACTTTATGGTGCTATTTGTCTCTACGCGCCGTGATGGGAAATCTTTAGGGGAGCTTATTAAGAGTGAGATGGGCTCTATTCCCGGTATTATTGCTTTAATTGCTTGTTTTATGATTATGATTATTATCCTAGCAGTCCTTGCGATGATCGTAGTAAAAGCACTTGAGCATAGCCCGTGGGGGACGTTTGCTGTGGCATTTACGATACCCTTAGCCGTTTTTATGGGTGTTTATATGCGCTATATCCGCCCAGGGCGTGTATTAGAGATCTCCGTTATAGGATTTGTGCTTTTAATTTTAGGGATTGTGTTTGGGAAGGATATTGCAGATTCAACAATTGGCGTGTGGTTTGATTTTTCAGGAAAAGGATTAACATTAGCGCTGGTTATCTATGGGTTTATTGCGGCTGTTTTACCGGTATGGTTACTGCTCGCTCCTCGTGATTATCTCTCAACTTTCTTAAAAATAGGCGCTATTATCGCCTTAGCTATCGGGATTGTGATAGTAATGCCTGAGCTTAAAATGCCGGCATTAACGCAGTTTGCAGAAAGAGGAAATAATGGTCCTGTGTGGTCTGGGGATCTTTTTCCATTCCTCTTTATTACGATTGCCTGTGGTGCTGTATCAGGATTCCATGCTTTAATCGCTTCAGGAACAACACCAAAAATGCTCGAAAATGAAGATCAAGCACCGCTTATCGGTTATGGTGGAATGTTGATGGAATCATTTGTGGCGATCATGGCATTAATCTGTGCATCGATTATCGATCCTGGTATCTATTTTGCGATGAATAGTCCGATGGCATTTTTAAACCCCTCAGGTTTAGAAGATACGGTTTTAGCCGCTGCGACAACGGTTAGTAATCTTGGCTTTCAAATCACCCCAGAGGATTTAAGACAACTTGCCATTGCCGTCGATGAACCTAGTATTATCTCTAGAACAGGGGGCGCACCAACGCTAGCGATTGGAATGGCAACCATTTTACATGGCGCCTTAGGTGGCCTTGTGAAGATGGACTTTTGGTATCACTTTGCAATTTTGTTTGAGGCGCTCTTTATTTTAACGGCAGTTGATGCCGGAACGCGCTCTGCTCGTTATATGTTCCAAGGGATTTTAGCGGTTATTAATCCTAAATGGGGTAGAACGGATTTACTTGCTGTAAACCTTGTTGCAACAGGCGTTGTCGTTGCTGCTTGGGGATACTTCCTCTATCAAGGAGTTGTAGATCCATTAGGTGGCATTAATACATTGTGGCCACTTTTTGGAATTGCGAACCAGATGCTTGCAGCGATCGCTCTAATGCTCTGCGCAGCAGTTCTTTATAAGATGAAGCAGCAACGTTATGTCTGGGTTGCAATCTTCCCAACGGCGTGGCTCTTAATCTGTACGATGACAGCTGGCTGGCAGAAGGTCTTTTCAGCAGATCCAGCGGTTGGTTTTTTTGCAAAAGCAGCGCAGCTTAAGGGACAGTTTATTGAGCAACCATTTGTCTCTAATGCAATTTTTAGTAGCGTTGATAAAGTAGAGCAAGTCATTTTTAATAATCAAGTCAATGGTATATTAACGCTCTTTTTTATGTTAGTTGTGGTGTTACTTGCAATCTACTCATTTAAAACAGCATTAGGCGGCTTAAGAAGTGCTAAGCCAACCGCAAATGAAACACCTTATGAACCATTTCCAGAGGCAGTATCTAAAGTTCAATAAGTTGAGTATAAAATAGCGATTGAAATGGTTCGATGAGGTCGTTATGTCAATGAATATAGGGTTCTCTTGTCAAAATCTGTGAGATGATGGCAAGAGACTCTCTATTTTAATTAGGATGATGAGTAATAGCTACTGATGAAAGGAGAACATCATGTTTAAGAAAATTGCAAAAGCAGGGAAGTACCTAGGTCAAATGGCTAATCTAATGGTAGGGATTCCAGATTATGATAATTATGTGCAGCATGTAAAACTAAAGCATCCAGACCAAGAGCCGATGACTTATGAGGAGTTTTTTAAAGAACGTCAAGAAGCAAGATATGGCGGAAAAGGTGGCACTGGCGGATTTCGTTGTTGTTAAGATGCGCAAATCTACATTAAGAGTATCATCATTATAATCAATTTTAGGAAGGATCTTTATGTTACCAGTAACGATTTTAACGGGGTTTTTAGGTTCAGGAAAAACAACTTTTATTAATTATCTGTTAGCAACTGATCAAACTAAAAAGTTTGCGATTGTTGAAAATGAGTTTGGTGAGGTGAATATTGATGGCGCTTTATTAAATCAGAGCCAAACTTTAGAACTCATTGAATTAAGTAATGGATGTATCTGTTGTAGTGTTCGTGGGGAATTAACTGAGGCCCTTCATGAGCTTTTAGATAAAATTGAAAAAGGCTTAATATCTATTGATTGGTTAATCTTAGAAACGACAGGGCTTGCAGATCCAGGACCTATTATCCAATCTTTTTTTGTGGATGAGCGCATTCGTAGTGAAGTCTATTTAGACGCGGTGATTACCTTAGTAGATGCTGAGCATATTATGTTACAGCTTGATGAACATCCTGTAGCTTCCGTGCAGATTGGATTTGCCGATCGTTTGGTATTAACGAAGCTCGATCGAGTAGATGATGCGCAAAAAGTATTAGTGCTTGATCGAATCTATCGTATTAACACAAAAGCGAGTTTGCTAGAAGCTTCATTTGGAGAAATCTTACCAGAGTCGTGGTTAGGAATTTCAGCATTTGAAATTGATGATGAATTAGATTTAGAGGCAAAGAGTTTTCAATTTCAGCCGGATAAAGCGACTTTTAGCTTTCAGCCTTTTACCTCTAATAGCGAGCAATCTTGGAATGATAATATTCGCTCATACCTTTTTGAGGCAGGTGCGTTAGACCTTGATCAAATCGGAGAGTTTATGACGATGTTAGTCGAGCGTCACGGTAATGATATGCTCCGTTATAAAGGGATTTTAGCGATTGCAGATGAGCCAAAAAAATTGGTAATTCAAGGTGTCTATAAAGTCGTTGGCTTTGATTATGGCGATGAGTGGCAGCCTAGTGAGAAGATTATTAGCCAATTTGTTGTGATCGGGCGAAACCTCCCTTTTGAAACGTTACTTGAAGAATTTAAACAAACAGAAACTTATGAATAATCTGTTTTACTCAGGATGATCAAATAACCAAGAGTTAAGGAGAGCGAGAGGTTCTCGGATATGTGCGGTGATTTTTGAGCCTTGATCTTGTGGAGTCCTTCCTGCAAGGCCTGAGATATTTGTCAGACCTGATCTTTTAGCAAGCATCATTGAGCGAGGAAGGTGAAAGTCATTGGTGATAATAACAACCTCCTCAACTTTTTTACCGGCATTTTTTAAAATGCTTTGTGCATTAATAAATTGATGTGCTGTTCGTGTAGATTCCTCTTCTAATAAAATCTGCGCTTGAGGAATGCCTTGTTGAATAAGGTATTGCTGCATAACCTGAGCTTCGCTTTGAGAATAGCCCACAGTTTTACCACCTGTTGTAACAATGGTTACTTCTGGATTTTCTCGCCAATAATCTACCGCTTTATCAAGGCGATATTGCAGCATTAAACTTGGTCTTAAAGGATAACCTTCAATATGTGCACCTAAAATAATGATGGTATCGGCATTTTTTTGCGGGCTATATTGCTGGTTTTGATAATAGATATAACCGTTACCAAGCGCAATAATTGTGATAAAGAGCAATATGCCGATGATAAGCGTTGTAAGCAATAATCGTAATATTAAAATCATAGCCACCATTTAGAGTAGGAAAAGCGCATAGAAGTGATGCTGAATATTGAAGTTATTGCACTATATAAATTATCACTTAGTGAATTATAGAGGATGTGATAGAGGATATCTATGATAAAGATCTTTATTATATTGATATAACCTCTCTGTTTTAGTGGCAAGATCTACTGCATTTTTTAAATTTAAAATAGTTTGGATAACTTAAAAGATATGCACAATTTCTGGGGATAACTTTCGGGATAATGTGCTGACAATAGAGGAATAACTTATTTTTATAGATTAAGTGGTTGATTTTATTTTAATGATTGTCTCTGTTTGTAAAGTGGGTAATAAAGCATCTATCTATAACGCTTTGGCAACTAAAGAAAAGCCTAAGAAAAAAGCCTTACGACTTGTAGTTGTAAGGCTTTATGAATCCTATTGCATTCGGCTATTTTGTAAATAGCTAATGAAATTAAATGTTATTTATAAAACTGGTTAATTAATGTCACATCATGAACTATCGGTTGTTCTTTAATGAGCGACATTGCTTCCCGAGCACTTCTAATTGCCGTATCTTCGATAATTGCGGCTAATTGGGTATTGGTGCTATCAATAATGTTGCAAGATTCAACGGTAGCTAAAAAGGCTAAGAGATCCGCTTTATTTGCATAGTTCGTAGTGACAATGATGCCACAAACGTTGTGTTTGTGTGTAATTGTACTAGTTGTCATAAGTTACCTCATATCAAACAGAATCCTTAAGTTACATCCCTTAAGTGCATTATTTTAAATGCACCTTCAACTTATCATAAAATATTAGAAAGGATGTGAAATTTTTGATCAAATTTGATGGCTCTCAAAGAGTTTGTTAATTTTTGCGATATATATTAATAGGTTAGGAGTGTTTTGATGCTGGGTGTATACGGCAGGTTATCTATTTTTATGACTTAAAGAGAGGCTTTACTGTGAAGTTATGCCGACTTAGATCAATTTATAAGATGGTTTACAAGAAAAGAGATATGAAAAAGCCCTGATCATTTATAGACAGGGCTTTACATAATTCAATAGTGTTTATTGAGTCATTTTAATATTATTTTGCAGGATAAACAGGGAATTTATCACAAAGACCGACAACGTTTTTAGCAACACGATCAATTACGGTTTCATCATCAATGTTGTCTAAAATATCACAGATCCAGTTAGCTAGAAGATCACACTGTGCTTCTTTAAAACCACGAGTTGTAATGGCAGGAGTTCCGATACGGATCCCTGATGTTACAAATGGTGATTGTGGATCATTTGGTACTGAGTTTTTGTTTACTGTGATGTTAGCGCGGCCAAGTGCTTCATCTGCTTGTTTCCCCGTTAAGCCGCGATCGATTAAATCAACAAGCATTAAATGATTATCAGTGCCGTTAGAAACGATTTTGTAACCACGTGATTGGAAAACGCGAGCCATGGTTTTTGCGTTAGTGATCACTTGTTGTTGATACTCTTTAAACTCAGGTTGAAGCGCTTCTAAGAATGCCACCGCTTTTGCTGCAATGACATGCATTAAAGGGCCACCTTGAATACCAGGGAAGATCGCTGAGTTTAATTTTCTTTCCAGTTCAGGTCTATTTTTGGTAAGGATTAACCCGCCTCGTGGACCACGAAGGGTTTTGTGGGTTGTAGTTGTCACAACATCAGCATACTCAATAGGATTTGGGTATAAACCAACTGCTACTAAACCTGCCACGTGTGCGATATCTGTAAAGAGGTAAGCTCCTACTTTATCTGCAATTTCACGAAAACGTTTAAAGTCTAATGTTTTTGAATATGCTGAAAAGCCTGCCACAATCATTTTTGGCTTATGTTCAAGTGCTAATTTTTCAACTTCATCATAATCGATTAAGCCTTCAGCATCGACACCATAGTGAACCGCATTATAAGTACGGCCTGAAAAGTTTACTTTTGCACCGTGTGTTAAGTGACCACCGTGATCTAAGCTCATGCCTAAAACAGTATCACCAGCTTCTAAAAGTGCTAAATAAACAGCACCATTTGCTTGTGAACCTGAGTGAGGCTGAACGTTTGCATAATCTGCATCAAAGAGTTTTTTAGCGCGTTCAATGGCTAAATCTTCGGCAATATCCACAAATTCACAACCACCATAGTAGCGTTTACCTGGATAGCCTTCAGCATATTTGTTAGTAAGTTGTGAGCCTTGAAGTTCCATTACTAATGGTGAGCAGTAGTTTTCAGAAGCGATGAGTTCGATATGATCTTGTTGACGTCTGTTTTCTTGTTCAACAGCCTCAAAAAGCGCTGGATCAAAGTCTTTAAGAGAGGTATTTTTAAACATGAATTATTCCTTCGGGGTTAAGAACAAAAGATGTGGTGCGCCATTAGTTTAGATTTTCCCGAGAGGGCTTGCAAGTCTTGTTGTTTAATAATTTCAAGGATTTTTTGAATGGTGTTATGATGTCATGATTATTAGGATATTAATTTGGATATTGGATTAGAAATAAGACTTTTTGGAAAGGTGGGAAAATGTTAGACAACGAACAAAAAATCCAGCAAGCTCGTACGAATATGATTCAGCAAATGTTAAGACCGTGGAATATTTTAAATCAGCGTGTTCTTGATGTGTTTGATACGGTTTCTCGTGACCAGTTCGTACCAAAAGAGTATGAGGCAGTCGCATTTTCTGAAACTCGTATTCCTCTAAATGAAGCACATAAAATGCTTCCGCCTGTATTTGAAGGTCGTTTTTTACAAGAAATTGCTATCCAAGATCATGAGCGTGTATTGATTGTAGGAACGGGTAGTGGCTTTTTAGCCGCATGTGCATCACGTCTTGGTAATGAAGTTGTGACTGTTGATATGGTCGAGCGCTTTAATGTAAACGCTGAAGCAATTACTCGTGAACTTGGATTTACTAACATCGAGTATAAAACAGGGAATATCAAAGATGTGTATCAAGCTTTAGGGGCTTTTGATGCGATTATTTTTACAGCATCAGTTCCTGAAATGCCTGCTGAATATTTTGAGCTTTTAAATGAAAAAGGGCGTCTATTAGCAGTTGTTGGGAAACCTAATGCAATGAGTGCGACAATCTTTAGTAAGATTGCCGGTCAAATTCGTACAACGCCAGTTTTCGAACGTGATCTTGAGCGCCTTGTTGGCTTTGAAGATAAAGCTGAGTTTGTATTTTAAAATAGATCGGATTTATTGAGAGGTTGAAGATTATCTCACTAAAGGTATGAAGAGGTAAATCTCATCTCAATTAATCAAAACCCATCTACATTAAGATGGGTTTTTTATTTTAATCTGTTATTAAAAATATCTTAAAAGTAGATGAAGGAGTTTTTCATTCTTGTAAATAGATATTAGAAATAATCAAAAATAAATATCTTTAATAATATTAATCTGATATTTATTGGAAGGCTTTGAGACCTCTTTTTAAGGGAACTTGATAAGCCATTCGGCAATGAATCATGCAGAAAACGACTATCTTGTCGATGATTATTACAGTACAATCTTGGGGTTATAAGCCTAAAGTCATTGATAGAAAATATGAATAATGTGTTGTCTTTGCGGGGATTTTTATAATTAGTACTACGCTTTATCATAAGGCTCAATGAATTTCACTATCATCGAAGTTTTCCGTTATTTCAGAAAGGCATAGATGTTTGTAGTGGATAGAAATAGTATAAAAACAAAATAATTAAATGAGAAATATATGAGTAACTTGTCTAATAAAAACTTCGAAGTACGTCCAATGGCAGATTTTGCTGAAGAGGCATATCTCAACTATTCGATGTATGTCATTATGGATCGTGCGCTACCATATATTGGCGATGGATTAAAACCTGTTCAGCGTCGTATTATCTATGCGATGAGTGAGCTTGGATTAAATGCTAGTTCGAAACCTAAAAAATCTGCCCGTACGGTAGGAGATGTTTTAGGGAAATATCACCCTCATGGTGATAGTGCTTGTTATGAAGCGATGGTTTTAATGGCGCAGCCCTTCTCATATCGTTATCCATTGGTTGATGGACAAGGAAACTTTGGTTCTCTAGATAATCCTAAATCCTTTGCGGCAATGCGTTATACCGAGTCTAAGCTTTCTAAATACTCTGAAATCCTTTTAAAGGAATTGGGGGAAGGGACTGTTGAGTGGACACCAAACTTTGATGGATCACTGGATGAACCTAAGCTTCTACCTGCTAGATTGCCCAATATTCTCTTAAATGGCGGAACTGGTATTGCCGTCGGAATGGCGACAGATATTCCACCTCATAACTTAAAAGAGGTGGCAAAAGGGGTTTGTGCGCTTATTGATAATCCTGAAATGTCTCTTAAGGAATTAACGAAAATTATTCCGGCACCTGATTACCCAACAGGTGGTGAGATTATCACGCCGAAAAAAGAGCTACTTTCAATCTATGAGAAAGGGCGTGGCTCTGTCCGAGTACGTGCTCGTTATCGTGAAGAAAATGGCGAGATCATTATTTATGAATTGCCGTATCAAGTTTCAGGGGAGAAGATTCAGCAAGATATCGCAGCGCAGATGCAGGCTAAAAAGCTCCCCATGATTGAAGATATTCGTGATGAGTCAGATCATGATGAGCCGGTGAGAATCGTCTTAATTCCTCGCTCTAATCGTGTGGATGTAGAGATGGTGATGAATCATCTTTTTGCAACGACTGAGCTTGAGAAATCTTTTAGAGTCAATCTTAATATGATTGGGCTTGATTTAAAGCCTCAAGTTAAATCGTTAGATGCAATTTTAACGGAGTGGATTGCATTTCGCCGAGATACCGTTATTCGCCGTTTAACATTTCATAAAAATCGTATTGAAAAGCGCTTACACCTTTTAGAAGGTTTACTCATCGCATTTTTAAATTTAGATGAAGTGATTCGCATTATCCGTTTTGAAGATGAGCCAAAAGAGAAGTTAATGGCAGCATTTAATCTTACGGAAATTCAAGCGGATTATATTTTAGAAACAAGATTACGCCAGCTTGCTAAACTTGAAGAGATGAAGCTTAAAGGGGAAGAAGCAGAGCTTCGTGCAAAATTAAATGATATTATTGCGCATCTTGAAAGCCCACAAAAAATCAACGATTTGATTAAGTCTGAAGTAAAAGAAGATGCAAGTAAATACGGTGATGATCGCCGCTCTAAAATTATCGAGCGTGAAGCTGCTGAAGCCATTGATGAATCAGCACTAGTCTCAAGTGAACCTGTCATGGTTGTTATCTCTAAAATGGGCTGGGTCAGAGCGGCTAAAACGCTTGATATTGATCCCACAAGTCTTAATTATAAAACAGGCGATGGCTTTTTAACCTCTTGTATAGGGCGAAATAATCAGCAGCTAGTACTTTTTGATAGTACAGGGCGAACCTTTAGTACACCGGCACATACGTTGCCAACGGCAAGAACTGCCGGAGAGCCGATTACAACTCGCATTAACCTAACAGATAATGCCAAGATAGAGCATCTTGTTTTAGATAAAGAGGATAGTCATTATCTAGTTACAGCCTCTAATGGTTATGGCTTTATCTCCCAATATAGTGATTTTTTAACAAGGCAAAAAGCGGGTAAATCAACCGTTAACTTAAGTGATGATGCGATCTTATTGCCACCGCAAAAAATTACCGATATTGAATCACAATTTGTAATTGCCGTAAGTGATCAAGGACGATTCTTAGTGGTACCTACTTCTGAGCTACCTGTGATGGCGCGTGGAAAGGGAAATCAAATTATTGGGATACCAGGTGCGCAATTTAAAGCTAAAAAAGATAGCCTTGTAGGGATCTTAGTGATCTCAAAAGGGGATACTTTAGAAGTTGAATATGGGAAACGTAAATTTAAGCTTGCCCCTAATGAGTGGGAGAATCTCATTGAAGAACGTGGTAAACGAGGAAAAGAATTACGTTTGAACCTTAAGTTAAAATCGATAACGATTGCAAACGAGGAGTAATCACCGTATAATCACGGGATTGACTGTTACAACTGGTCGCGGTTGTAACGTACTTTAAACATTTTAATTGGAGCTAACCAATGTCAAATTATTTTTTTGATGCTATCGTTCGTACAGATATGGGTAAAGGTGCGAGCCGCCGCCTACGTCACGAAGGAAACATTCCTGCTATCGTTTATGGTAACCATAAAGAAGCGGTAAGCCTTGTTTTAAACCATAACGAAGTTTTAAAACGCTTCCGCCATGCAGATATCTACACTTCAATCATCGATTTAGTAGTTGATGGTAAAAAAGAGCCTGTAATTTTACGTGATGTTCAACGTCACCCATACAAGCCTATCATCACTCACTTAGACTTCATGCGTGTAAATGCTAACGAAGCTATCGTTGTTGATGTTCCTGTTGAATTACTCAACGAAGAGAAATCAGTAGGTGTTGTGAATGGTGGTATCGTAACACTTCATGAAGCAACATTAGCAGTTTCATGCTTACCAAAAGATCTTCCAAGCGTTATTCAACTTGATATCGCAAACCTTGCTGTTGGTGAGCATATCATGATCTCTGATATTCCAGCTATTGCCGGCGTTGAGTTCGTTAACATCATGAACGAAGAAGAGATGAATGACCAACCAGTTGTTGCGATCGTTGAGCCACGTGTTGAAGTTGTTGCAGATGAAGAAGAAGCTGAAGCAGAAGTAGAAGCAGCAGCTGAAGAAGCAACTGAAGATAAAGAGTAATTAAAGACTCTTTTAATTGAGTATTTCATTATGATTAAAATGATTGTAGGCCTTGGAAATCCAGGGCTTCAATATGCAAAAACCCGCCACAATGCGGGTTTTTGGTTTATTGATAGTATTAGAAATAGTGAGCTTTCCTTCAATAATCGTTTTAAAGGATTAGTAGGGGAAGAGATGTTTGGTAGCCAAAAAGTCTATCTTTTAGAGCCAGAAACTTATATGAATAAAAGTGGTGAATCGGTTGTTTCACTGGCGCTTTTTTATAAGATTATGCCGGAAGAGATTTTAGTGGTTCACGACGAGTTAGATCTTCCTCCTGGTGTTGCGCGCTTTAAAAAAGGGGGCGGACATGGTGGGCATAATGGCTTAAGAAGTATTATTGATCTATTGGGCTCTAGAGATTTTATGCGTTTGAGATTGGGGGTCGGGCATCCTGGCCATTCTTCCCTTGTATCAGGATATGTTTTAACTAAAACGCCTGAAAAAGAAGAAAATGAGATCTTCAATGCAATTGATGCGGCAAGACGAGTCTTGCCACAATTTGTTGCCGGTGAATATGAAAAAGCGATGAATGAGCTTCATCGTAAATAAATGATAATTTTAAAGGAATTTTTATGGCTATTCAGTGTGGAATTGTAGGTCTTCCAAATGTTGGTAAATCGACACTCTTTAATGCATTAACGAATGCGGGCATTGATGCTGCAAACTATCCGTTTTGCACAATCGAGCCAAATGTTGGGCGCGTCAATGTGCCGGATCCGCGTCTTGATCCATTAGTTGAAATTGTAAAACCTGAGCGTGTTCAGCAAACTTATATCGACTTTGTTGATATTGCAGGATTAGTCGCTGGTGCATCTCAAGGGGAAGGCTTAGGAAATCAATTCCTTGCAAATATCCGTGAAACTGACGCTATTGCCCATGTTGTTCGTTGTTTTGAAAACGATGATATCGTTCATGTGGCAGGTCAGATTAATCCGATTGATGATATTGAAGTGATTAACACAGAACTTGCACTTGCAGATCTTGCTAGTGCAGAGCGTGGTACGCAGCGCCTTGAGAGAGTCGCAAAAGGTGGCGATAAAGTAGCTATTGCTCAAGTGGAGCTTTTGAAATCTAAAGTATTACCGGTATTAAATGAAGCTAAGAGCCTTCGTTCTTTAGGATTAGATGCAGAAGAGCGTCTTCTTCTTCGTGATTTCCACTTCTTAACGCTAAAACCTGTGATGTATATTGCAAACGTGAATGAAGATGGTTTTGAAAATAACCCACTTTTAGCAAAAGTTGAAGAATATGCTGCGGCTGAAAACTCTTTTGTGGTGCCTATTTGCGCAGCTATTGAAGCTGAAATCTCACAACTTGATGATGAAGATAAGGCGATGTTCTTAGATGATATGGGCTTTGAAGAGCCAGGACTTAACCGCGTTATTCGTGGGGGTTATCAGCTTCTTGATCTTGAGACTTACTTTACAGCGGGTGTTAAGGAAGTTCGCGCTTGGACTATTCGTAAAGGCTCAACAGCGCCACAAGCAGCAGGAGTCATTCATACAGATTTTGAACGTGGATTTATCCGTGCAGAAGTGATCGCATATAATGATTATGTCACACTTGGTGGTGAAAATGCGGCGAAAGAGAAAGGTAAAATGCGCTTAGAAGGGAAAGAGTATATCGTACAAGATGGTGATATTATCCATTTCCGTTTCAACGTATAAGGGATTTTTTATCTTTTTAAGCAAACGAATTAATAGAGATTAATAAATAACTCAATAGCCTTGGTGGAGATATCTATCAGGGCTTTTTTGTATCGCGAAAAGGCTTTAAAAATAATCCCTTTTTTTGCTAGCAATATAAAATGAATATCTTTTTAAACTGACTTCAACCAACGTATCTGTGATGGTTAGTTAGTGCAATCAATTTTGTGATGCCCAAATAGTGCTAAAAGAGATAGTTTGTATTAATGTCCCATTATTTTATGAATAAGATAAAAGCCTAAGAAAGTTGCACCCACAGCCCCTAAGAAATGAGAGAGAATTAAGAGAAGGGAGTTGAGATATTCTCTATTTTGTAACAGCGTCATAGTCTCTAGTGAGAAGCTTGAAAAGGTTGTTAAGCCGCCACAAAATCCAACTATTAAAAAAAGGCGAATTCCTTGATCGGGTTTTTGTAGTAGGTAACCGGCAATAAGCCCGACTAATAATCCTCCCCCCACATTCACAATTAAGGTAGAGATTTGAATGGGAGTATCTATTTTATTCTCTAGTAATGTAAAGAGATAGCGTGTTCCACCGCCAAAAGCAGCGCCGAGCATAACTAGGAAAAGATTGTGAAGGAGTTGTGGCATTTTTAGAGTTCTCTCATTACAATGGCGACAAAATTAGAGCAAAATATCATTAAATAGAGGTCAATTAAGATGATCGAATGGGAAAAAATTCACCCCGAATGGAAAGATTTTATCAAAGCTGAGTTAGAAAAACCTTATTTTCAGGAGATTCAAGCGGGAATTGATAAATCAATTAGAGAAGGAAAGCGAGTATTTCCCCCTCAAGAGTTGGTTTTTTCAGTATTTTCTCAACCTAAACGTAACATTAAGGTGGTGATTTTAGGGCAAGATCCTTATCACGGGCAAGGGCAGGCAAATGGTTTAGCTTTTTCCGTGCAAAGAGGCGTTAAAATTCCGCCATCTCTTCGAAATATTTACCGAGAGCTAGAAACAGATGTTGAAGGATTTAATGCACCACAAGATGGGGATTTAACCGCTTGGTGTGGTGAAGGGATCTTTCTTTTGAATACGGTTTTAACGGTAGAGGAAAAAGCGGCAAATTCTCATGCGAAGATTGGCTGGGAGCGCTTTACAACAGCGGTAATTGAAGAGATTAATCAGCATTGTGAGCATGTCGTCTTTATTCTTTGGGGGAGTCACGCGCAGAAAAAAGGGGAGAATATTGATATAGAAAGGCACTATGTGATTAACAGTGCACATCCTTCTCCGCTCTCGGCTTATCGTGGTTTTTTTGGTTCAAAGCCTTTTTCTAAGGCGAATCAATACTTGTTGCAACAAGGAAAATCTCCGATTAATTGGCAAAATTAAAAGCGTAAGAAATATAGATCTTGATATCAAGCCACTTATTTTAAATAGGTGGCTTTTTTATAAGGCATTATTAGCTTATTTAATGGTAAAAGAGACAGTTTTGGCGGAAATATTTATCTTATGACGTTGCTAAATGTAAAGGATATGCCTATAAAGGTAGAAGCTATGTTGTGAAAGATTGGTTTCTGAAAGCGATAAAATAATAAAGATACCACTTAAAGTAGCGACTCAATCCTCTCCAATAATAATAGATAAAAGAGGATTGATTTTAATGAGGATAATTCAAAATAAGATGGAAGGAGATGTTATGACAGTAGCTCATGACCCAAAAACGATGCGTAAAATTTTAATCGCAAGTCTCACGGGAAGCATTATCGAATGGTTCGATTTTTTCCTATATGGAACCGTGGCGGCATTAGTCTTTAATCAGATATTTTTTGTCAGTGAAGATCCCACCATTGGGTTAATACTCTCTTATGCTTCTTTTGCCTTAACCTTTTTTATCAGGCCCTTTGGTGGGATTTTATTTAGCCATATTGGGGATCGAATTGGACGTAAAAAAACATTAGTTTTAACGCTAAGTCTGATGGGGATTGCGACGATGGCAATAGGATTATTGCCTTCCTATCACACGATTGGTATTTGGGCGCCTATCTTGCTGATCTTCTTTCGTCTATTACAAGGTATCGGAATTGGTGGTGAGTGGGGCGGTGCACTGCTTTTAGCTGTAGAGTATGCGCCTAAAGAGCGTAGAGGATTCTTTGGTAGTGTGCCGCAGGTTGGGATTCCTATTGGGATGGTTTTAGGGACCTTGGTACTTTCATTAATGACCCTTTTGCCTGATGAGGATTTTATGGAATGGGGGTGGAGAATTCCCTTTATCTTAAGTGCGCTCTTAGTTGTATTAGGGCTTTGGATTCGTCATGGAATTGATGAAACTCCGGCATTTAAAGCTGTTCAAAAGGAAGGGAAAGTCCCTAAGCTTCCTATTATTGATACTTTTCGTTTTCATTGGAAAGAGGTCTTAATTGCCGTTGGTGCAAAGTTTGTGGAAACGGCGCCATTTTATATCTTTAGTACTTTCATTGTCTCTTATGCCACGATGAATTTAGGTTTTAGTCGAACAACGACCTTAACGGCGGTGATGGTTTCAAGTGTTATTACTTCTCTCTTAATTCCTGTAATGGGCGGCTTATCTGATCGAGTGGGGCGTAAAAAACTCTATATTTTAGGAACCATTGTGATGATTGCCTATATGTTCCCTTATTTTTGGATGGTGAATCAAAAATCAGTCGTTTTACTCTATATTGCGACTATTTTAGGGTTAGGGATTATTTGGGCGCCCATTACGGCAGTGTTAGGAACTTTCTTCTCAGAGATTTTTGCCCCTGAAATTCGTTATACAGGAGTCACTTTAGGTTATCAGATTGGGGCTGCACTCGCAGGTGGTACAGCGCCACTTATTGCGGTGGCATTCTTAAGCTACTATGACTCTTATGTGCCTATTGCGATTTACATTATGTTTACCGGCGTAATTTCATTGGTTGCAATCTCTTTTGCTAAGAATAAGAAGAGTAGTTTCCAAGATTAAAAGCGATTGGGTATAGTAAATAGGTCTTATGAATAATCTTTTCTATAAATGTTAATGAAAGATTGGCATAAGATCTTGTTTTATCATTATCAAAATAATAAGGAAGGAGGTTGAATGAAGATTCTCAATGAAAAAGAGATTATGGCGATCTATAAGATGCCGGAGGCTATGAAGGATGTGGCGGAGATTTTAAAAGCGAAATTTGCTAAAAAAGTTGAAAACCCACTGAGAACGGTGATTGAATTTCCTAAAGAGCATGCATCGGTGCTCTATATGCCTTGTGCAGATTTAGAAAATGAATTAATGAGCATGAAAGCAGTGACTATCTTCCCTAACAATCCATCTCGCGGTAAAAATACAACGCAAGGGGTTATATTGCTATCAGATGCAACAAATGGGGATCATTTAGCACTCCTAAATGCATCTTACTTAACTCGTCTTAGAACGGGGGCTTTAAGTGGATTAGCAACGGCATATTTAGCAAGAGAAGATAGCAAAGTATTAACAGTAATCGGCACTGGGAAAATGGCATTTGAACAAGTGCTTGGAGTGCTGGAAGTAAGAGATATTGAGACAATTTATCTTGTTAATCCGACACAAAAAAATGCAGAACGTTTTGAGCAGTCATTACGAGATTATCCAATCGATTCAAAAATTGAGATTATTATTGAAAGTGATGTGAGTGTTGCGGTTAAAAAGGCAGATATTATTAACTGCGCCACACGATCAAAAACACCTGTCTTCAATGGTCTAGATATTAAGCAAGGGACGCACGTCAATGGCGTGGGCTCTTATCTTCCGGATATGTGTGAGGTAGACTTTGCTTTTATTAATCGTTTAGATCAGATTGTGGTAGATGATCATCACGGGGTAACAGAAGAGGCGGGAGAGTTTATTCACGCAGTTGAGAAAAATAACTGGTCATTTGAAAAGATCAATGGAGAGCTGCAAGCCCTAGTTGCAGGTGAACTTGAGGGTCGAAAAGATGATCAAGAGATTACTTTCTTTAAATCTGTGGGATCGGCCTATTTTGATTTAGCAGTGGCGGAGGGGGTTTACCGTCAAGCGCTGATTGATAAGATTGGGATTGATGTGGAAGTTTAAAAAGAAGTTTATCAATATAGTGATAAGCATGAATACCGGTATTGAGATGGGTATTAGTATCGATGCTAATAGTAAAATCGCTTTAAATGTTACTAAATCAGATTATCAGAGAGTCGGTTGTGGAAAGTGATGATGAGAATTGGCGATGAGAAGCGCAAAAGTTGTTCTATCCGCCATCATGGAGGTTAGTTTGTTGCACACGCCGTCCCACTTTGCTTTTAAAGCAGTGTTTCTTAAACCGAATTGATGATAAAAATATTGGATTAAAAAACCACTCATTTGAGTGGTTTTTTATAGTCTAAGTTAAGAAAAATAACGAAGGCTGTATGGTTAGTGGATTGTCATGCTATTTTTTTAAAGTGCAATGACAAAACAATCTGTTTTTTGTTGGCGAAGTCTTGTGCAAGTTGCTTCAGCTTCACTCTCGTTTAAACCTGAGAGCAGCGCTCGATAATATTCACCAGTATTAAAGATTTGGACATTCCCATTTCGAACTTTCTCGTAAGCCTCTCTCGCTTTATCTCTTGCGGCATTATAATCTTTAAAAGCACCAACTTGAACGGCGTGGCTCAAGCCTGAAGCACTCACAATAGGTCCTCGGATGGGGGTATTGCCCGGGTCATAATCACCAGCGGGTGTATATTCTGAGGTAGATTCTAAAACCAGTGCCGGCATTACTAACTCGGGTTTAGTATTAACCTTGGGCTTTGGAGTTGCCGTTGCAACTGCCGTATTAGGTTTTATTTGTTGCGTACGTTTATTATTTGTCAGAACGGTTTTATCGCTAGTGACTGTTTTTGTTGGTGTGAAGAGAACCGTCATATCTTTGGTGATATAAGGAGAAATCTCTCGAACAGAGCGGCCACGATAACCGGTTGTGAAGCTCTCATTGAGCATTGAGATCATAAGATCATCTCGTAGTTGTGTTGTTCTACCGCCTAAAACGACAGCAAATACTCGATTATTATTACGACGAGCACTGGTCATTAAGTTGAAGCCAGATTTACGAATATAGCCTGTTTTAATCCCATCGGCGCCGGGGAAATCTTTATTAACACGGTTATGCGAGGTAAAGGTGACGCCATTATAATCAAATGAAGGCGTTTGGAATAGTGGATAATATTTAGGGAAATGATTATGAATCGCAATTCCTAATTTAATCATATCTCTTGCTGTTGTGTATTGGCTTGGGTTAAATAAACCGTGCGGATTGACGAAGTTACTACTATGCATTCCTAAGCGTTTAGCCGTTGCATTCATGCGTCTTGCAAACGCTTCCTCAGAGCCACCCACTTTCTCGGCAACTGCTAAAGCAACATCATTCGCTGATTTAACAATTAATGCTTTTATTGCAGTATCTAGTGTGATGGCGCTGCCTTCTTTAGCCCCAATTTTTGAAGGTGGCTGTGCGGCTGCTTTTGCTGAGAAGGGGATTTTAGTATTGAGGCTAAGTTTTCCTTTTGAGAGATCCTCAAAAACAATATAAAGCGTCATAACTTTCGTTAAAGAGGCAGGATAACGTCTAGCATCAGCATCATGTTCGTAGATAGGCTTGCCACTACGATGGTCAACGATGAATGCAGAGAAGCCAGTTTCAGCATAGGCAATAGCAATGATACTAGTGATAATAAGCTGAATCGCGAGTAGGTTACGGATGATCTTTTTCATTCACTATTCTATCGGTGTTAAGGATTAATGAATAAAATATTAAACAGATAACAGGGCGCAATAGGGCTTGTTATAAATTTAATATTCCTCGTTGCTGTTTAGTTAAGGGTTATTGATACAAAAAATATCATTTCACTTGTTAGGGTTCGTCAAGAAGATGATTTTATTAAATTGTTCAATATGTTTTTTTATAATATTAGAATCCCAATCGATAGGAGATTCAACGCTTTTAATTTATAACGCTTATCTAAATCAGTGTACAACTAATTTTTTAAGAACGCCATAGATAGGGCAAAGGAAGTTGAATTGCTGTAATCTATGGCATATCTTTAGGGTAAATATTTAAAAAATGCTTAACAATTAAAGTGTGTTTTTAATGCCTCAAAAGCTGCTCTTAATCCCATTGCTTCACCGCCTTTCGGTCTTCCTGGGCGATTACGAATATTCCATGCCATCACATCAATGTGGGCATAAGGAACTTTATTTTCGCTGATAAAACGCTCAAGGAAAAGTGCCGCAGTAATCGCGCCGGCATAAGGGACACTGCCAGAATTGCTAATATCGGCGTTATCAGAAGTAATCCAATCATTGTAAGGTTTGTGAAGTGGTAAACGCCAAACAGTATCACAAGCCTCTTTTGATTTTTGCATCATGAGTGTTGCAAAGTCATCATTATTGGTAAAAAGTGCTGGAATCTCAGTTCCTAATGCCACACGAGCAGCCCCTGTTAAGGTTGCAAAGTCCATGAGGAAATCACAAGGTTTTTCAAGTGCATAAGTCAGCGCATCACAGAGAATTAGTCTGCCTTCAGCATCTGTGTTATCGATTTCAACACTCATGCCGTTACGGCTTTTAACGATATCTCCTGGGCGCATTGCACATTCTGAAATGCTATTTTCAACAATAGGGAGTAAGACGCGAAGTGAGACATTCCACTCTTCTTGTAAAATCCATTTTGCAAGCGCAAGCATATGCGCCGCGCCGCCCATATCTTTTTGCATTAAACGCATACCGTTTGCTGGCTTAATATCAAGTCCACCAGAATCAAAGGTGACGCCTTTACCTACTAATGTTAAAGCCGGTGCGTTTTCTTTCTCGGCAATAATTTCTACTAAGCGTGGAGCATATTTACTCCCTGCACCCACGGTATAGATTAATGGAAAATTTTGCTTAAGAAGGTCTGTTCCGACAATCTCTTTGATAGTGACATTTAATCCTGAGAGTTCGGCGCGGATTTGTGTTACAAAATTATCAGGATTGAGGGCATTTGCCGGCTCATTGATAAGATCTCTTGTTAGATAGTGGGCACTTAATGCTTGTTTGACTTTATCTGCAATATTCTGGGGTAAGAAAAAGAGCACAGGACGTTTATCACGAGATTTATATTGATCAAATTGATAAGCGCCCAGTCCAAATGCGAGTAAGTGCTGATATAGCTCCGCTTCTGATAAAGTTTCAGGAAGTTGATAATGGCCAAAGGGCAGTTTGGAATAGCTCTCTCCAAGTGTAAAAAAAGGCTCACTCTCATTATGACCAATGATCACGCGCTCGATATTGCCCCGATCATTATAAAGCGTGATAACTTCCCCAGCTTTTAAAGAAGAGTCTTGCTTGATTGTTTGCAGATAACTCTCTTGTGCAGGAGTGAGAGAGAGATCAGTGGTTGTTTTGGCAAATTCTACCGGAATGCAAAGATCTTTTGATTCCGTATAAAGATGTTCTAACTCAGTTTGTAACATGATTTTCTCTTTCTCTCTTTTTTATTTTTAATAATAGATTAATGCGTTGTAAAAAAGTGGTATTGCTTAATCGTAGGAGACTAAAATCTCACGATTTCCATTACCAGCAGGCGCTGAAACAATCCCTTGCTCTTCCATCGCTTCAATTAAGCGTGCTGCTCTTTGATAGCCAATACGAAGCTTTCTTTGAACATAAGAGATGGTTGGGCGCTTATCTTCTAAGACGATTTTAACGGCCTCATCATAAAGAGGATCATCAACATCATCAGGGGATGCAACAAAACCAGAGGCATTTTCTGATAAGCCAGGAATCTCTTCAGTCGGATCTTTTAAGATATCATCGATATAATCTGTAGGGCCGGTTAAGCGTAAGAAGTCAGCCACGCGGTTGACCTCGTTATCATCAACAAATGCACCATGAACTCGTAGTGGGAATGGGGCGCCCGTTGGGAAGTAGAGCATATCTCCATGGCCTAGTAAGTTTTCAGCACCTTGCTGGTCTAAAACGGTGCGGGAGTCAATTTTACTAGAAACTTGGAAGGCAATTCTACTTGGAATGTTTGCTTTGATTAACCCTGTAATAACATCGACAGAAGGTCTTTGGGTTGCAACCACCATATGAATTCCGGCGGCGCGCGCTTTTTGCGTTAAGCGAGCAATGAGTTCCTCAACGGCCTTTCCAACGCTCATCATCATATCGGCAAGCTCATCAATGACAATAACGATATAAGGAAGCGGTTTAAGGTCAGGCGCGGAAACGTGGTCCGAGACTTCCCGTGATGCATCCCAAAGCGGATCTTTAAGCGGGGTGCCGCTACTAATCGCTTCTTTGACTTTTTGGTTAAAGCCATCAATATTACGCACCCGGAGCTTACTCATTAAAAGATAGCGGCGCTCCATCTCCACAACTGCCCAGCGAAGCGCATTAGCCGATTCTTTCATATCCGTTACAACAGGTGCTAAAAGGTGAGGGATATTGTCATATACTGATAATTCAAGCATTTTCGGGTCAATCAGAATTAAGCGAAGATCATCAGGATGTGCTTTATAAAGAAGGCTTAATAAGATGGTGTTAAGCCCTACAGATTTCCCCGAGCCTGTCGTTCCGGCAATGAGTAGGTGTGGCATCTTCATAAGGTTTGCCACCACTTGCTGACCGGAAACATCTTTTCCTAGTAAAATCGTTAAAGGATGCTTGCTATTACGGTAAGCATCAGCATAGAGTCCCTCTTTAAAGTAGACGATTTGACGTTTTTTATTCGGAATCTCAAGGCCGATATAAGGTTTACCAGGAATAATATCTACGATGCGAACACTTGTTACAGAAAGAGCACGAGCGATATCTTTATTGAGGTTATTAATTTGTGCAATTTTAACACCCGCAGCTAAATCTAGCTCAAAGCGTGTAATGACAGGACCTGGCTCAATATTGACAACTTTGACTTCAATATTAAAGTTTTTAAATTGATCTTCAATTAAGCTTGCGAGCTCTTGTAATTCAAGCGCATCATAACTTTCGGTGACAGGTGGTGGATTACCTAAAAGATCAAGGCCAGGGAGCCTTCCTGCCATTGGATATTCTTTGGGGGCTTTTACTGCAATGGGCATGCCAGAACGTGGATCGATTTCATGACCGATAAACTCAGGTTTAGACGCATTTGTTTGTAGTGTTTCCGAAGTGCTCTCTGGTGAGATATCGGTGTTTTTTTGTATGTGAGGGCTGACTTCTTCAGCTTGAGGTGCTATCTCTTTAGGGAAAGAGAGTTCTACCTCATCTTCAGGTTCATCAAAGCTATCACTAATAGAAAATTGTAATGATGATGGCGTAATTGGCTCATCATTGATTAAGATCGATGGCACTGGATCTTCGACTATTTCGGGAGCTTGTTCAGGTTGATAGGCATTGATAAGAGGTTTACTTTCAGTAAGTGTTGCACTCTCTTCTTCACTGGTGTCATTTGTGGTCATGGCGGTGAGAGAAGGTTCAACTTTTGAGCCCTCTGCAATAGAGACATGTTTTTTCTTACGTGCTTTGAAGAGGTTTTTAAAAATAGAGGGAATCCCTTTTTTCTCAGATGGATCTTCTTCACTCTCAATATGAGAGATCTCTTCTTGAGCTGGGGTTTGCGGCGCACGAATAAATTGATCCCACTCATCCATTTGGGGAGCAAGAGGGTCGATTTTAAAATCTTCAGGCGCTTTCGCCTGCGAAGATTGCTCATCTTGATTTTCAGTAGCCGTTTTCTGTAGGTTTCTAAAAATAGGGGGGATATTATTATTGTTATTCATTACATCTTCTTCTAATTCAATCTTCTCTTCTTCTAGCGGGTGATAGTTATAACTATTAAAGAGCGGATCTTGGATCGGCGCATTTGTCTGGTATTCATCTTCTTTAAGGAGAGATTCATCTATTTCAATGAAGTCTTGTTGATGGCAATTAAGCTCGCTCTGTTTAGAGGAGAAGATTTTATTGAAGAAGCTTGGGCTTTTTTGTTCATTTTGATCTAACATTCGATCAATAGCGTTTTGATCAATATTGCCATCATGATCAGGCATATATTGCTGCTTGGTCTGTGGCTCATCCTTTTTTTTTGGGAAAATAAGATTGATTACTGTAAAAATCAGGGAGCCAAGGCGGTCAGCCCAACCTATAGGACCCATGCCGGTGATAAGATAGAATCCTATAAATGTAAGGATTGCAAAGCCAATCTTGGTAATGTAGAGCAGTGTTTGTGTATCTATGGCAAGGGTATTATTAATAAGATGAATAAGCTCTGTGCCTATAAAGCCGCCCATCATTCCGCCATTACCACTATGTAGATCTAAAAGTGCTGCTAGTGAGAAAATAGCGATTAAAACGCCAAGTAGACGAAAGCTAATCTGATCTAAAGAGATTGTTAAGAGTTTGCGTTTAAAAAAGAGTTGATAGCCAAACCCAAGGAGTAAAATGGGGAGAAGCCATGCGGTGCTCCCGATCGCAGATAAAATAATATCTGCAAAGTAAGCACCTTTTTCGCCGGCAAGGTTATGGATTGTCTCTCTTTCAGCTGTGGCGCTACTCCAAGCAGGGTCGGCAGGATGATAGCTATAGAGACTAACAGCCATTGCTAAGGCAACAATCGCTGTTGCAGCAAAAAGCACGACGCCAACTGTCTTAGAGAAGACAGAGAGTATGACCGTGGACGTTTTAGGTTTTTTAGGAACAGCCTGCCGCAAGATGTACGATCCTTTTTGCAAATAAGTCGATGAAGTAGTGTATCAGTCAATCATAGTCATTCTATCATAAACAGTGATACAGCCCCTTATTCTAACAAAACACCCAATGAATAAAAACCTTTACACTGCTTTGGGTGTAAAGGTTTTTTAACCAATTAATATGATGCTTTGAAAGTAGTGCCTAGTGTGTCAGGTTACTTTCATTATCACCTTCATCAATCACCTCATTTCCATCCTCTTTACTAATTGGCGCGGGAATAAGGTCATCACGTTTAAGACCTAAAACAAATGCCCCAGCTGCTGCAATAAAGATCGATGAATAGGTCGCAACGACGATACCAATTAACATAATGAGCGAGAATGAGTGAATCACTTGACCACCAAAGATATAGAGTGCAAGCACCGCTAAGAAGGTAGTGAGCGACGTCATAATCGTTCTTGATAATGTTTGGTTGATAGAAGCGTTGATAATCTGCTTAGGAGTACTTGTGCGATCAAGTCTGAAGTTCTCACGAATGCGGTCAAGGATTACAACGGTATCGTTTACAGAGTAACCGATAACGGCCAGAATCGCTGCTAGTGACGTTAAGTCAAACTCAAGTCCAAGAATTGAGAAGGCTGCGACCACAAAGAGTCCATCATGCACAGTTGATAAGATGGTCCCCATGGCTAGTTTCCATTCAAATCTAAACCAGATATAGACCAGAATTAAGAAGATCGCAAGGGCAGAAGCCATTACCCCATCAGATACTAACTCACTCCCTACTTTTGCCCCAATATAGTCGATTTTTTGAATCGTCATAGGATTGTCAGGAAGTGTTAAAGCGGCTGTGAGTGTATCTGTGACCGTTGTTGACTCTTCTAAATCTGAGGTTGTCGGAATGTTGATTAGAACATTTCGTGCTGAGCCAAAGTGTTGCGCAACAACAGATTCAAAACCTTCCGCTTCTAATCTATCACGAACGGTATCGATATCGACTGGGGATTGATACACCGCTTCAATTTCAGTACCGCCTGTAAAGTCTAGACCTAATTTAAAGCCTTTTGTAACAGAGATGCCAATTGCAAGTATGGAAACAACAACACAAGCGCCGATCCAGAATTTTGCATATTTCATGAAGTTGTAGGTTGTCTCGCCTGAGAATATTTTAAGGCGCTCACGACCACCGACTGAAAGTCTTTTCACAGTACGTCGACCGCCATAAAGAAGGTTGATAATCGCACGGTTAAAATAGACTGCAGTAAATACAGAAGTGATAATCCCTACAGAAAGGGTTACGGCAAAGCCTTTGATAGGACCAGACCCGATAAAGAAGAGCGCTACAGCTGAGAAAAGACTTGTAAGGTTTGCATCCATGATTGTCCCGAATGCTTTACCAAATCCATTATTAATCGCTTGTTGCGGGGTGCTACCTTTGCGTAAGTCTTCCCGTATCCGCTCATTAATAAGTACGTTAGCGTCAACACTCATTCCAAGTGAGAGGACAATACCGGCAATTCCAGGAAGCGTTAAAGTTGCTTGTAAAAGTGATAAAACAGCTAATACTAAAATCAGGTTTGCAAAGAGGGCAACGTTTGCCACCATTCCAAATCCGCGATAACGAAAGACCATGAATACCATGACCATCAATAAGCCGTACATCGCAGCATCAACCCCACGCTGAACGTTCTCTTTACCAGCACTTGGTCCAATTGTTCGCTCTTCAATAATATGAATAGGTGCAGCAAGTGCCCCTGAACTTAAGGTAATTGCAAGATTGTTAGCTTCTTGTAGTGAGTTAATACCTGAGATTGAGAAGTTAGAGAAAAGTTGTTGCTGAATTGTGGCAACGTTTGCAATCTCTTCTGTGGTGATACTTTTACGAATCTCATTACCATCTTTATCAAAAGTGGTTTGGAGTTTGTTTTCAATGAAAACGGTTGCCATCGGTTTTTTAACGTTGGCTTTAGTACCTTCAGCAAAGCGATCAGCCCCTTTTGAGTCAAGGGTGATGTAAACTTCTGGAAGGTTTGTTTCAGGGTTTAAACCTGCAGTGGCTTTAACAATTGATTCCCCTGTTAAAATCACCTGGCGTTTTAAAAGGTATGGAACACCCTCACGCGTTTGGTAGAGTTTTGTTCCTAGTGGCGCACGACCTGTTTGGAGCGCACGTTGTGCTTCTGTTGCTGAGCGATCATCTACAATACGAAACTCAAGTGTTGCCGTTGTTCCTAGAATCTCTTTTGCACGAGTTGTATCTTGAATGCCCGGAAGCTGAACAACAATACGATCAAGCCCTTGTTGTTGGATGATTGGTTCTGCAACCCCAAGTTCGTTAACACGATTACGAAGCGTTGCGATGTTTTGAACTACGGCACTGGCTTTACGCTCATTAATCTCTTTATTGCTGATATTAGCAGTTAGGCGATTACCTGTTGTGTCAAAGCTTAGCTCCATAAAGGATTGGTTGTTTGCAAGAAGTGTTCTTGCACGATTCGCCTCATTAGCATTCGCAAAAGCAGCAGTAATCGTTTGCGCATCAGTCACTTCGATAAGTGGCGTTAAGCCTTTCTCAGTTAAGTTTGCGCGGATACTTTCGGCATAGGTGTTAGTGAGCTGATTAATCAGCCCATCCATGTCGATTTCTAATAAAAAGTGAACTCCACCACGAAGGTCAAGTCCTAAATACATTGGTTGTAACCCAAGGCCTGAGAGCCAATTTGGCATATCTGGAGCAAGGTTTAAAGCTGTGAGATATTGATCTTGTAATACACCATCAAGAAGATCTTTAGCTTTCAGCTGCTCTTCAGTATCTTTGAAACGAATCAGAAGTTGGTCTTCACCTTCTTCAATGCGTTTAACATCAAAGTTATTTTTCTTGAGAACAGAATCAACTTGTTCAACCAAAGCTTGGTTGATTTGAGTATCTCTTGTGGGGGAGATCTGAATAGAAGGGTCTTCACCAAATAAGTTTGGGAGAGCCAATATCGTACAGAGAACAATGACCCCAAAAATCAGAATGTTTTTCCAAAGTGGATAGCGATTTAGCATAATTACTGGGTTACTTTTTATCTAAGTGAATCAAATATACCGGTACCTCTATTAGAGGCCCGGCATCCAGAAAGGGCAGTGCTAAATAATATTAGTCTGCTTTTTCTGTTTTTTCAGAAGTCGCATCAAGTTTCTCTTTATAAGTACCTTTTGGTAAAAGAGAGTTAATCGCTTGGCGCTGAGCTTTGATTACAACGTTAGGAGCGATTTCTGCACTCACATAGTTTTCATCTAATGCTCTGATTCTTGCTACAAAGCCTGAGCTTAAAAGGATCTCGTCACCCACTTTAAGTGAGCCGATAAGATCACGATGAGCTTTTGCTCTTTTTTGTTGCGGGCGAATCATTAAGAAATACATTACAACGAACATACCACCAAAAAGAATTAAGGTAGGGACGATGCTTTGTTGTTCTTGCTGTGCAAATGCCGGTGAAACTAATAAGGCAGATAAAGCAAACATTAAACGCTTCATAAATGCTCCATAAAAATTAAGTTAAAAAATTGAATTAATAGCCGATCATTCTAGCATTATATTTTTGACGATACCTAAAAGTTCCTGTACTTCATCTGAAGTTGTATAGAATTTGTCGCAATAGTTTGATTGCTTATTATTTTTTGAATAAGAATCCTTTTTTATAAACATTTTGTGATCATCATTTTAGGAATAGCTCATTACTAGATGAGGCTTAAAGATCTCAATTTCAAGAGATTGTTTTTGATATTTATCATCTATTAGTAGTATCTCTAAAGGATGACAATAAACGATTAAATGTAAAAAAAATTGAATATTATGCTGAAGTTTGTCGTGCTTATTAAAAATGCCTTAAATATTAATAGTTTAAGTTTTGAGGCGATATTTGAAATATAAGGGATTAAGAGTGGTAATTTTAAAGGTAGTGAGGAAAGGATGGGAAATAAGGTATTAAAAAAATCCCGTAAAGTAGAGATCTTTACGGGATTTTAATGTTACCAAGTGATTGATTAAATCATTGCTAGTTATTTTGCTAATAAAGCTTGAGCGTGTTGAATAACATTATCAACGGTGAAGCCAAAGTGTTCAAAGAGTTGATTTGCCGGAGCTGATGCGCCAAATGTATTGATACCTACAACATCGTCAGCAAATTCATACCAACCACGTGTTACGCCAGCTTCAATCGCTAGGCGTTTAGTATTTCCTAAAACGGCTGCTTTATAAGCGCTATCTTGTGCTCTAAAGAGCTCTACACATGGCATTGAAACAACGCGAGCGTTTAGCTCTTTAGCTGCATTCATGGCAAGTTCTACTTCAGAGCCTGTTGCAATTAATGTGATATCGGCATCAGAATTTTCAAGGAGGACGTATCCACCTTTAATGACGTTATCAAGCGTTTTTGCATCACGAGTTTGGTGTGGAAGGTTTTGTCTTGAAAGCGCAAGAAGCGTTGGGTTGTCTTCTGCTTGTAAACCATGACCCCATGCAACTAATGTCTCAACGGCATCGCAAGGTCTCCAAACGTTTAAGTTAGGAATTAAGCGAAGAGATTCAACGTGCTCAATAGGTTGGTGGGTTGGGCCATCTTCTCCAAGACCGATAGAATCGTGTGTCATGACATATACTACACGTTGCTCCATGAGTGCACTCATACGGATGGCATTACGCGCATAGTCTGAGAAGACTAAGAACGTTGCACCATAAGGGATGAATCCACCATAAAGCGCAAGGCCATTCATAATGGCAGACATACCAAATTCACGAACACCAAAGCGGATATAGTTACCTTTACCCGTTGCGATATCTAAATCACGGCTACCTTTGAAGAAGGTATTATTTGATGGTGTTAAGTCCGCAGATCCGCCTACGATTTCAGCAAGGTTTGTCGCAAGAAGGTCAAGCGCATTTTTACTAGCAACGCGTGTTGCGATGTTGTCTGCTTTCTCGTTAACACTGTTGAGTGCTGCTTTAAAGGTTTCATCAAAATCGTGAGGAAGCTCACCACCAATGCGGCGTAAGAATTCATCTGCTTTTTCTGGGTTTGCAGCTACATAGCTTTCGAAAAGTTGATTCCATTCTTCTTCTCTAGCATCGCCTGCTTCACGAGCATCCCATGCTGCGTAAATATCTTTTGGAACTTCAAATGGGCCAAAATTCCAGCCAAGGCTTGCTTTCGTTGCGGCAATCTCTTCAAGACCTAATGGTGAGCCATGCGTTGATTCAGAGCCTTCCTTGTTAGGAGAGCCTTTACCAATCAAGGTTCTACAGATAATAAGTGTTGGTTTATCTGATTTTTTCGCTTCTTTAATGGCAGCATCAACGGCTTTAATGCTATGTCCGTCGATTTGACCGATCACATTCCAGCCATAGGCTTCAAAGCGCTGTTTAGTATTATCTGTAAACCAGCCGCTTGTATCCCCATCAATTGAGATACCATTATCATCATAAAGTGCGATGAGCTTATTGAGCTTTAAGGTTCCCGCAAGTGAACAAGCTTCGTGAGAAACACCTTCCATCATACAGCCATCACCTAAGAATGCGTATGTGTAGTGATCGACGATTTTGTGTTCATCCGTGTTATAAGTTCCTGCCATCATCTTTTCAGCAAGGGCAAAACCAACAGCATTGGCAATACCTTGTCCAAGAGGGCCTGTAGTTGTCTCAATTCCATCTGCAAAACCATATTCAGGGTGACCTGCAGTTTTAGCATTTAATTGACGAAAATCTTTCAAATCATCGATTGATACAGCATAACCTGTCAGATGAAGAAGAGAGTAGAGAATCATTGATGCGTGACCGTTTGAAAGGACAAAACGATCACGGTTAATCCAATGTGGATTGTTAGGATTATGTGAGAGGTTTAAGCCCCAAAGCGCAGTTGCCATCTCAGCCATACCCATTGGTGCGCCAGGGTGACCTGAATTTGCTTTTTGAACAGCGTCCATGCTGAGCGCGCGAATAGCGTTTGCGCATTGTTCGTTCATCTTCGACATAACTAAATTTAACCTTTAAATTAGCACTAAGAAATAGGAGGCTTAATTATACTCAATCTTGTCACAAAAAGCTCGCTTCGTTCGTCGGATTCTCAGTCAAAAATTTAGCGATTTAAAAAATGAATTTTAATTCTTATCGAAATTTTTTGTGAAATATATTAAAATGTCTTCCCTGATAGACTTTTTATTCACATAAATTCAGGGTGGGTTCATGACACATTTTATATTTGTCACAGGTGGCGTAGTTTCATCTTTAGGCAAGGGTATCGCAGCGGCTTCTTTAGGTGCGATTTTAGAGGCAAGAGGCCTCAAGGTTACAATGATGAAATTGGACCCTTATATTAACGTGGACCCAGGGACAATGAGCCCATTCCAACATGGTGAAGTTTTTGTAACTGATGATGGTGCAGAAACAGACCTAGATTTAGGTCACTATGAGCGTTTTATTCGCATGACTGCTAGTCGCCGTAATAGTGTTAGCGCCGGGCGTGTTTACAAAACTGTTATTGAGCGCGAGAGAGCAGGTGAATACCACGGTAACACTGTTCAAGTGATTCCACACATTACTAACGAAATTAAAGATCGTATTTATGGCGTGGCGCAAGGTGCTGATATTGCATTGATCGAAATTGGTGGTACTGTTGGTGATATCGAATCTCTACCGTTTTTAGAAGCTATTCGCCAAATTAGAACAGAAGTTGGCCCTCGCCGTTCACTCTTTATGCATTTAACATTAGTGCCATTTTTAAGAGCGTCAGGGGAGCTTAAAACAAAACCAACACAACATTCAGTAAAAGAGCTTCGTTCAATTGGCATTCAACCAGATATCTTAATTTGCCGTACTGAAGAGCCTATTCCGCAAGAAGAGTGCCGTAAGATTGCGCTCTTTACTTCAGTGGTGGAAGAGGCGGTAATATCTTGTGTTGATTCAGATTCTATCTATAAAATTCCAGGAATCCTTCATTCACAAGGGTTAGATCGCATCGTACTTGAGCATTTTAATATGCAAGCAAAAGAAGCCGATCTTTCTGAGTGGGATCAGGTTTTAGAAAATATTACCTCTGCTGATAAAGTGGCAAATGTGATGATTGTTGGGAAATACACCGAATTAACAGACACTTACAAGTCTATTAATGAAGCGCTTTTCCATGCTGGCATTCAGACAAAAACAGAGATTAAACTGCATTATGTAGAAGCATCATCATTAGAGACGATGGATGATACGGCGCTTGCTGCAACATTTGCAGGAATGGATGCGGTGTTGATTCCAGGTGGATTTGGTGAGCGTGGTATTGAAGGGAAGATTCGTGCGATTCAATATATTCGTGAGCATAAAATTCCTTTCCTAGGTTTATGTTTAGGGATGCAGTTAGCAGTTGTCGAGTATGCGCGTAATGTTTTAGGTTTAACGGGCGCTAATACGAGTGAAGTAGATCCAACCGTTGCTTATCCTGTTATTCAAATGCTTGATCCTCAGCGTGATAAAGAGACTGATGAGTTCCGTGGTTATATGACCGTGGGGGCACAACCTTCAACAGTGCTAAAAGATACTAAAGTATTTGCCGCATATGGTAGAACAGATGTGAGCGAGCGTCATCGTCATCGTTATGGTGTGAATCTTGATTATGCAGATCAATTGCAAGATGGTAATTTAATTATTTCAGGTCGCACAAATGACCGTAATTTAATTGAATTTATTGAGCTTAAAGAACACCCTTGGTTTGTAGGAACGCAAGCACATCCTGAGTTTAAATCAACGCCAAGAGATGGGCATCCGCTCTTTATTGCATTTATTAATGCAGCGAATGCTCAAAAAGCAGCTAGAACCGAAGCTTAATTTTCAAGCTTAGATTTAAAATATTAGATTAATAAAAATTCCCATAATATGATGTTGTGGGAATTTTTTATTTCTATAAGAAAGGGATGAATATTGGATGCTAAAGCCCTATTGATGATTTTGGAGTGATGAGATGCATTTTTTCAAGCGTTATTGGGTGTTTTTATTGATTATTGCCATTTTGTTATATTTTGTGATTTCATTATTAATGACAAGTATTGATCGGGGAATTACCAATATGTACGATGATTTGAGTATTCATTCATTAATGGTGACGATAGAGGAAATGGGAGTATTGATCCATTATGATTGGCTGGGACTCGATCGTTCAGATGCGTTTTTAAAAATGCATCAAATTATTGAAAGATATCCAGATTTATCACTCTTTATAAAAGAAGAGTCTACTCAACAGGTTTATTTTTCTGGAATGATGTTTTGTTTTGAAAATGATCGGGTTGTCGATGTTGTAACGAGCTTAGAATGTCCTTTATCTGACTTAAAGGTAAATTGAGTCTTAAAATTTTAATTGGTAGAAGTAAAAATATGAATAAACAGTTATCGATCATTTTATACGAACCAGAAATTCCGCCTAATACTGGTAATATCATTCGTCTTTGCGCTAATAGTGGGGCGAAACTTCATTTAATTGAGCCGCTTGGATTTAACTTAGAAGAAAAAGCGCTTCGTAGAGCCGGACTTGATTACGCTGAGTGGGCAGATATGAATGTTTGGCCTAATTTACAAGCATGTTTAGAGGCCATAAAACCTCATAAGGTCTATGCGATGACCACAAAAGGGAGTCGAAATTTTTTTGAAGCTCAATTTGAAGAGAATGATGCACTGATTTTTGGCCCAGAAACAAGAGGGCTTCCTGAAGATTTTATCTTTGGTTTACCAGCTGAGCAGCGTCTTCGTTTACCGATGGTTGAAAATGCTGGTAGGAGTTTAAACCTTTCAAATTCGGTGGCGATTGCGGTATATGAAGCGTGGCGCCAATTTGAGTTTCAATAGTCTTTCAATGATATTAAAGCATCAGCATTAAAAGTGGGGAGCCGATTGGGTTTAAGAAACTGCTTTAAAAGTAAAGCCGGGAGGAATGTGAATCAAAGCAGTCTGCACGATGCCGGAGAGAGTGATTTTTTTGCATCTTAAACCGAGATTTCCACTCTGATTGAGTGGCTTTTAAAGCGATTTCATTATATTAGAAGGTTCGTCAGGTGCTGATATTGCTGATAGATTATAGGTTATGATATATAACACCGAGAATCTAGGAAAAGTCTAGATTCTCGGTATTGACTAAATATTTCCTTTATCCTGTTAATAATCACGCTATTTTAAAGTGCTGCAATAGCGTGCGGGATATCTGTATCTCCATCTGTAAGTTCAATGATGATCTTTTTGATTTTAGGATGCTCGATGATTTGCGCTAAAGTTAGGGCGACATTTTCTCGAGAAACATCCCCATAAGCGATAGCAGGTCCTACGTTGATTTTTTTAGAACCATGATGATCGGTAAGGGTGCCGGGTCTTACGATTACCCAATCTAAAGTTGAGTGAGTAAGGTAAACGTCTGCGGCTTTTTTGATGCGCATATAGTTTTCAAAGCCTTCACCAAGCGCCTTATCTCGACCTGCTTCAGGAAAGGCTGAAACAAGAATAAAGCGTTTAATTCCTGCCTTTTCAGCCGCTTTAACCGAAAGCTCAAGCCCTTTACCATCAATGGCATCAGTCATCTCCATGCCACCTTTTCCACCAGCTCCTGCTGAGAAAACAACAGTATCACTCCCTTTCATGAGTTCCGAGAGCTCTTGCGGTGTTAGTTCTAGGAGATTTCCTAAGATAGGTTTTGCTCCTAATGCTTGAAGCGCCTCTTTTTGAGAGGGGGTTCGATACATTGATTGTACTTGATGACCTCCCTTTGAAAGAGTGGTTGCCAATAAACGTGCAATTTGACCTGATCCTCCCACAATAAATACCTGTGACATCTTAGGCTCCTTTTAATTGATCTAACATTACTTTAGGGTAGCACATCTTGTGGAGAATTTAACTCTAGGGTGTTGATGTGGTTGTTAAGATCTTTAAAGTCGGATTGTTTGTGGGGTGGTAATTGGGGGCTTTAGTGCGCTTCAATATTGAGTCGTTTATTTTCCCATCTACGAGATTTCCAGCGCCAAGCATTGACTAAGCCGCGAATCCACTCATCAGATAAAAAGCCAATCCAGATACCGATTAATCCCATCTCTTTGACGATTCCTAAATAGTATCCTATAGGAATTGCAACTCCCCACATAAAGATGATGGCTGTAATCAGAGGGAATTTAGCATCTCCAGTTGCCCGAAGCGCATTGACCATCACAATATTTTGCGTGCGTCCTGGTTCTAAAAAGATAGAGAGGAGAAACATCGGTAAAAGAAGATCTTGAACGATCGTATTTTCAGTAAAATTATCAACAATAAAATGGCGGGAGAGATAAAAGGCAATGACAACGCCAAGGGTGACAATCATCCCCATTCTTAAGCTTTTAAAGGTTCGAGAATATGCCGCATCAAAGGCTTTAGCTCCTACTAAATGACCTACAATAATCTCATTGCCAATACTAATAGAAATTCCAAAGAGCATCAGCATATAAGAGAGTTGAATGTAGATGTTATGCGCCGCTAAGCTCTGTTCACCCATCAAGCCAACAAAGGCTAACATTACTAACATTTGTCCTGACCAAGAGAGGTTTTCACCAGCTGAAGGTAATCCTATTTTGAGGATCTGTTGAATAATATTTTTTTTAAATTTAAAAAAGAGGGTGAAGTCGAGTTTAACCTTAATGCCATAAAAAAGAAGATAAAAGAGAAGGGAAACACCAATTAAACGCCCGACTACGGTTGACCAGGCAACGCCTTCAAGCCCAAGCTGTGGTAATCCAAAGAAGCCATAAAGTACGAGGATATTACCAAGAATAGTGACGATATTCATGATAAAGGAGACATACATCGGCACTTTTGAATGACCATAAACCCGTAAGCAAGATGCTAGAATAACCGCTAGTGCTTCAAATATTAAACAAAATCCAATGATATGGAAGTAGTTGTTACTCATCTCTAAAATATCATCAGGCGTGTTCATTAAGACTAATAATGAGCGACCAAAGAAGAAGATCATTAAAAAGCAGATAAGCCCTAAAAGAAAATTGAGCGCAATAGAAAGATGAATTGCTTTACGAGTCTCTTCGCGTTTTCCTGCGCCTAGATATTGTGCAACAACCACGCTACAACCAATGCCGATAAAGCTAAAGATAGTAACCGTGGTATCAAAAAACTGATTGCTTGCCGCTGTTGCTGCCACCATCTTTTGGGAGATATGGCTAATCATATAGGTATTAATAAGGAGTGTCACTAAGTGCAAAAGGATATCGATAAAGATCGGCCAACTCAGTGAAAAAAGTGATTTTTGTAATACAGGATTAGTGTTATTCATAAGAAAGTCATATCAACAATAGAGTAAGAATTTTAGAATATTTCAACTTAGAAATTGGCAGGCGGTGCTGCTGCTTTCTTAGAAGAAATCAGAAATTAACATACTGTTGCTGAAGTAAAAATTAAGATGGGTAAGAGGTAAGCCTAACTGTTGTTCCCGAATTATAAGAGAAATCATTAAGGCTTTATAGCTTTATTATTTTTTTTAGTAATGGCTTTTAGAAAAAGCGATATTTACCACTTTTTATGTTTAAATTGCGGATCTCTTGCTGCGCGGATTTGACGTGCTTTTTTAGGATCAATAATAAGCGGGCGATAGACTTCAATTCTATCACCATCTTTTAACAGATAATCATCTTCAACCTTAATATTAAACACCCCAAAAATGGGGTTTTCAATCTGTTTAACGGCCTTATGATAGAGTGCAAAAAAAGGGAGCGCTTCTTTCAATGTTATCCCTTCTTGAAACTTTTGGCTCTCAATAGGCTGCTTGTTAGGTAGTGCTAAAACAAACTCAATTGTGATGAAAGCACGTTGCCTAGCCGATGAATTTACCATAGCGAACCTTTGCTTGCGCACTAAATGCAGAAACCATGCTACCGGCAATATTTTCAAATATAGGGGTTAATAGAAGGCGAGCAGGGCCAAATGAGAAGTCAAAATCAATCATGAGATGAATTTCAGAGCCTCCTTCTGGTAGATCTACAAAATGCCATTCACCTCGTAGATGCTTAAAAGGTCCATCTATTAAATTGAGGGTGATTTTTTCATTCTCAACTAACGTATTACGCGTTGTAAACCATTTATTAAGTGGTCCTTTAGCAGTTAAAATAGAAGCTTCCATCATTGTTGGTGTGGATTTTAGAACTCTTGAGCCGCGGCACCAAGGTAGAAAGTTTGGGTATGAATCAACATCATTAACAAGTTGATACATCTGCTTTGCGCTAAAAGGTTCTGTTTGTGATCGGCGTATGATTGGCACAATATCCCTCAATAAACAAATTGATGTGTTGATCTTAAACGGATAACAATCACGCCTTTTCCAACACTAATACATCATAAAAAAAGCTACTCAAATTTGAGTAGCCTCATAGTATAACAAAAAACTTCCTAAATTCGCGTCTTATTGGTCAACATCTTTGAAAGATGATTGAGCGAGAAGTTGATTGTTGTGCTTTTACGAGCCTTGTAAGGCTGTAATGGCAATGGTATAGACAATGTCATCGACAAGTGCGCCGCGTGATAGATCATTAACTGGTTTAGCAAGGCCCTGTAGCATTGGGCCAATACAGACAACATTAGCACTACGTTGGACGGCTTTGTAGGTAATATTACCAGTATTTAAATCAGGGAAGATAAAGACTGTTGCTCGACCTGCAACTTTGCTATTAGGCGCTTTTTGTTTTCCAACACTTAGAACGCTTGCGGCATCAAATTGAAGAGGGCCGTCAATGAGTAGTTCTGGTGCTTTCTCTTTGGCAATTTCTGTTGCTTTGGCAACTTTTTCCACCTCTTCACCAGCGCCTGATGTCCCCGTTGAGTAAGAGAGCATTGCAACACGAGGTTCAATCCCAAATATTTTGGCTGATTCTGCTGATTGGATTGCAATATCGGCTAACTGTTCAGGTGTTGGGGTTGGATTAACGGCGCAGTCCCCATAAACATGAACCTGATCTTTCATTAACATAAAGAAGATGCTTGATACGAGTTTGGAATTTTTATCAGTACCAATGAGCTGAAAGGCAGGGCGAATAGTATCTGCTGTTGTATGGACGGCTCCTGAAACTAAGCCATCAACATCGCCAACGGCTAGCATCATGGTGCCAACTACAACGCTATCTTTTAAGGCTTCACGGGCAGTTTCTTCTGTAGCGCCTCTATGCGCGCGTCTTTCTACAAAGCCTGCTACATATTGTTCGGCAATATCTTTGGGATCTAATATTTCAATGCCGTGATCGGGAATAATAATATTATTATCTTTGGCAATGGTTTTAATTTTTGCTTTATCCCCTAATAGAACGCATCTTGCAATGCCTCGCTCAGCACAGATGGTTGCTGCACGCAAAGTACGTGGCTCTTCCCCTTCAGGAAGAACAATTCGACGATCTGCAGCTTGTGCGCTCTTAATAAGTTTGTAGCGAAATGCCGATGGTGGCATACGATTTGCACTAGGTTCTTTGAGTTGCTTTAGCAGTGATTGAATATCTAAATGTTGGGTAATAAAGCGAATAGCTTCTAGGTCATCGGTTAGCGCTTTATTTTCAGGAATGATTCCTAAAACTTCTAAAGATTTACAAAAATCTGTTTGGCAATAGGTGATAGTTTTTGCGATCGCTGAAGGATCTTTAACATGGTTAATAATGTAACCTGCAAGCCAGATATGTGACTCACTATAGATATAAGCATTTAAATCAAAGTGAGCTGCGACTTCTTCCGGGGTATTAGCAAGGGAGTTGCCGGCAAAGACAACGCCTGCACAAAGTGTGCGAGCGATATCTGCGTTTAGATCGTGGGTATAAGGGCGACTATTATTGTAAGTTAACCCTTCCACAACAACGACATCATGATTTTTCCCAGCTTCCGCAACGCGGCCGACAATATCTTCTAATAATTCATCATATTGATTAGAGCGAATGGCCTGATTGACAGCGCCTTCTAAAATAGGAAGGGGTGTTTCATCATTAAAGAGTTCTCGATAGAGTTTCTCTGAGCGATTATTATCTTCTCCGATGGGTCTAACGAATCCGACCTTGATGCCTGCTGCATTGAGTGCATCCACAAGGGCAAGAGAGATGGAGCTTAGGCTCTGAATATCACCCGTAGGTGCCACAAATAAAGTTTTCATAATGGTAACTCCTTATCAAAGAGAAGTATGTCAATGGATGAATCTTTGATGTTTAAAATGATAGTGCATGCTATCGATAGATAAATATATGAAAAAGATCTAAGGCGTGGTGAGGTTATACCTGATGTCAACGCGATTAGATCTTTTAGTAGATGATTGCGCGCGGCAATGAAGCTGATGAATATTGTAAAATCTGCGTCATCTAGTAATAAGGTGGCAGTGATATTGCATATCTCTGCCTTAATTCGCTTTTTTCTTTTTTAGCAAGGATTTCAAGGGTATCTTGGACAATCATGCCCTCCTCATCGGTGCAAACAACTAAAGCTTTACCAAAGCCGCTGCTTGTTGCGATAACGCCCTCTTTACCACCGGTACAAAAACTATTTGAAGGGTTGCTGAAGGTATATCCTAAGAAAGCGAGCTGGCTCATAATAAGCTCACGGATATAGACGGAATTTTCACCAATTCCGCCTGTAAATACGATAGCATCTAAACGCTGAAGAGCAGGAAGGTAAGAGGCGATGGTTTTTGATACGCGATAACCAAACATATCAAGCGCTAGTCGAGAGCGAACATGCCCCTCTTTCGCTTTTGATTCTAAAAGACGGCAATCATTAGAGACGCCGGAGATGCCGAGTAATCCACTTTTGAAGTTTAAGAGTTTATCAATTTCATAAATATCATAATCTAAACATTCAACGAGGTAAGGAATTAAGCCAGGATCTAATGAGCCTGAGCGAGTTCCCATCATTAGCCCTTCAAGCGGTGTTAAACCCATACTGGTATCAACAGATTTACCATGTTTAACCGCAGCCACTGAAGCGCCATTTCCAAGATGGCAGCTAATGATATTGAGTTTATCAAGCGGAATATCTAAGATGCGCGCCGTTCTTTCCGTAATATAGCGATGACTACTACCGTGGAAGCCATAGCGGCGGATATTATATTTTTCATAAATCTCAAGCGGAAGTCCATAAAGATATGCTTCTTCGGGCATTGTTTGGTGAAAGGCCGTATCAAAGACCGCAACGTGGGGGAGTGCTGGTAAAACTTCTTGCGCTGCTAAGATACCAATTAAGTTTGCAGGGTTATGGATCGGCGCAAGTGGCGCACATTTTTTGATAATCTCAATAACTTCAGGCGTGATTTCAACAGATTCTTGGAAGTATTCACCGCCATGAACAACACGATGGCCAACTGCGATGATATTTTTGGCAAATCCTTTTTGATCAAGATAGGCAAAAATCTCTTTAAAAGCGCCAAGGTGACTACTGTCTTTAAGTGCATCTGTTTTTTTGCCATCATGTTTGATAGTAAGAGATGCCTCTGGTGAATCGAGCTGCTCAGCGCCGCCACTAATAATCGTTTGGCGTTCTTTTGAGCTAATTAAAGCAAATTTAAGAGAGGAACTTCCGCAATTGATGACTAAAGCATACATACTGTTTAACTCCTATAAACATCTATCTTTGAGATGTTTTTATTGTTATTTATTGATGGTTTTGGGTCAGGGATATCAGAGTTTTTTCTTTTACATCTCCATTTGTAAAAGCTCTTTTAATATCCTTGTGCCTGAATTGTTTACGATATAAAAAATTCTTAAATTACCCCATTAGTTATATCACTCTTTTTAAGGAGTATGGGGAGAACTTTACTTGAGTTTGACTTATATAATATTTTTCCTAATTAAAAGGTGCTCACACTCTAAAAACTCTCATAAGGCTATTTTTAACCTTTTAAGTGTATTAAAGTCGCCGCTTTATTAAGTAAAATTATTATTTCATCCCCCTTAAAGTGATTGAAGGTTTTTTGCGTTGATTAATAATATATATCGCGGAAAAAATTAGTAAGCAACCTAATATGAATCTGACGGATAATGTTTCGGCTAAAAATAAAATGGTTAATATTGTGGCAAACATTGGCGTGAGGAAGAGAAATGCGGAGGTTTGCGCGGCGCCCCCTTTTTGAAGTGCTAAAAACCAGAGAGAAAAAGAACCTACTGATGCAGGAAAAATTAACCATAAAAAATTAAACCAGCCTAGTGTAGAGATATCAGAGAGCGAATAAGATTCTCCTAAAAGAGAAGAGATAAGATACAGCACAATGCCGCCAAAGAGCATTTGCCAACCTGCAAGGACAAAGGGGGGATTTTTAATAGCGAGAATTGTTTTGGTGGAAATGGTGCAAAGTGCCCAGCTAATAGCGCCTAAGAGCGCAAAGAACATGCCCAGAAAGCTTCCTTCTTTTTCGACATTAAGACATAGAAATACGCCGGCAATACCGAGTATTAATCCGAGAAGTCTTTGAAGGGTAAATCGATCGATCTTTATAAAATGGGCGAAAATTAATACCCAAAGAGGATTGGTAAAAAATAAGACTGAGGCTAATGCTGAATCGATGCGCCCAAGTGCTAGATTTAAAAAGCCCATGGCAGAGGCGGTTTGTAAAAGCCCAATCAAAAAGAGATTTAGAAATCCTCGGGAGATAGAAGTCTCTGTATGGGGAATTATTTGAGAGAAGCCCTCACGAAAGGCGCAATAAATAAGAAGTGCGATGCCGGCAATGATAAAGCGCACACCCCCGAGATAAAAGGGCGGGATGAGTTCTGTAGAGATTAAAAATTTGCCAGTGGGAAAGGATGATCCCATAAAGAAAGTCGCCACAAGTAGGAGCGCTACAAACTTAAGATGTTGTCGGTCAGCCATGATATTTTCTCCCCATTTTCGATGAGCTATAAAATGATGATTTTGGAAAATGGTTTTTTATCATATAGTTATGCTATTTTGGTGCGGTTGTAAAAAGTGCAAAAGGCGCTAAGTGAACAATTGTGCGAAAGTGGTCGTTATGGATGATTTATAGCATTTTTACTATCTTAATGAAATTATTTTGAAAGCTACCGAGAAAGCGCTAAGTAGTGTAAAATAACTCGTTTTGTAGAAGTTCTATTTTATATAGGACATTAAGATAGAAAGAGAGAGATTTATTGATATGGCGATCTTAAATGTGATTACTGTTCCGCATCCAACTTTAAGAGCAAAAGCAGAGCCGGTGACGGAATTTGATGATGCGTTAAAAACATTTGTAGCGGATATGTTAGAGACGATGTATGCAGAAAAAGGTGTTGGGCTTGCGGCAAACCAAGTGAACGTTTTAAAACGTGTATTTGTCACAGATTGCTCAGAAGAGCGAGATGATCCTAGAGTCTTTATTAATCCGGAAATTATTGCAGAATCTGAAGAGACAGATGCTGCTGAAGAGGGATGCCTCTCGTTGCCAACAATGTATAGCGGTCCGATTATTCGTCCTGAGAAAATTACAGTTCGAGCGCAAGATGCTAATGGGGATTTTTTCGAATTAGAAGCCGATCAGTTATTAGGGCGTTGTATTCAGCATGAATTAGACCATTTAAATGGGGTGCTTTTCATCGATTACTTATCTCGAATGAAGCAACAACGTGTTTTGAAAAAGCTGGAAAAAGTCTTAAAAGAGCGTGAGCGTGAAGAGGCAGAAGCTTAACTCATCGCATCAATCATCCCTAAGGAGATAAAGGATTAACCTTTAGTAAATCTCTTTATGATAAATGATAGGTTTTACGCGCTGTTTCAAAGATATTTAAAGCTGTTTAAAAGAAGATTAGTAAAGAGGAAGTAGGTAATGAGTTTACGAATTATTTTTGCAGGAACCCCAGAATTTTCAGTGCCGACATTAGAGGCGTTGATTGGGAGTGAGCATGAAGTTGTTGCGGTGTATACGCAGCCGGATCGTCCTCGAGGCAGAGGTAAGAAGATGCAGTTTACGCCTATTAAAGAAGTTGCTCTAAAACATGATATTCCTGTATACCAACCTCTTTCTCTTCGTAATAGTGAAGCACAAGAGGAGTTAGCTTTGCTTAATGCTGATTTAATGATTGTGGTCGCTTATGGCTTAATTTTGCCAGAGGCAGTATTGAAAGCTCCAAAACTTGGTTGCTTAAATATTCATGCTTCCTTACTACCAAGATGGAGAGGCGCTGCGCCTATTCACCGCGCGATTGAAGCTGGGGATGATAAAACTGGCGTTGCAATCATGCAGATGGATAAAGGATTAGATACCGGCGATGTTTGGAGTGAGGCTTCTGTCGCTATTACCCCAGAAACAACAATGATCGAGCTTCATGATACGTTAAAAGTATTGGGCGCTAAGTTACTTTTAGAGACGATTCCAACAGTTGTTGCAGGTGAAAAAAGCCCCCAAAAACAGCTAGAGGAAGGGATCACTTATGCTGAGAAAATCTCTAAAGAGGAAGCAAAGGTGAATTGGGAAGAAGACCATGAAACAATTATGCGAAAAATCCATGCCTTTAATCCATTTCCTGGGGCTTTTACGAGCATTGATGGGGAGTTGTTAAAGCTCTTTAGAGTTGCAAAGACCGCCAATAAGTCACAAGCTACGGCCGGCACTTTGCGTGTTGAAGCGGATAAAATTTATGTTGTGACAGGCGATGGCTTTGAGCTTGAGATTTTAGAGCTGCAAGTAGCGGGTAAAAGAAAAATGGAGAGTGCGCTCTTTATTAAAGGTCACGAAATTAATCAAAAGGTATGTCAATAGATGGCAATTAAAGAAGCGCTATATCCAAAATTAATGAATAATCTAAGGTTTGTCGCAGTGGAGATTCTTAACGCTGTTTTGCATGGAGAATCCTTAACAGATGCGTTGCCTCGTTTATCGGGAAATTTAAGTGATAGTGACAAACGGTTTGTGCAACATCTCTTATTTGGCACATTAAGACAATATGATGCATTAGATGATCGGGTTTCGCAGATGCTCTCAAAGCCAATTAAAGCTGCTGAGATTGAAGTGAAATTAGCACAGATTTTAGCAGCCTATGAGTTAACAGAGATGGCAACTGCGGAATATGCCATTTTAAATAACTGGGTTAATCTTATTAAAGAGATGGGTAAGCTTTGGGCTGCGGGATTAACAAATGCGATTTTAAGAAATATTCAAAGAGGGAAATTACCCCCTGCAAAATTCCTGGCCGGTAAGAGTAATATGCCAGCATGGTTTGCAAAACGGGTTGAAACGCAGTGGGGTGAGAAAGCGTTAGAAGAGATCGGAACCTTTTATCAGCTTCATCCTGAGATGATTTTGCGCGTTAATTTACAAAAAAATAGTCGAGAAGCGTATTTAGAGAAATTAAAAGCGGCAAGTATTCCGGCGATGGCACACCATTTTGTAGAAACAGCGATTGTATTAGAAGAACCTGTCAGTGTGGATGTTTTACCGGGGTTTTCAAATGGGGATGTGAGTGTTCAAGATGCCTCCGCTCAGTTAGCTGCGCAGCTTTTGGATCTACAAGAAGGGATGATCGTTTTAGATGCCTGCTCCGCACCAGGTGGAAAAACAACGGCGATTTTAGAAAGAGCGCCAAAACTGCAAAAGTTAGTGGCTTTAGATAGCTCAAAAGAGCGTCTTACTAGAGTTGTGGAGAATGTTGAGCGTGTTTGTGGGCAAGTCCCTGATTTTGTCTCAATTGAAGCCATTCCTTGCGAAGTTTATGAAACTGATCAGATGTTTGATCGCATTTTATTAGATGTGCCGTGTTCAGCTACCGGCATTATGCATCGCCATCCGGATATTAAGCGTTTGCGTTTAGCGTCGGATATTAATAACTTAAAAGGGATTCAGGCTGAAATTTTAGCACACGCATGGAAGCAGTTAAAAGTGGGCGGTAAGTTGTTGTATGCGACTTGTTCAATCTTAAAAGATGAAAATGAGCAGCAGATTCGCCATTTCTTAAAATCTGAAAAAAGTGCAAGTGAGATCAAATTTGAGCTCCCCTTTGCAGAAGCTAGAGATGTTGGTGTGCAAATTCTTCCTCGATATTTTGAATCTGAAAAGAGTGTTGATGGCTTTTATTACGCGTTACTAGAGAAGGTTGCATTTGAATCATAGGTAAAACCTTAGGTAAATCATATTGATGAGATTAGATCGGTTTGTAAAAAGAGATAGACGATGGGGAAGTGGTTTATTAACCGCTTCTCAAAACTTGCTATCTTTTTTTTATAGCGATTTTATCAAAAGATCTCATCTTTTATTACTGATAATGATAAGTGGATTATTGCTACCACTACAATGGAGTGAAGCTGCGCCAAAGCAATCTTCCTTAGAAGTTCAAAGTGTTAGAAGTGATTTTTATCAAGCCGGTTCAGCGATGGCACGTATTCGAGATACTGACCAACTATTAAATGGTACTTTGACTAAAGTGGATATGTTGCTATCGATTAAAAGCGATATTGTGATGAGTGAAGAGCAGACGCAGATGCTGTTAAATGGAATCCCCTTAACATTTGTGTATGATATTCGTATTCAAGAGAAAGGTTTTTGGAGTTTTTGGAATGGCAATAATTATGCCAAAGAGATTCGCTATCTACTCTTTTATCATGGGCTCTCTAAGCAATTTGTTGTGCGAGATATTGAGACAAAGAAACAGCATAGTTATCCTACTTTGAGTTTAGCGTTATTTTCAATTTCAACGCCTAGTAATATTGAGTTTAAGTTAATGGATGAGGATGGATTTAAGATCGGTGATTATCAGGGAGAAGCAAAGCTTTGGCTAGATATTGAAGCGCTTCCTACGCCCCTTCGGATTCCGGCATATCTATCGAAAAATTGGTGGTTAAATTCCAGCTGGTATAAATGGGAGCTGAAAATATGATGAGTCTATTGCGTAAACATGCTTTTACGCTTTTTATTCTGCTCTCGGTACTATTAACGATTATCCTTGGAGTGATGGTCCGCTCTATTGAGTCAGCGGCGCTTTATACTCGTTATTACACCTGGATTATTGTGGCAGGTGCAATTTGCTATCTCTCTTTAATTTCCCTTGTGACTTACTTTTTAATCCAGCTCTTTCAGGGGGTTCGTAAAAAGCGATTAGGCGCTCGTTTAAATGCGAGAATGATGATGTTCTTCTCAGGACTCTCTGTTGTGCCGATTGTAATTTTATTCCTCTTTGCAGGATTGATGATTCAAAGAGGGATTGATAGCTGGTTTGATGAGTCTTTAGATCAAGGGTTTGATGATGCATTAACGCTAGCACAATCAGCGCTTGAAACTCGCCGCTTAGATGCTTTAGAAATCACCCAATCTATAGGGGATCGAGTTGCGCAATTAAACTCATTAGATTTAGCTTATGAGCTTGAGAATTTACGCTTTGATGCGAACGCAATGGATCTTACGGTCTTTGATCATCGAGGACGAATCTTAGCAACAAGTTCTAGTAATACCACTGTTAATCTTCCAGAATTACCTAATGACATTGTTTTAATGAGTGTCTTTAATGATATGGATTATGTCTGGCTTGAACCTGTGGGAGATGATGAGTTACAGGTACGAGTCATCATTCGCGTTGATTCCGATGTCCCAAGAGTGGTACAAGCCATTTATGAAATTCCCCCACGCTATACAGAGTTAGGGCTCTCAACGCAGCGTTCTGTAGAGAGCTATAAACAATATAAAACCTTACAAGAATCTTTAAAGGGGCAATTAATTGCAATTTTGACATTAGTATCATTATTAGCAATTTTGCTCGCATTAGGGGGATCTTACTTTGCAACGCGGCGTTTAGTGAATCCTATTCGCCGGCTTTCAATTGCTTCTAAATCAGTTTCTGAAGGGAATTTTGATCGAGAAATTACCGTAAAATCTAATGATGAGATCGGTTTTTTAACAGAATCCTTTAATGAGATGATTATGAAGCTTCGTCAATCAAATGAAGCGGAAAAGGCCTCCCAAAGACTTTTAGTGGCGCAGCGCTCTTATCTTGAAGCGGTATTAGCAAATCTCTCATCTGGTGTTTTAGTATTTGATAATCACGGCAGAATTAGAACCTTTAATGAAGCGGCGCTCTCGATCTTAGGCACTGATCGTGCGCTTTTACAGCGCTTAAAATTAGGAGAGCCTGAAACGATCGATGAAACATTAGGATTTTTCTTTTCCCCACTTGCAGATTATCTTTTGAAAAAATCCTTAGGAGAAGAGACCGATCGTTTAGAAGTGATGCGCGTTGAAAAAGGTATTACCCAGATTTTATCGGTGCGTACATCTGAGCCTCTTGAGAATCGCAGTTTGCCAAGTGGTTATGCGATCGTCTTTGATGATATTACGCAATTGATTAACTCAGAGCGGGAAGCTGCTTGGGGGGAAGTTGCAAGGCGTCTTGCCCATGAGATTAAAAACCCCTTAACGCCGATTCAGTTATCCGCTGAGCGCATGGCCTTTAAGCTAAAAGAAAAGCTCGAGATAGAAGATCAATTTTTATTAGAAAAATCAACGCAGACGATTATCACCCAAGTAAATGCGATGAAGAAGATGGTGAATGCTTTCAGCCAATATGCAAGAGCGCCAAAGATTAACCTTAAGAAAATTGATATTACAATTTTAGCAGAAGAGGTTACCTTCCTTTATAGCGATTATGTTCGCGGTGTTGAGGTGATATTATTAAGGCCTAAAAAATCTATCTATGTGAATGGGGATGAGATTCGGCTACGTCAGCTTTTTCATAATCTCATTAAAAATGCGATTGAAGCATGCCAAGAAGATAAAGAGAATTTAGATGGAAAAGTGGTAGTAGATCTGCAATTGCAAGATGAAGCGACCTTAATTTTAAGAGTAAATGATAATGGAAGCGGTATTGATGAATCCCTTATCAATCGAATGTTTGAGCCTTATGTTTCTACTAAATCAAAAGGAACGGGCTTAGGTTTATCTGTAGTGAAAAAAATTGTTGAAGAACATAATGGTAGAATTGCGATCTATTCTGGCAAAGATAGAGTTGGAACGCAGGTTGAAGTGATACTACCTATTTATCAGGAAATAGAAGAAGGAAAAGATGATGTCGAATAAAGTCAATAAACAGTGGGGCGGACGTTTCTCAGAGAGTACAGATGCATTTGTGCAAGCCTTTACAGGATCTGTGAACTTTGATCAACGTATGTACGCTGAAGATATCGCTGGCTCGCTTGCGCACGCAGAGATGCTCTCTACGCAAGGGATTTTGACAGAAGAAGACTTTAAATTGATTAAAGAGGGTTTAGCAGCAGTAAAAAAAGAGATTGAAGCTGGTGAATTCCCATGGTCAATTGAGCTTGAAGATGTGCATATGAATATCGAGTCAAGCTTAACTGAAAAAATTGGTATTGCTGGAAAACGCTTACATACAGGCCGTTCACGTAATGATCAGGTGGCAACAGATATCCGTCTTTGGCTTCGTAATCAACTAGATTTGATTGATGCGGAATTAAAGCGCCTTCAAGAAGGAATTTTAGAAGTCGCAGAAAAAGAGCATGATACGATTATGCCAGGATTTACGCATCTTCAAGTTGCGCAGCCAATTACTTTTGGTCATCATTTAATGGCATGGTTTGAGATGATTAAACGTGATAGATCACGTTTTCAAGATTGTCGTAAACGCCTTAATATTTCACCATTAGGGGCAGCTGCACTTGCCGGAACTACTTATCCGATTGATCGTCATCTCTCAGCAAAACTTTTAGGCTTTGATGCGCCATCTGAAAACTCGTTAGATTCTGTTTCAGATCGTGATTTTGCTATTGAATTTGCCGCAGATGCCTCGATTTTATCCATGCATCTTTCACGTTTTTCAGAAGAGTTAGTGCTTTGGGCAACGCCGGCATTTGATTTTATTAATTTGCCAGATCGTTTCTGTACCGGTTCTTCCATCATGCCGCAGAAGAAAAATCCGGATGTACCAGAGTTAGTCCGTGGGAAAACTGGCCGTGTTTATGGTCATCTCTTCTCTCTTTTAACATTAATGAAGAGCCAGCCGCTTGCTTATAATAAAGATAACCAAGAAGATAAAGAACCGCTATTTGATATTGTCGATACAGTATTAGGTTGCGTGCGTGCATTTGCCGATATGATTCCTGCGATCTCTAGTAAAAAAGCACAAATGTATGAGCGCACAAAGTTAGGTTTCTCAACAGCAACAGACCTAGCAGACTACTTAGTGCGTAAAGGCATGCCTTTTAGAAATGCGCATGAAGTTGTGGGTAATGCGGTTCGTTTAGGCGTTGAAACAGAGCGTGATTTAGCGGACATGGAACTTTCAGAATTACAGCAGTTCTCAGATCTAATTGGGGCTGATGTGTTTGAATACTTAACCCTAGAAGGATCGGTTGCTGCACGTAATCATCATGGTGGTACAGCGCCAGCGCAAGTGCTAGCAGCAATATCTCGTGCGAAAGCGATTATCTAAGTAGGATATTCAATATATAATTGTTCATTGATCATTAACGGCGTTAATGGTAAAAATGAAAGGTTAATAGTCACCATAAGGGATAGAGAATCTATCCCTTAATCAATTTTAGAGAATTTAATCCCCTATGCTAATGAAAAGATAGGTGAGAACCGAGAGGCTAAGGTTTTTCGGCGCTAACTGTTCGATTCTTTGGGAAATCAATTATTGCGGCAACTAGCTGAGAAGAGGCACTTTACTGATGAGTTTTTTGAAAAATATTAGAGCATGGCAACGTCATTTCGTGCTGATGCTTCTCATTTTGATTGTTGCAGGATGCGCTAGCGCTCCTAGACCTACTTCTCGGGTGGAATTTCCTGAGCCAAAGGCAATGGCACCGATGATTAATTTTTGGACGCATGTCTATTCTCGGTGGGATACGGATGTCGTTGCATTCCATGATAACCGTTATTTAGAGGTGGTTTATGAACTCTCTCCTATTCGTCAAGGCGATCGTATGACATGGGATACCATTTCTGAACTGATTCAAGATGACCTTTTGGTGATTGAAGAGGCGATGTTAAACCCTAGACCTTTAACAAGTAATCAAGAACGTATTAAAAAGATGCTGCTTAAAGCAGGGGGGCCTGAGGCTTTAATTGGAGCTTCGGAAAGGTTACGGGGACAAAGAGGTCTTAAATCAGAGTTTCGCCGTGGTTTAGAGCGAAGTCAGGCATATATTCCTTATTTTAAAAAGGTCTTTAGACAAGCAGGATTACCAGAGGAAATTGCTTATTTACCCCATGTAGAATCCTCTTTTAATAAAGGGGCACGCTCTAAAGTGGGTGCTTCTGGAATGTGGCAATTTATGCCATCTACCGCAAGAAGCTTTATGCCAATGAGGGCAAATGTCTTAGATTCTCGCTTTGATCCTCGCCACTCAGCGCAAGGGGCGGCAAAATTAATGGCATATAACCATAATATTGTGAATTATTGGCCTTTAACGATTACGGCTTATAACTCAGGGGTAGGTCACGGTATTCGTGCTAAAGAGCGTTATGGTAATGATATGGGGAAAATAGTTTTTAACTATAGTGAAGGCGCATTTCAGTTTGCTTCTCGTAACTTTTATGCAGAATTTTTAGCAGCGATGAAGATTGCGAAAGAGCCAGATAAATATTTCCCAGGATTTCGTTATACATTCATGGCGAGTAATATTGAAGGTATTCAGTTAGTAACGCCTATGAAGCTCAATGATCTTTCTAAAGAGGTGGGGGTACCATCATCGTTACTGATTGAGTTAAATCCAGCATGGCTTCGTAATATAGAGACTAATCGTGCAGAGATTCCGAGTAATTATGATATTTGGTTACCTAAAGGGACGATGAAGCGACTTGATTATCATGGGTTTTACAGACCAAGTCGTATCCAACCTTGATCTTAGAAAGGTGTATGGATCAAATATGAAAAAAACCTTGATAAGATTGTTTTCAAGGGTCACAATGCTCGCCGTAAAGAACTTTTAGCATCGTTGTATGCAGATGGGATAGCGTTTTGAAAACGTTATCTTTCTATGGAAATTGAAGGATAAGTTATGGGAAATATTCGTAAAGCACAAGCGCTTGGTCAGAGTATCTGGTTTGATAATATTGAGCGCAATATGCTTGGTAATGAAGGCAAGCTCGCGCAAATGATCGTTAAAGAGGGGCTTTTAGGGATTACTTCTAATCCTGCCATCTTTGAAAAAGCAATAGCGGGCGGTGTTGAATATCTTTCTGTAATGAAAGATGAAGCTAATCAAGAGTTAAGTGCAAGAGAGCTTTTCTTTAAATTAGCAATCGATGATATCCAAACAGCTTGTGATCTTTTTGCAGATACGTATGAAGCGACAGATTACCGTGATGGATATGTGAGTTTAGAAGTCTCACCGGATCTAGCACATGATGCTAATGGGACGATCATCGAAGCAAAAGCGCTTTGGGAAGAGGTTGATCGCCCTAATTTAATGATTAAAGTGCCGGCGACTAAAGCTGGGATCATCGCTATTGAAGCCTTGATTGCAGAAGGTATTAATGTCAATGTAACGTTGATTTTTTCAGTATCTCGTTATGAGAAGGTTTTAGATGCCTTTTTAAAAGGATTAGAAGCCAGAGTAAAACAAGGTCTTCCTATCTCTAAAATTGCATCTGTTGCAAGCTTCTTTATCTCCAGAATTGATAGCGTCATTGATGCAAAAGTCAGTGATATTGCCCCTGAGTTAAAAGGACATATTGCTATAGATAATGCCAAAATGGCTTATGAGCATTATCAATTTGTCATGACAAGAGATCGTGCAAAAGCCCTTTTAAAAGAAGGGATGCAGCCTCAACGGTTGCTCTGGGCATCAACGGGTGTGAAAGATCCTAGTTATTCAGAGACTCTTTATGTATATCAATTGATGGGGGCTGATACAGTCAATACGATTCCGCCTAAGACTTATTATGCTTTCTTAGAAGATAAGACAGTACCAACACCAGAAATCCTGACAGAGATTGAAGCATCTAAAACCCGATTAAAAACCTTAAAAGAGTTGGGTATTGATTTAAATGCGGTTTGTGAAGATTTAGAAACTGCTGGAGTGGAGCAGTTTGTGATGGCTTTTGATTCTTTATTATCAACAATTGAGAAAGCAAGACATTAATCGATCAGTTGTTATTGAATAATTAAGATATTTGAAGAATCCTCTCTTTTGAGAGGATTTTTTATATGTTCAAAGAAGATCATCACCGTTTGAGGCAGTTCGTCAGATTATGGCAAATTTAGTTTAAGAAGCACTATTTTAAAAGTGAAACAGTACAGGGTATGAAGCAAACTTGCTTGCATGATGCCGGATAGAACGATCCTTGTGCTTCCCCTAGCCGATGTGCCGGCAATCTTATCAAGTCATTTTTAAACTGAGACTTTACTATAAAAGTGAAATTGCATAATGAGTGTATCAAATCAGCCTTTCTATATCGGATAGAAAGGCTCTTATGCCATCATATAGCTATTACGCATTAAATTCCGATACGAGCTGAAAAAGGCTTAAAACTGCTGGCACGTAATTTTAAAGAAACATGCAAGCATTCGACCCAGCTGCTCATCACCCTATATTTGGAAGTCACTATAACTAATGCGCCGGCAATCTGGTTTAGTAGCTTTTAAACCGAATTTTTGATAAAGATTATTGGGTCAGTAGCTATCCGTTTTTGCTTATAAAATGACTCGTTTGATGATGGTGGTGTAAAAAGCATGAATATTACAAAGGATGCTTAGTAATATTGGACGTTTTATAGTATGTTAGGCGATGGTTATTATTAATGAAAATAAGTTAATGAAAAAAGGCTGATCGCTCAATAACCATTTAGTATGAATGATAAAATAGGATCGAATTAAAGTAGGAAAAGATGAAGATAGAACTCTCTCAACCATTTTTTAAAGAGCGCATTGCAATTATGGGAATTGGGCTTATTGGTGGCTCACTTGCTCGTGCATTAAAACGTAATAATTCTGTCGGAAAGATCATTGCTTATGATCAAAGCGAAGAAGCATTACAAAAAGCTTATGAATTAGGGGTTGCTGATGAGATCTATACAGATCCTATTAAAGCGGCAGAAAATGCTGATATTATTATTCTTGCAACGCCGATTACGGCGATGGGAAAAATAGTCAAAGAGATTATCCCTTATCTCAAGGAAGATGCAGTCATGAGCGATGTCGGCTCTACGAAAGGCTCTGTATTAGAGAGCATTAAAGCAGAAGTTGGTTATCTACCAGAGCGTTTTGTGCCTGCGCATCCGATTGCAGGAACTGAAAAGCATGGTGTTGAAAACTCATTTGACTCTCTATTTGATAATCGAAGAACATTGGTAATCCCTCATCTAGAAAATAGCCATGATGCTGTGAGAACGATTCATGAGATGTGGAAAGCTACGGGTTCAGAAACAGAAGAGATGGGCGTAAAACACCATGACCAAGTATTAGCTGCAACCTCCCATATTCCGCATCTTTTAGCGTATGCCACAGTAGATACTTTGGCAAACCTTGATGATCGTGCGGAGATCTTTCGTTTTGCCGCTGGAGGATTTAGGGACTTTACCCGTATTTCAGCCTCAGATCCTGAGTTATGGACAGATATCTGCTTACAAAATCGTGAGTCGATTTTAGAAGTTTTAGTGGCTTATCAAAAGAAAATCGACCTTTTAAAACACGCTTTAGAAGATCAAGAGCGTGAAACGCTCAGTAAGGTTTTTGCAAGAGCTAAGCATGCGCGTGATAATTTTTATAAAGAACCTTAATACACTTCTTTTTAGAAAATGAGTCATAGCTTTAAAAAAGAGTGAAAGTATGATGACAAAAATATATCGGTAATGATTTTATCGATATATTTTGATGAATAGCTTCAAGGAAGGAGGGCAGATGTCATTGCATCATTTTACGCAATCAATTACCGATTTTGCGCAGCAACATGAATCATGGATATTCTTATTAACGCTTGTTATCGCTTTCATTGAATCTTTAGTGATTATAGGGCTTTTCTTTCCGGGCACTATCTTAATCGTATCATTGAGTGTTGTCGTCGGAACGATTCATTATCCCTTTGAATGGATGTGGCTTGCTTGTGCGTTAGGAGCTTTTTTGGGGATGTGGTGTTCTTATAGTTTTGGAAAGATTCATAAAAGTGGGATTGATCGGCTTTGGCCATTTTCTAAAAAGCCAAAGCTGTTGCCTAAAACCCAAGCATTTTTCCATAAATGGGGATTGTGGACACTATTTTTTTGTAGTTTCTTAGAGCCTCTTCGAGTCACGGTGCCGATGATTTGTGGAATTTTCTCGATTCCTAAATATCGTTATTTGCTTGTGAGCGGGGCATCTGCTACTTGCTGGTCATTGTTAGTATTATCTCCTGGTATTTTTGGGATTGAGTGGTTATCTAAGTTTATTCATTAATGTTTGGGAAACTTGAGCATTTTTTAGAGAGTTTTCGGGTAGATATCTGCCAGATAATAGGGTAGATGAATGAAAGTATTAGAATAATTAGGCTTGTGCTAAAGAGAAATAAACCACTTTGAAATAGTATTAAGCGCAGTGATAACCCCCATGCTATGGCATCATAAAGTATAATCACAAAGAGTAAGAGCATCGCACCATAATGTAAAATTTGTTGGCGCTTAGTCACTAATCTTTGAGCAATCAATACAATAAGGGTAATAGCGAGTATCAGTAATATAGTAGAGATGCCGGCACTTGTGCTATAGGAGAGCTCTCTTATGGGGCGAATTCCATTTAAGTCTGGAATAAAGTTTTTATCTCCAAACGTGTTAATAATCTCAGCGAGATAATCCCATAAGAACCAGAGTATAGAGAGTAAAAAGCAGATTTTAAAACTAATATTGATAACAGCATCTAGAGATAGTGGTAGGGATTTTAAGAGTCTATTTTTGCTCCAAGCTGTAAAGTAACCAATAAAAATCATAGCGTAGAGTATTGAAAATAATGTACTAAAGTAAGGTGCTTCTTCATACGAAGGAAGCAGCACAAAGGGAATTAGAAGATACGGCGAGAGATGCCCAGTAATGATTATCATGAGCGCTAGCAATAAAGAGGTCATTAAAATTTTAGAGGGCCTATGACCATTACCATGGTTATCAGCCTTATTAATGTAATGAGCTGATTTAGTGTTTAAAAAGTAGGGAACCACAAGGTTTACCAATATTAAGAAAAAAATAATCGCAAGTAATGAGCCAAAGTATGCCTGAAATGTGTAGATTGCTTGGCTTAGTAGGCCAATTTGAGTAAAGCTATCCTGTATAAAATAAAATGCCAGTAAAGATAAGAGAAGGTTAATGATCTCGCTACTGATGAGATAAAAGAGGGGAAGCAAGATGGCAAATAAGATATTTTTTAATGATAAAACCGGCACCCCAAATTGAGAGAGAAAGAACCTATAGAGGATAAAGAGAAATGCCCCATTGATAATAAAGGGATATAACAACCCTAAATAGTTGATGGGAATATCGGTAAATCCTTCATAACTTTTTGCATAGATAAAGATAATGTAGAGCTTTTGCTGCCCAATACTAAAAAGGTAATAAAATATTACGGTAAGCGAGGCAAGAATGGTTGCGGCGGTTTTATGGGATTGCATGGTGATATTCTTTAATTTTAATATTTACTTTCATTAATAACTAGCTGGTAAAACTGTTATCGTTGATTCGGTTTAAGAAAAACTGTTTTAAAAATAAAATAAGATAACTTATCAATCAAATACGCTTGCACGATGCTGGGTAGAACGATTTTTGTGCATCTCATAATTGATGCGCCGGTAATCTGATTTAGTCACTTTTAAACCGATTTCATTATCATTTTAATTTTTCAGGACATTGATGATAAGTATGAGTGTTTTTAGGATGAATACGGGGTTTTTATGTAAAAATAGGCGCTAGCCGTGATGCAAGCACCTATTGATGGTTCGTTATTTAGACTTTATAACAAGAAACTTACTCTAAAGATTGTAAGCCTTCAATATTCATCTCTTTTGGATAACGGATTTTATAGCTATATTCAATTGCTTTACTCTCATTTTCTTTGAGGTTAAGCCCCCAAGAGAGATTTCCTGTGATGATATTATGGATGCCAGAGCCTAGTTGTAAGTCTTGAATTTTAATCTGCTCATTTTGGCTGACAGGAAGCTGATCTATAACGGTGAGCTTAATGTTATCTGGGCGAGAGTTTGTCGCTTTGATAGTGTATCCAAGTTTTCGCTCAATATTATTGCCGCTAAAAATACCAGAAGAGCCTTGGGTCTTTACTTCTTCTCGCTCAACAATGATTCTTTTTTCAATTCCTAAAGAGAGAGTTAACCCCTGTTGAAGATCATTAAGTTTGAGTACGCCTTGACCGATATAATGGTTTTCAAAGTAGAGACTTGTCACGCCTGGGAGAAGATTTAAGCTTTGCCAATCTTTAATGGTCGCTTGTAAGTAAGCATTAGGGCTGAGTTTAGGAATCGCAATATATTGATACTCCGTCGCAAGTTCAGCGCGCTGAATAAAAATGGTATGTTCTTTACCATCCGATGGGATCGTGTAGGGGATATTAATGAGGTATTGCGTATTAATACCGCCATTATCTGTGATAACGTATTCTTCTAGTGTTCTCTGTCTTTGGGGAGCACCGTTAAAGTCTTCAAAAGAAGCTTTAGCATTCCTTTTTGGTGATTCAGATTCATAATCATATCGAATTTCGCCATATAGTACTTTATTGTCAAGGGGGCTAGCTTCGCTGAGATACCATGGGGTTAGCGTTGGAATCGTTGTGTTTTGTGAGGGATTGCCAGAAGAGAGAATGATGTTGATATTATCCCAAGCAATTCCAGAGTTTTGATAGAGCTTTGCTTTGTAAGTCAGCTCGATAGGTTGATTAACTGAGGTCGTATGAATATCGTAAGTCGGAATCCAGCCCGCCTTATTGACTACGTAGGTAATATCAAGTTTCGTGCTAGTGGCTTTAGGCGCATAGAGTCTGATTTTAATACGAGCGCCGGGCTCAACACCTTTTTGTTTGGTCTTTTCTAGAAGCTGCTCTAAATGATTAATATCATCGTTGATCTTGGTGAGTCGACTTTCTATTTGGGCATTATCTGTTAATAGCTGCTCTGTTTTCTTTTCAACAAGATTAATGAGGTCATTAATCTCATTGACAGATAGGGCATTTTCTTTAGTGCGCTCTAAGTTTTTACTATTATCAATGATCGTAAGCGCTGCCTTATTGGTTTTAAGGCGAATAACATCCGTTGTTTTCTGATCTTTTAGTAGATCTATTTGGTCTTGAATATTTTGGATTTCGCCTGTAGGGATCTCTTTCTCTCGGTAATCTTTAGTAAATTGTGATGAAAGAATAAGAACATCTTGGTCAGCAAAGACCGATAAGGTCTCAGGATTAACATTGCCGGCAATATTACTAAGTATAATATCGCTCTCACCTTTAGGAACGCTCACGGTAGTTTGGCTTCTTAACTCAGCGCCCTTAAGGTAAATCGTGGCATCTGTTAAGTGAACGGGTTGCGTTTTCGCTATCGTATTGCCGCTGGCAAAAAAGGGAAGTGTTAATGCTGAAATTAAAAGAATATAGTGAGGAAGGCGTTTCATAGAGCTCCTTAGATACCATCATGATCCATATTATCTAGTAATAGATATTGTTGATTATGGTTTAAATCAATTGTTTATAGTATCACTATCTAAGAGTTTAAAGCTTTACTCAAATCATATTTAAGCTTTTTATGATTATCCCTTTTCTAACATTGCATTCACTTTAAACTATGCGGCATTTTCCTCAGTTTTTGGAGCACCATATTTATTAACAAAAGCGCGGTAGCTATACTCTCCATAAGGAATTAATGTGTAGCGTTCAATCTTTGACTTACTCTTTTCCACTTTATCAGCTTCAATCTCTTCATTGAGCGCTTCTTTAATCTCATTTGCCTCTTCGTTTGCCATCGCTTCGATAATGGCATCTTCATCAATACGTGGGTCAAGTGTTGCAGCTGCAATAGGTGAGACATGTCCATCAGGCATAAGAACGTGCGGGAGTGCATCTTCCACATCGGTATGGAGCTTTTTGCTCGCTTTAGAGAAATTCATCGCAATAATAGAGAGCGCAATCGCGATGGTGAAAAGATAGAGCCCTTTGGCGCCAAAGTATTCCATAAAGTAGCCAGAGATAAGTGGGCCAATAGCCGCACCCACTCCAAAGAGCATCAGTAAGATGGCACTTAAAGAGACACGTTTATCTTCATCAATATTGTCATTGGCAATCGCCACTGAAAGAGGATAGAGCGTAAATTGTAGTGCAATTGCAAAGAAGCTTGCGATCGCAATATAGATATTTGTGGCAAATGGCATATTAATAAAGATCGAGCAGACTAATAAGCAAAGTGCCACAAGCGTGACTAATAAGAGTCGATTCATGCGATCTGATAGTAAACCTAAAGGCCACTGAATAATCAGTGAAGCGCCGATCGCAATCGCCATATAGATTCCCGCTTCTTGAGTATCTAATCCTAAACGAGTGGCAAAGATAGGACCTAAACCATAGAAAGATCCGACCATCATGCCGGCAAAGAGAGTAATAAGTAGTACTTGTGGCAATGTTTTAAGAAAGTAACCAACATTTAAGGGGGCTGCTTTAAGAGGAATCGGGTGAATTGCTCTTGTGACGGCTAAAGGTACTAAGCAGAGCGAGAAAAACATCGATACAATCATTAAAACACGAACATCAATAGGATCGATCGCTGTAAGCGCTAATTGTCCAATTAAGACCCCTAATGAGCTAACTGCCATATAGATTCCAAAGACGATTCCTCTTTGTGAGGGTTCTGCTTGGTCATTAAGCCAGCTTTCTATCACCATATATTGACACATCATCATGAGCCCCATAATAAAGCGAGCGACTAGCCAAAACTCAAAAAGGTCTACAAGCCCCATCATAATAACCGTCGCAGCAGTAATACCGGCACCTGTTACATAGCTTCTAATGTGCCCAACTCTTGCAATTAGTCTATGCCCAAGCTTAGCGCCAATGACAAGCCCAGTATAGTACGCTGAAGTTAAGCTACTAATTAAAAGATCGCTGACGCCTTGGCTTTCAAGCTCTAAAGCGACAAATGTGGTTAATAACCCATTTGCAAAGAGCATAAAAAGTGTCGCGAGATAGAGCGAAGAAAAGGTTGTGATTGTACGCATATTAAATAGGTCTACTTTTTGAGTAATAAAGAGTTATCAAAAATATCGTGAGGATATGATAGCGCAAAGTTACTTAAAGATAAAAAAGAAAGGCTTTTTAGGTCTGCTTGGTAATAATTAGTTGAAAATAGTTATCATTGCCATTGACTTTGCTTTCATTAATGACAATAATTCCTATTAGCTAAAGGTTAGCACTTACTTAGGAGTTTTTAACACGGATGTTATCTCATATTGGATTTGATAAAGGGTTTAGTTTGAATGCATCGTAATATTTTGTCACAACAGATTAAAGTAGCACTCTTATTGTCAGCTGCTACCTCTCTTTTTGTATCAGCAAATGCTGATGATGTTTTATTGGAGAAGGCAACAGAAGAAGAGGTCACAAAAGCTGCAGACCTCGGATCAATGGTCGTTACCGCTTCTGGCTTTGCACAGGAAGTAAAAGATGCTCCAGCATCAATTTCTGTCATTGGGCAAGAGACGATCAGTCAGAAACCTTTCAATGATATTGGGGATGTTTTAAAAGATGTCGAAGGGGTGAATGTTAGTCGTGGTGGAAAATCCGGTGGCGCAAATATCGGCATTCGCGGAATGGGCTCTGATTACACCTTATTAATGGTCGATGGTCAAAGAGTTAGCCAAAATAGCTCAGGTGCGCGCCCCAATGGTTTTGGGGATGTGGATTCCAGTTTTATTCCACCAAGTTCTGCGATTGAAAGAATTGAAGTAGTACGTGGTCCAATGTCTACACTTTATGGCTCAGATGCTTTAGGTGGGGTTGTGAACGTGATCACGAAAAAAGTACCAGATGAATGGGGCGGACAGGTGACCTTCTCTATTGAAGAGCCAACTAATAGTAAATTTTCAGGGGGAAATACCACTGCATTTTACTTAGGAGGTCCGATTCAAACAGATTTAGTAGGACTTGCCTTAATGGGAAGCTTCCAAACTAAGCGAAACGCAAAGGGAACATATGTTAAAAACCCGGCGGGAGAATTGGGTAAAATCGCTAACTTTAGTGGTTTAGGTGAGCGTAAGAATTTTAACTACGGTGCACGCTTAACATTTACTCCTGAAAACCAAGAGTTTGTAGTGAGTTATGATCGTGGCGTTCAGCGTTATGAAAATGGTGATAATCAGTTAGGAACACAAAATAGCTCCTTAGCTCCTGGAAAAACAGGGGGTGGTTATGCGGATCATTTACGTTTTACTCGTGAGCGAATTGGTGTGACCCATAAAGCAGAATTAGATTTTGCAACGGTAGAATCCGCATTGCTTTGGGATCAAACAAAAACCATCGGGCGTTTAAACCCTATTAATAGAACGCCATCTCCTAGACAAGGGATGGATCGCGATATTAAATATAGCAATATCATTTTTGATCATAAATGGATGTTTGGTTTAGGCGATCACTTTATTAGTGCAGGGCTTCAATATAAGAGCCAGAAATTTAAAGATACGCTTGAAGGCGCTGAATTAGATACAAAACAGTGGCAATGGGCACTCTTTGCTGAAGATGAGTGGATGATTACCGATAATGTCATCGCGACATTTGGTCTTCGCTATGACAAGAATGAAGACTTTGGTAGTCATTTTAGCCCAAGAGCTTACTTAGTTTGGAATATAGATGATAACTGGCAAGTCAAAGGGGGTGTAAGCCGAGCATTTAAAGCCCCAGACTTACAGAAGATGACAGATGGAGTAATTGGTTTAGGGCGACAAGGTGCGCTTCCTTTATTAGGAAACCCCAATTTGAAACCAGAAACGGCAACATCTGCAGAGTTAGGGTTCTCTTATGATAATCTTGATAATTTTAGATTTAGCGCAACAGGATTTTATACAAGCTTTAAAGATAAGATTGAAAGTGTTTCATTAGATAACTGTAATGTAAACAACGTTGCTGGCTGTATCACCATTAATGGTGATGATAGAGGTTCGGCAACCTTTAGTAAGCAATTTAACGTTGATGATGCAAAGCTTTATGGTCTAGAGCTTGGATCACGTTATCAAATTCGTGACGATATTGGCTTAACCGCAAACTATACTTATACCCATAGTAGTTACAAAAATAACAATGGGCAAAAAATCCCATTTAGTAAAACACCTCAGCATATGATCAATATAAAGGCTGACTGGCAGATTACAGGTCAGTGGAATGTATGGGCTGAAGGGGAATATCGTGCAAAAGAGTATAACGATTTGAACTGGCATAAAGAGAAAGTTTATTACCGTAATTATGCGTTAGTAAATCTTGGTGCGAGTTATAAACCGTCCCGTGAAATGACAATTAACTTTGGGGTAGATAACCTCTTTGATAAAAACTTCTTAGATTACCACATGCCAGAAACAGGAACAGCCGCGCCTAAGCCGGGAGCTGATTATCAAAATGGTTATGCGCGTATTGAAGAAGGTCGCAAACTTTGGTTAAAACTAAATTACGAGTTCTAATATAAAATCTTAAAGAGATAATGATGAATAATGGCAATAGAGTTACTGCAATAATGGCCATCCTCTGCGTGAGCTTAGTTCACGCAGGGGCATATATGGGCCTCACTGCTGTAAGTGATCCTGAAATGAGTATGATGCAAGAGGGTAATGCTGTAAGCATGACGATGCATGAGTTTCAATTAGCAGGGGTTACAGAACAGACAGAGGGAAATGCAGAAGATTCAGCAATGGATAGCGAAGAAGCTCCTGAACCGCAAGTAGAGGAGCCGCCAAAAGAAGAAACCCCGCCAGAGCCGGAGCCTGAGCCACCAAAACCTGAGCCAGAGCCTGAACCAAAACCTGAGCCTAAGCCAGAGCCTCCTAAAGAAGAGGTGGTAACGACAAAGGCGCCATCAGAAAATAAAGTTCAGCGTCAAGAAGCGAAACCTGAGCCAAAACCAGAACGCCGTCAACAGCGTCAGCAACCTCGTAAGCAAGCCTCAGATTCAAATGCTCGTGCGGTACAAACAGCTAAAGCAGTTTATAGTGAAAGCGAAGTTAGCGTGCTTAGTAAACCAACACCGGGGTATCCAAGAGCAGCAAGACAGCGCCGTATGCAAGGAACAGTAGATCTTTTAGTAGGCATTAATGAGAGTGGTTCTGCATATTCTGTAAAAATTGCGCGTTCATCAGGACATGATATTTTAGATAAGGCAGCGGCAAAAGCAGCACATGGTATTCGTTTGAAACCATATAAAGTCAATGGTGTTGCAACATCGATTCAAGTAAAGATTCAATATGTCTTTAAGATGTAGTATTGGGGAATCATTATCATCTTCAAGATAGATTCAGGCGTCCCTGTTTCTATTTAGAGATATAATGGCAAGATATTTTTAAACAAAACAACAGCGAATCAAGTAAATAAGGGAACAAGATGGAACCGGTTGTACAAAATTTAGGATTTATGAGTTTTATTGATCAAGGGGACTTTGTCACAAAGGCTCTTTTTGTAATCTTAATTGTGATGTCAGTATTATCGTGGTTAGTGATTTTTCTGAAATTTTTCCAAGGCATTGTTGATAAGATTAAAGGAAAAAAATTCTGTGCTGATTTTTGGGCGGCGAAGAATTTAACTGATGCTGCAAAATTAGTCTCAGCAAAACCTCATACAGCTCAAGAGTCCTTAGCAAAAGAAGGATTTCAAGCATTACAAAAATATCAATCGGGCATTTCAAATATTCAAGGAAATGGTACTCGTGAAGAGTATTTAACAAGTGTTCTTCGTGTCACTTTAGATAAAATTCAATTAACGATTGAAAATGGCGTAACAATTTTAGCAACGATCGCCGCTACAGCACCATTTGTAGGTCTATTTGGAACTGTTTGGGGGATTTACCATGCTTTAATCGAAATTGGCTCAACAGGTGCAGGAACGATTGATAAAGTCGCCGGACCTGTAGGGGAAGCGCTGATCATGACAGGTCTTGGTTTAGCGGTTGCGATTCCTGCAGTAATGGCGCACAGTTGGTTGGTTCGCCGTAATCGTTTACAGATGGGATATTTAGATTCTTTCGCATTTGAGTTATTGGCTGTGTTAGATCGAGCGCCTGCTACAAAATCACAAGCTAATCCGAACGCTTAGGAGGAGATATGTCATTTGGACGTTTACGCCAAGGTGGAGGTGAATCAAGAGCGGAAATCAATATGATTCCACTGATTGATATCATGCTTGTATTATTGGTGATTTTCATCTTAACTGCGCCACTTGTTACACAATCGGTGAAGTTAAAACTTCCTGAGGCTGTGGATCTTAAAGAAGAGCAAACTCAGCAGGAAATTGATAAACCAGTATTAATTGCGATTAATGAAGATTCAGAAATCTTTATTAATGAAGAGAAAGTCGATCACGAAACAGCCTTTATCAAACTCTCTGAGATTAAAGTTGCTGCTGGTGAAAAACCGCCGATGATTCAATTGCATATTGATGCAGCGGTTCCTTATCAAGATGTGGCAAAAATTGTCACAGTCTTAAGTAAGGTCGGTCTTGCCAATATTGGATTTGTTAGCCTTCCAGAAGAAGGTGCTGCGAAGGCACCGTAAAGATTATCGATAAAATCTTTGATTGAGCATCTAGTGGGTTAGTAGCCCCCTTTTAATCAAAGCATCTAATTAAAACCACTATCGTTTATTCGGTAGTGGTTTTTTGTAGTAACAATCTACATATTTGATTAATTTTTATTAACATTAAATTTGTATGAGAATGTCAATGTTTGATTAAAAGACATTGTGTTGTCTTTTATCTTGGAAAATAGGTAGATTGGTAAGGTCCTAGCCACAAATAATATGAATAATGAAGTGGCATTTATGTGTGGCGATTGATTTTCAATAAAACTAAAAATCATTAGAAAAATGATCTAAAACATATGACTGTTAGGGGGAGAGAGATGCTAACAATTATCGGTATTTTAATTATAGTGACAATCGTCACATTACTCATGATGGGGAAAACAAGCCCAATTTTAGCAATGTCTTGCATTCCATTGATGGGTGCTTTAATTGCAGGGTTTTCTTTTAGTGAGATCTCGGGCTTTTTTGAAGCAGGGATTTTAAAAGTGACAAAAGTGGGGGTGATGTTTCTTTTTGCGATTCTCTTTTTTAGTATTTTAAAAGAACTTAGAACGTTTGATCCGCTGATTAAAGCCATGATTAGCGTAACTCGAGGAAATGTCATTATCGTAGCCGTTATTACGGCAATAGTCGCGGCATTAGTCCATTTAGATGGTTCCGGCGCGGCGACTTTTTTAATTATTATTCCGGCATTTTTACCGCTCTATCGTCAATTAGGAATGAGCCCTTATCTAATGCTCCTATTGATGGTGGGAAGTATGGGGGTGATGAATATGGTGCCTTGGGGCGGGCCATTAGGAAGAGCTTCTGCGGTAACGGGGATTGATGCGGCGACACTTTGGCAACATATTATTCCTGTACAAATTTTTGGTGTGATCGGAATGGCACTCTTTGCTGTGATGATGGGCATGAGAGAGAAGAATCGTATCGCAAAAGCAGCAATATTAGGAACAACGCCCTTTGAGCAAGATTATATGGGAGAAGATTTTGGGCCAGAAGTTTTAAGCGATGCCCCTAAATCTAAGTTTTTCTGGTTTAATATTGCCCTTGTTATTGGTGCGATTATCTGTTTAGCATTTGGGCTCTTTTCAGCACCTTATGTTTTTATGTTAGCTTTATCATTACTGTTATTAGTGAATTTCCCTAATCCTAAAGATCAAATGGAGATGATTAATCGCCATGCACCCCAAGCATTATCGATGGTTGCAATTATCTTTGCCGCAGGGGCATTTTTAGGTGTTTTATCAGAGTCGGGTATGTTAGAGTCTATTGCGCTTGATCTTATCAATATTTTGCCTAATTCATGGGTTGCTAATATTCATGTAGCTGTGGGAATTTTAGGGGTACCACTTGATATCTTTACAAGTACAGATGCTTACTATTTTGCATTATTGCCGATTATCCAAGAAGTGGCCGCTACTGCAGGGGTATCTGCAGACTCAGTAGTCTATGCGATGGCAATAGGCAATAATGCTGGTACTTTTGTCAGTCCATTTTCTCCGGCAACTTGGCTTGCTATGGGACTTGCAGGGATTGATATGGGAAGACATCTTCGTTACTCTTTTGGTTGGATATGGCTCTTTAGCCTCTATATTTTAGCGGTAGGATTTTTCTTAGGGCTCTACTATTAGTATCGTAAAATTGGTTTAAAAGTTACTGAATCAGATTGCCGGGGCATTAGTTATGAGAAGAACTAGAGTCTTTCTATCCGGCATTATGCAGGCTTGTTTGATCCATACGCTATACGGTTTAATTTTTGAAATAGCGTTTCTTAAACTGAATCGACTATACTGTTTCATTAAGTATCAATAAAATCCCCTATTATTTTGCTTAATAGGGGATTTTAATGTTTTTATGGACTACTACCAGCCACCAGAAGCGCCACCACCACCACTTCTACCACCGCCACCGCTACGCCCTCCACTAGAGCCGCCGCTAGATCTACCACTACTTCTACCAGATGAACCGCCTCTTGATCCCCCTCTTGAGCTTCCGCCAGAGCTACTGACATTGACCTTAATTGGCGCTTTCATTAACCCTGTTGCAAGCGCAATAGTTTGGAAAATAGTAAGGCCAACCCCTACTAAAATACCAATTTTCATTCCCGCAAAGAAGAAGGCGAAAACCCCAATGATTGCAGAGGAGGGAAGGGCTTGAAATAGCGCCGAAAATAGAACAATTTTTTTAAGATTAGTCCCTTGATAGAGGGTTTGATAAATGACCACAAGAACCCCAACGATCGCACCCGCTAATGCACTTCCGAGAAAGGCATAGGCAAAGATACCACTTAATGTTCCCATGATAAGCGCTAAGATAAAACCTGCTTTTAATTTATTGGGAGAGTTTTCCACTGATTTTAAGCTTTTCTCAAAGTTTTTAAGCGTTCCTATAATCCCGCCATCTGCTGTATCGACAACCTTAGGTTCTCCTGCGTGATAACTCTTTGGCGCAGCTTTATATGTTTTTAATTCCGACGGGGAAGAAGATTGTTTTTTTCCCCCTTTGATAAGCTGATCAATGTCATTCACAGCTTTTTCAGTATATTGTGCTTGTAGTTCTTGGCGTAACTCTAAAGGGACTTGAGTGGGGGCGCTTTTTGGCGCCATTAATGCTCGACGCTGTTTTCGATGTTCTTCCCAGCTGTTATAACTTCCTTTTGTAGCAGTATGCGTTTTTGTGGATTTAGCTCGAGGTTTTCTCTCTTTGCTAAATAAAATAAAGGGAAGAATAAAGACAAGAAATACAATGCTTAACACTGCCACAATAAAGATACTAAAGATCATAATGACTGACAGTACAACCGGTAGATATTGTCTTAAAAGCATCTGTACCCAGTAAGGGAGATTCTGCTTTAAAAATGGTTCACCAAATTCAAGACCATTAGGAGTTGAGAAATTGAATCCTCCAAAATAGAAGATTAATCCAAAAAAGAGCGCACAGGTAAGCGCTGTGATTGTAGGATAATGTTGTAAACCCCTTAATATCCCAAATCCCCACATTAGGAAAGAGGTGCCAATGAGGTAGGCAAATAAGATATCTAAAAAGCCAAAATTAGTAGGTGAGATTGGGATTTGCAGGGGATTTTCTGCTAGAGTTGGAAGAGGTTCATTATTGATTTTAGCGATGATTGCATCAACAGCTTGTGAGATTCCTAAATAAAAATTTCCCGCCCGAAACTCAGGCGTGAGATATTGGTCAATAATCATTTTTGCTGATAAGTCAGGAATAGCGCCCTCTAGCCCATACCCAACTTCAATACGTATCGCTCGATCATTAAAGGCGATAATAAGTAGTACGCTATCATCGACACCTGTACGACCTAGCTGCCATTTTTCCATGACTCTAACCGCATAATACTCGATATCTTCTTGCTTAAGCTCAGGAATAATAAGCACAGCAATCTGTGATCCTGCACTATTTTCAAGCTGCATGATTTTGTCGTGTAAGATTTGCTTTTCTGAGTTAGTGAGAATGCCGGCATGATCCATCACGCCACCTGTTAATGCCGGGATCCCTGTTTTTGTGGTACTAAAATCTAAGGATTGTGTGTAACCTAATTGCACAAATAGCAAAAAGCTGAGCATTAATAGTGTGAGGATTTTCTGTGAGAAGCGTCTTAAGTTAGAAAACCTCTGCTGTAAGGATGGTGTATTTTTGGGCGTTATCATAATGATTTCCAAAAATCGTAAGTTAATAGGTCTCTCTTAAATTACGATTAGTTAGGGGATCAGAGAATGGAATTATACAAATTCTAATATTTAGAAGGAGATCACGGGTGCTTGCTCAATCTGCGGATCATCGACACTAAATTGCTGTAAGGGGTTATAGCCAAAGATTTTAGCGATAAAGACATGGGGAACTCGACGAATGGTCGTATTATACTCTCGAATAGCCTCAATATAGCGATTGCGAGCAACGGCAATACGGTTTTCAGTTCCTTCTAATTGCACCATTAAGTTTTGATAAAGTGAGCTTGCTTTTAAATCTGGATAGTTTTCAACAATCATTAACAGACGAGAGAGCTGGCCTTTCATCGATTTTTGCATCTGCTCATAGGCTTCAAATTTAGCAGCATCTTGGAAATCTTCAGGATTAATCTGCATCTCATTGAGTTTAGCGCGAGATGCGGCAATTTCTGTAAAGATAGACTCTTCATGATCTGAGTAACCTTTCACAGTATTGGCAAGATTTGTGATGAGATCTGTTCTACGTTTATATTGGTTAATCACTTCTGCCGCAGCTGCTTCTTGAGATTCATCTAAGGACTGAATCGTATTGTAATAACCCGCTATAATAAAGCCGACAATAATGACAATGATAGCGAGCGGGATAAAAGCCCAATTTTTTGATTTATTCATGTTTTTTAAATCTTCTTCATGACAAATAGAGAGGAAAAGATCTAGGAGATCTGTGTGCTATAGCATAGCGAATATGACTGTAAATTACTCTGATTGAAGCTAAAATATTATCAATAATAATCAACTTGCCATCAATAATTTTAGCATTAAATATATAAAAAATAATGCTTACAATAATCTGTGATTATTATAGGATTAATGGTGTGTCATCTCTTGGGTGGAATGAGTGGCTTTTAAAAAGGTTAATCGATAGCGGATAAAGCAAAAGCTTGTTAGTAAAAGTGCAAGCAGTGCAATAAAGAAAGCTGCAAAAGAGATGTAGTGAAGACCTATTTTTTCAATAATAATGGTTCCCACTAAAGCGCCACCCCCGATGCCAATGTTAAATATGCCAGAAAAAATTGCCATCGCAATATCTGTTGCATCTGGGGCAAGCTCTAAGACTTTAAGCTGTAGCGCAAGTGCAATCCCTGTCATTGAAACGCCCCATAAGATGGCGAGAAAGAGTAGCCCATTATGAAGATAGGTACTTGGAAAGATCAATAATAACGATAGTGAGAGAAGAACAATCATTACCGGAAGAAATGCTAATGGGTATTGATTGTTCTTTTTGCTAAAAATATAACTACCTAAGATTCCCGCGCCCCCAAATATTAAGAGTAAAACGGTTGTTTTATTTGGGGAGAGTTGGGCGATAGTTTCACTAAAAGGCTCGATATAGCTATAGGCAGTAAAATGGGCGGTCACGACAAGCATGGTAATGAAGAAGATGCCAAGAAGCGCTGGGCGCTTTAAGATTAGGGGAATACTTTTAGCATTGCCGGCATTTTGACTTGGAAGGCGAGGAAGAATCAGATAGAGCACGATGAGGGTTATCAATGCGACAAGACCAATTAGGAGAAAGGTATAACGCCAGCCAACGAGTTGACCAATAATTCTTCCTAAGGGGATTCCTAGCACTGTCGCTAGCGCTGTACCTGTTGCTAATATCCCTAAAGCTTGTGATTTTTTCCCTAATGGGGCAACGCGTATCGCTAGGGCTGCTGTGATCGACCAAAATATTGCATGAGAGAGTGCGACACCAATTCTGCCTACAATTAACATCGAAAAGCTATTGGCAAAGAACGTTGCAATATGGCTGACAATAAAAATGATAAAGACAATTGTGAGTAGAGATTTTCGCTCAAAACTACTCACAAGAAGCATTAATGGAAGAGAGGCAAGCGCGACAACCCAAGCATAGATCGTAATCATTATCCCAACCTTTGCAGCTGAAAGCTCAAAGCTTGCACCAATATCGGTTAAGAGTGCAATAGGAATAAACTCGGTGGTATTAAAGACAAAACCAGCAATGGCAAGGACAATAACACGAAGCCAAGCGAGATTAAATTGTTGGTTATCTTGGGAGGTTTGCATCTATAAGATTCCTATTTTCAAGTAAAGCACAAGTAAGAGCGGCCATCACATCTTCTTTATCTGAATTTAAGTGGTAGTTATTAATATATGAGAAATAATCAATGATTGCAGTTGCCTTAGTAGTTGATTGCGAGTTTTGAATCAATAGTATCTATTTTTAGGGAAAAGATGACCTTAAAAGCATCATAATGAGGTGCTTCTTGAGATTTAACCCGTATTTTAGCAATGTTTATAGGTGATCCATCAGTTCGTTAATTTTGGCAACCCCAATAATTTCCATGCCAGGAATATCATTTTTAGGTTTATTGGCAATCGGAATAATGGCTCTTGTAAAGCCATGTTTTGCAGCTTCCTTTAGGCGCTCCTCCCCGTGTGGTACAGGGCGAACTTCTCCGGCTAAGCCTATCTCTCCAAAAATCACCAAATCTGCCGGCAATATCGTATCTCTAAAACTAGAGAAGGCGGCTGCGATAACGGCGAGATCTGAGGCTGTTTCGGTAACTTTAACACCGCCCACGGCATTAACATAGACATCTTGATCCATCATCGCAATGCCCGCATGCCGGTGGAGAACGGCAAGCAACATGGTTAACCTGTTTTGCTCTAATCCTAAAGTCACGCGGCGAGGCTGTCCGCCAAGAGAATCATCAACTAAGGATTGAATCTCGATTAGAAGCGGGCGTGTTCCTTCTCTTGTAACCATAATGACACTGCCAGAGCTTCTTTCGGGTTGTCTTGAGAGGAAAATTGCAGAAGGATTACTAATTGGTCTTAAACCGGTTCCGGTCATGGCAAAAACACCAATTTCATGAAGGGGCCCAAAGCGGTTTTTATAAGAGCGCATGATTCTAAAGCGAGAATCGACTTCGCCTTCAAAGTAGAGTACGCAATCGACCATATGTTCTAAGACGCGAGGTCCTGCTATAGCACCTTCTTTTGTCACGTGACCTGCTAAGAAAATGGAGGTGCCGGTGCGTTTAGCAAATCGTGTTAAAAGCGCAGTACTTTCACGTACTTGCCCTACATTTCCTGGGGCTGAATTAAGGAGCTCTGTAAAAATTGTCTGAATAGAGTCAATGACGATGACATCAAGATCCATCGGCTCTGCAACCCGTAGAATTTTTTCGACATTAGTTTCTGATAGTAATTGTAGTTTAGAGCCATCAAGTTGTAACCGTTCAGCGCGAAGTGCCACTTGGCTTGGGGATTCTTCCCCTGTGACATAAAGGACATTTTTACCTGAATGACTTAGGTGAATTAATGTTTGAAGCAAAATGGTAGATTTTCCAATGCCAGGATCTCCCCCGATTAAAACAACAGATCCAAAGACTAAGCCACCGCCTAATACGCGGTCTAGTTCATTAAGACCTGTAGAAAAGCGAGATAGCTCCTCTTTTTGGACATCGGTAAGAATCTGTACGCCATCGGTGCCGGCTGTTCCTGAGTATCCGGAAAGGCGTGTCGGTGTTTTTTCAACGATCATCTCTTCAATAGAGTTCCAAGCTTTACAATCTAAACATTGTCCAGCCCACTTTTGTGCGACAGCGCCGCAATCACGGCAGACAAATTGTTTTTTCTCTTTACTCATGATGATGATCCTTTAAAGCACGTTTTATATATACAGGTGATAAAAATGCCGAGACTTCAATAATCTCGGCATCTATTTTACCTCTTTTAGGAGATAAAAGGGGTTTTGCGATCGGCTATTTTCTTAAAGCTTGAGAAGCTTTTTAATTTTAGTAAAAAGGTTGTTAAGAGATCTTAGCAATAGAGGCTTCATAATTTTCTCTACTAGGCAGATAGTATGAAGCGATAGCCCCAATTAAAAGGAGAATACCCGCCATCCAAAAAGAGATGTAGTGGGTGCCATAAGTTTCATACGCAAAGCCGCCGAGCCATGTGCTTAAGGTACCGCCAATTTGATGGCCAATAAAGGCAAAACCATAGAGCATTCCCACAAGTTTTACGCCATAGATATCTGCAAGCATTCCGGACGATATTCCCATATTTCCAGCCCAAACAAGCCCCCCAATAATGGCAATAGTATAGAGCTCCCAAGGAGAGATTACGATCACAAGGATAAAAAATGCGATACCTCGAACAAAATAGATCGCCATTAATAGTAAGCGATGTTCAATTTTAGTGCTTAAACGTCCTAGCATCATTGTACTAAATACGGCCGTTAAGCCTATGAGGCTAACACCAAAGGCACTAATATTTTTGGGGAAGCCATGATCTACTAACATGGGGACTGCATGGGTTCCTAGCAAATTCATACTAAAGCCACAAGCAAAAATTCCGATGCAAAGTAGCCAAAATGGACGAGTTGAGAAAACTTGTCGTAATGTGTAATTTTTTCCTTTCATTTTTGCTTTACGAAGCGCTAATTTCTCTTGATAGATTTTAATTTCATTATCTGTTTTAAGATCTCCATTTTCAGGAGGCGTGCCACGAACAACAGCAAAAGCGACGATTAAAGTTAAAATTGCAAAAATACCGGCATATCCTAGGAGTGTTATTTCCCAGCTAAAAGATTGAATTAATGTATTAAAAACAGGTGTCATTACGGCGATTCCGGCCATTGAGCCTGTTGATAAAAAGAGTAGTGCCATGGTTCTTTTAGCAATAAACCAACTACTGATAAGCTGTGTGAAAGCAACAGGGCTTGTAAACGCTAAACCAAAAGAGAGAAGCCCGCCATAGCTTAATGCAAAGAGCCATTGGTTTGTGGTATAGACAGTAATAACTAAGGAGATTGCCACAATAATAGCGCCGATAATAAGCGTTTTTCGTGTGCCTAAACGATTGACACAAAAACCGGCAACAGGCATGCCAACCCCATAAATGAGCATACCAAATGCAATAACCGTAGATAGGGCGCTACGAGAAATTCCTAAACCTTCGCTCATCGGAATAACAAAAGGGCCGATACTCATGCGCATTCCTACGGTAATCATTGTAAGTAGGGCCGCTGAGAGAACGATCGTCCAGCCATAATACCAACCCTTATGGGGGATATTGATCTGATTTTCTGACATTTTAAGAGACTCGAATAAATAAAAGTTGAAAGTGTATAGAATGGGTATGTGATTATATAAAATAATCTTACGCTTTCAGATGGCTTTCGTAAATAGATATTATTCTCATTTTTTTAATAAATATATTATAAAATTAAATATTGATTGAGTAAAAAAGAGAGAGCTTGGGAATTTGCTCTCTTTTATTTGTTGGTTGCAGCATTACTCTTAGTTTAAAAAGAGGCTCGATATCGCCGATTCGGTGACTTTTAAACCGATTTCACTATAAGCCCATTTTTAAGCTAGCCTCAATGAAATCATCTAGATCTCCATCAAGAACCGGTTGAGGATTTCCCACTTCATAACCTGTACGAATATCGCGAATACGTGCTTGGTCTAGAACATAAGAGCGAATTTGGCTTCCCCAGCCCACATCTGCTTTAGAATCTTGTAGTGCTTCTGCGGCATCTTTTTTCTTCTGCAGCTCAAGTTCATAAAGTTTAGAACGAAGTTGCTGCATTGCGACATCTTTGTTGCGATGTTGTGAGCGCTCATTTTGACATTGCGCCACAACGCCGGTGGGAACGTGGGTAATACGAACCGCTGATTCTGTCACGTTAACGTGCTGTCCACCTGCGCCTGATGCTCTATAAACATCAATACGAAGATCCGATGGATCGATATCAATTTCGATATTGTCATCAATTTCAGGAGAGACAAAGACTGAGCAAAAAGAGGTATGACGCTTATTATTTGAGTCAAACGGTGATTTTCGTACTAAACGATGAACGCCCGTTTCGGTGCGAAGCCAGCCGTAAGCATGATCGCCTTCAAAGCGAATACTCGCTGATTTAATGCCGGCAACATCGCCAGGAGAGGCTTCTAATAGCTCTGTTTTAAAGCCATGATCTTCACCCCAGCGTAGATACATTCTTAAAACCATTGATGCCCAATCTTGCGCTTCAGTACCACCTGCACCTGCCTGGATATCTAGATAAGCATTACTACCATCCATTTCGCCACTGAACATTCTTTTAAATTCAAATTCTTCAATGGTTTTAGTAAAGCCTGCAAGATCCTCTTGAACCATCTCAAGCGTCTCTTCATCATTTTCCATTTTCGCAAGCTCTACAAGATCTTTCGCATCATTAAGGCTTGATTCAAGGCGAATCATGCCATTGACGAAATCATCTAAAACAGCGCGTTCTTGTCCCAGTTTTTGCGCTTTTTCTGGATTATTAGTCCAGATATTGGGATCTTCCAATTCCATTAAGACTTCGGTTAAGCGTTCTTGCTTTGTATCGAAGTCAAAGATACCTCCGAAGGTCAGCGGCTCTTTCAGCAAGATCTTCAATGGTGTGATTGAGTGTGTTAATTAATTCCATGGATCACCCTCATAGTTATGTTTTTTAGTAAAAGAAATATATATTAAAGTGAATGAAGGATAAAGTTTTTCATCCACCTTTTATTTGAAGCGGTTATTATACGTGAAGTTATGAATAAGTTTTATATTTGCTCAATCGAGCCTTTTACATTTTTTATGATGAAACTTATCAGTGTTATTCTCTTCGTGAACCCTCAAACATAGCTGTTGTATGTCCCCTTTATTAAATGGAATACATCCTTTATCACTAAAGTCTTGAGTGGACGATGAGCATAACAAATGTTTGTCACCCAATTTAAAGCGAGTATAGGCGCTAAATATTAAGTCCTTTTCAAAAAGATCTATATCTGAGTTATGGAGACCCGTATGATATATAGCTTCAATTAAGTTTTTATTTAAAAGTTGGTAGTAGCTTTCTGTTTCAGAAATAATCCCCAGGTTTATTAAAACTTTATTTTGAAAGTTGTTTTGAAATGAAAAGAATAGGGTTGTTGATATGTAGATAATTATAAAATAGAAGATACCGTCAGTCATTAAGGCACGTTTAGGCTCTGTGACACATGGACTTAATTTTTTTTGCTTTGAAATAGCTAAGTCTTTCATTATTAGTATTAAACCTGGGATATAGCCCATAATTAAAGCGATACTTGTAACTTTAAGAATATAAGGGAGCTCCTTACTCGAATTTATAGGGATTAGATCAAAAAATAATGAGACCGGAGCTGTAGTTACGAATGCCGAGGCTGTTATTACTAGTATCATTGCAATAGTTTTTTTACCTTGCTGTTTTGGCTTTTTTACAAATTTTAAGATAAAAATGCCTATTACAAAAGGTAAAAGAATCAGGATAAGAAACAAAATATAAGTATTTATGAGGTTCTTTTGGATATTTAATAGAATTGATACGTAGATAATTGCAGATAGAAAGATAGATGCTATTAGGGATATTACTTTATTACTTAGATTATTTTTTTGTATTATTAAAAGTAATATTGATGGTGCCCAAGAAACTATAAGGAAAGCAGTGAAAATGAATATTGAGAATACGGCTAAAAATATTAGGTTGGAGGAAGTCATAATTGCTTCGTAGTAGATAGATAGCCAGCCTATTTTTTTTTAAATATGAATAAAGAAAAATATACGGCATTAAAAAAAAGAAGAGGTATATAATTTTTTCAGCATATTCAATTTTGAAAAAGGGTATTTTAGCTTTTTTGTTTAAAAAACATTCCATCATATAATTCCAGTTCTACATAAAAAAACCGAAGATCATATATATCTTCGGTTCTTGTGAATAATTTTATCAAAAAAATGACTAATTAAAGATTGTTATCGATAAATTGTGTTAATTGTGCTTTGTTAAGTGCACCTACGTGCTGTGCAACAATTTCACCATTTTTGAAGATCATTAATGCAGGAATTCCACGGATTTGGAATTTAACTGCAGTATCTTGGTTGTTTTGTACATCTAATTTAACAACCTTTAATTTGCCTGAATACTCATCAGATGCTGCTTCAACAATCGGAGTGATCATACGGCAAGGGGCGCACCAATCTGCCCAAAAATCCACTAATACAGGAAGTTCTGCGTTTAAAACTTCAGCTTCAAAAGTTGCGTCCGTCGCATTGACTAAATTGCTCATCGTACTCTCTCCTTAAAGAAGTTGATCAAGATATCCAAAATTAGATTTGGATTTTTCTATATAAAATATGATAATACCTGAGATATTACAACTGAAAACAGGGTAAATAACAAGGTTTGAACTGTATAATTTTTTCAAACAAGGTTATTAAAAAAATTTATTACCAAGCACATTTAATTGAGGGTTTAGGTCGTCATCTATGGGAAAACCACATTTAACTTCTATGAAGTTTACAGATTTAAATTTACATGATTCACTGAAAGAGAGCTTAGTCGATAATGGCTATGAATTTTGTACGGAAATTCAGGAGAAAGCTTTACCTGTGCTATTAAAGGGGCAGGATGTTACGGGGCAAGCTCAAACAGGAACAGGTAAGACGGCGACATTCTTATTAGCAACGCTCAATCACTTAATGACAGTTCCTGTAGAAGAGGGAAAAAAAGGCCCTTATGCGATTATTATGGCGCCAACACGTGAACTTGCGGTGCAGATTCATGAAGATGCCAAAATGCTTGGGCGTTATACGGGATTAAAATATGCACTTCTCTACGGAGGCGCTGCATATGGTACGCAAAATGAAGCATTAGAAGCCGATCCTGATATCGTTATTGGAACTGTTGGACGTATTTTAGATTACTTTAAGCAGAAGAAACTCAATCTTCGTAATGTGGAAGTATTTGTATTAGATGAAGCAGATAGAATGTTTGATCTAGGCTTCATTAGTGATATTCGCTTCCTTTTAAGACAGATGCCTAAAGTAGAAAAACGTCAAAATATGCTGTTTTCAGCAACATTTTCACAGCGTATTTTTGAGCTCGCTTATGAGCATATGAATGATGCTGAGCTTGTTAAAGTTGAAGCCGAGCAAGTGACAGGTTCACGTATTACACAGCGTTTATACCATGTCTCTTCAGATGAAAAGTTAAAGTTACTCTTTGGTCTTTTAAAGAAAGAGAAAGCAGAGCGTTCAATTGTGTTTGTAAATACTAAACGCTCAGCGGATGAAGTATTTAATACGCTCAATGCGAATGGTTATAAAGCGGCGGTTCTTTCGGGAGATATTCCCCAAAATCGTCGTGAAAAACTTTTAGAAGAGTTTAAAAATGGTGAGCTTTCTATTATGGTGGCAACAGATGTTGCTGCGCGTGGTCTGCATATTCCTGATGTTACTCATGTATTTAACTACGATTTACCGCAAGATGTGGAAGATTACGTTCACCGAATTGGTCGTACCGCGCGCGCTGGTGCTGAAGGAACTGCAATTACCTTTGCTTGTGAAGAGTATGTCTATTCATTAATGGATATCCAAGATTACATCAAAGAAGAGATTCCTGTTGAATCAATTACAGAAGAGTTATTGATCACGCCTGAAGTTACGCCGCCACCAGCTGAGCGTCGAGATAATCGTCAACGTAGAACACGCAATAACCCGCGTAATAATCAGCACCGAGGTCCGGAAGGAGCTCAACGTGGTAATCGTCGTCAACCGCGTCGTCGTCAAGAAGGGGAAGGCAATGAAAATGCACCAGTTGCTGAAAATGTCGCAACCCCCAATAGAGAAAGCGAAGCACCAGAAGTAGCACAAGGGGGCGAGAATCAATCACAAGATAATCAAAATCGCCGTCCGGCTCGCCGAGGCGTTCGTAGAAACCGTCGTCCTAATCAAAATAGACGTCGTCAAAATTCAGAAGCGCCGCAAGAATCATAAGGCTAGCGCTTTTTAGGTTTTACTCATGAGTCTCTCTTTTGGTAATACATTAGAGAGATTTATTGTTTTAGTTATGAGTCAATAAATACAAAGGATTATATGAAAAAGTTAGGATTACTCATGGCTTCATTAGCATTATTAGCAGGTTGTGCAACCGGCGTTGAAGATGGTAAAGGAAGTTATTCAGGAAAAGGGCGCGTCGTCTCTATTGTGGTCAATGAAGAGGGCAATAGTGAAGTCGGTGTTGAAACAACAGATAGAGGACATGTTCCTGTTGTGGTAAAAGGGGAAATCGATATTTTTCCAGGGCAAAATGTTAAGGTCCAACGCAATAGCCGTGGTTTAGGGTCGATTACAGCACTATAATAGGGATTGATTAATCATGCATTTCACTTATGATATTGAGTGACATTTAGTAAGCTGCTATTTTTAGCAGCTTCTTCTTTTGAAGGATAAAATCTTTTTGGATAGATAGATTTTATAAGTGATGAAAAAGGTATCTATTTTTGATATCAAGGCGTTAGGTTTTATAAAAGGAAAAGAATGATGCAAATTGAGAGTGAAGTGAATAATGAAGAACGTTTACCTGAACCTTCCTATGATGAATATGCGCTCTCAGCGAAGCTTGCTTTTGAGTTAGTCTCTGAAATAAAAGCGACAGGGGCGATGCCTTTTTCTCGTTTTTTTGATCAAGCGCTCTATCATCCCACACTTGGATACTATACGGGTCCTCAGGCAGTTTTTGGGCGGGAGGGAGACTTTATTACAGCACCTTTAATTTCGGATCTTTTTTCTCGATCATTGGCCAATCAGATTATTGAGATTGGTGATCTTATCGATGATGCGTACCAGATTCTAGAGATCGGTGCCGGCAATGGCACAATGGCTCGTGATATTTTGCTGCATCTTAAAAAAGCGGGAAAACTCCCCGATAAATATCTCATTTTAGAAGTTTCACCAAATCTTATTGAGCGACAAAAAACATTAATTGCTGAGGCTTTACCAGATTATATAGATCAAGTTGTATGGATTGATTCACCGCCAACATCTGCTTGGAAAGGGGTGATCGTTGCTAATGAAGTATTAGATGCTTTAAGTGTTGAACGTTTTAAAATGGTTGAGGGAAAGCCGCAATACGTAGATGTGGGATTAACTATCAATGATTCTGATAAAACAGTGGTGTTTACGCCGGTTTTAAGAGAAGCAGATACTGCGCTAGAGGATTTTTATGAAACATTAAAAACTCGGGGAATTGAGCTTCCTGAAGGCTACGAAACAGAGTATTGTCCCCATTTAGAGAGTTGGTTACCGCCACTTTTTGAATTTTTAACACAAGGCACCGCACTCTTTATTGATTATGGTTATGATGAGAAAGAGTATTATCGTCCAGAGCGAATGACCGGAACGTTAATTGCTCATTATAAGCATCGAGCCCATGAAGATTTCTATCTCTATCCCGGATTGCAAGATTTAACCGCAAACGTCAATTTTACGCAAGCAGCAACTGTTTTAGTGGATATGGGGTTAGAGTTCTTAGGCTATACTTCGCAATCTTATTTCTTATTAGGCAATAAGTTACAAGAGTTAGTTGCGATAGATAAAGCTGAGCTGCCAGACACACAAGAGGGAGAACTTGCATGGTTTGAATTATCAAAGCGAGTTCAGCATTTGATTCATCCTGAAGAGATGGGGGAGCGTTTTAAAGTCTTAGCGGTTGGGAAAAACTTTGATCATGCTCTACAAGGATTTGAATTACATGATTATGCCCATCATCTATAGTTGTGCCGGAAATTATCTGAAATAGCATCAGCTTATATAAGTGATAGAAAGAGAGATCCATTAAGGATCTCTTTTTTACCTCAAGGGATTTTATAGTCGATTTAAGAAGTACTTTCTTAAAAGTAAAATAGTACAGTGCGTGCATTAAACTAGCTTGCATAATGCCGGATAGAACGGCTTTTTCGTTTTTCATAAGCGATGCCCCGGCAATCTGATTCAGTCACTTTTAAACCGATTTCACTATACATCACTATAAATAGCTGGTACGGGATTTTAGAAAGAACACGAAATATTCCCTTCAGCCGTGCATAAATCTATAAAGGCTCGTATTAAACAGTACTTACAAGCTGCTGGGTAGAACGTATTTCTTATTGTTAATAGATGATGTGCCGGCATTTAAATCAGCCTGTTTTGAACCTACTTCACTATATAATGACTTGGAGTAGCAATTAGCCCATTATTGCTTCTAGTTCTTTGATTTTATCGATAAAAATAGCGCCATATTGATCAAGCTTTTTCATTCCAACGCCTTTGATATTAAGGAATGCACCTGGCGTTTTGGGTTTAAGCTCTGCGATCTCTCTTAATGTTGCATCTGTAAAAATTGCATATGCCGGCACATCTCGTTCACGGGCAAGCTCTAAGCGTAGTTCACGAAGTGGCTCATAAAAAGGTGCGCGATAATGGCTTTCAGGATTAGAGACTTCTCTATGAACAATTAAGTCTTGACGATGGAAGAGTTGCTTTTCACCTTTAAGAATCGCTTTTGCTTCATTTTTAAGTTTTAAAATGGGGCGAGCATCAGGCGTTTGGTAGAGATATCCACGAGCAATAAGCGTCATAATCATCTCCCGAATAGCGCGATCAGAGTAGTTACTCATAATGCCGTAAGTTGAAACTTTATCGAGATTTCGCTCTAAAATTTGTTGGTTTTTAGAGCCTCGTAATACTTGAATAACGGTGGTTAACCCATAGTTTTGTTCCACTCGATAGACACAAGAGAGTATTTTTTGCGCTTCAATTGTAATATTAATTTTCGGCGTTGTATTAGTACAATTTCCGCAGTTATCACAGCTTTCAAAGCTTGGAACTTCTGAGAAGTAACGCAAAATATCCGCGCGAAGGCACTCTTCTGAATGGCAATAATCAATGAGGGATTGCAGATTTTGATAGAGGATTGTTTTGCGCTCAGGATCCACTAAGAATTCATTATTTTCAATTAAATATTTCTGATTGGAGATATCTCTTGGAGAATACATTAAAAGGCAATGTGCAGGATCCCCATCTCTTCCGGCGCGTCCCGCTTCTTGGTAGTAAGCTTCCATGTTTTGCGGCATATTGTAATGGATGACAAAGCGGACATTAGATTTATCGATTCCCATTCCAAAAGCATTGGTTGCGACAATAATTTGTGTTTTATCAAAGATAAAGGCATTTTGATTCGCTTCTCGATCATCGCTTAGCATTCCCCCGTGGTAACTTAATGCATTAAAGCCTGACTTTTGGAGAAACTCTGTTAATGTCTCCACACTTTTACGAGTAGCGCAGTAGATAATACCGGCATCTTTGGGGTAAAATCGCTTGATAAAATCAACGATATATTGGCGTTTATCTGATACTTTAAGAACCTCAAAGGTAAGATTCTTACGATCAAAGCTAATAATCGATTCTATCGGTGCTTGTAGATGGAGTAGTTGTTTGATCTCATCAATAACATCGAGCGTTGCAGTGGCTGTATAAGCTCCAATAGGTGGGCGATAAGGAAGTTGATAGACAAAATCAACAATCTCCCCATAAGCGGGGCGAAAATCATGACCCCATTTAGAGATACAGTGCGCCTCATCTACGGCAATAAAACTAATAGGAACTGCGGAGAAGAGATTACGAATAGAATAGGTATTTAGGCGCTCGGGGGCAATATAGATAATCTTAAAACGGTTTTCTCGAATGCCGATTAAGCGCTCTCGTAGCGTCTCTTCATCTAAAGTACTATTAATAAAGGTTGCAGAAATACCAATTTCAGAGAGGGAATCGACCTGATCTTTCATAAGTGAGATCAGTGGGGAGATTACAAGTGTGATATGGGGAAGGAGTAGCGCTGGGATTTGATAGCAGAGAGATTTTCCGCCACCTGTTGGCATGATGCCAAGCGCATCTTTGCCTTCTAAGATTGCATTGATCAGCGTCTCTTGACCATCGCGAAATTCGCTATAGCCAAAATATTTTTGCAACGCTTGATGTGCTTTCAATTGAATCACTCCCTTTTAGAAAACGCTTTAAACAGTAGCAGAAATGCCCTTTAAAGTATAGTGTTTCTCAATTTACTTAAGCAATCTAAAAAGTAAGAAGCCATTATTTGGTGAGGAGATTATCCACTTCATTGAGTGTTGCGATAAATTCTGCGAGAGAGTCTGTTTCAAGCTTTTTCATTGCGCTAGCACGCTGGACTTCAACGGTGCGCACAGAGATAGATTCTTTCTCGGCAATCTCTTTATTCGTCAACCCCTCATAAACAAGGCTTGCGATCTGCTTTTCTCTCTCTGTTAAGGTATTAAATTGTGTAATGATCTTGTTTTGATTCGCGCGTGCTAAGGTCGTCTTTTCTGCACGCTCAAGGGCGGCTATTAAGGTTGTTAAATCAATTGGCTTCTCTAAAAAATCAACAGCCCCTTCTTGAAGTGTTTTAACGGCAGTAGAGACTTCACCATGACCGGTTAAGATAATCGCTCCAATGGGGCTTTGGTGGTTTTTGAGCATTGTAATAACCGCATCACCAGAGAGTCTTGGCATTCTTAAATCGACAATAGCAATTGCCGGCAAACTTAAATCAACCCCTTCAATAAAGGCTTTTCCATCTTCCCAAAGAGTTGTGGGGTAGTTTAGTGTTGAGACTAAAAACTCACAAGATTCACGAACATCAGGTTCATCATCAACAATATGGACGGTTAATGTTTTCATGAGTCATCCTTTTGGCTAATTAATGGAATTGGAAAGAGGTTTTATTATAAATTATTACAAAGGAATTATCTTTTTTGATCATGAACTGTAGTTAATAATGCAATGTGTTTTAAGGCATTGATCTATTTTGATGTAAAAAAGTAGCAGTAAACAGGATAGTAATGCGCAAATAGCTCCGATTAAGCCGATAGATAATGCAGGCAGAAACCCTTGGCCTTGACGAGCGATCAGTAATATAGGGATTAAGGAGAGAAAAAAGGAGATAGTAGCGCCAAGAATAATGGTAAAACTCAACCAACGCCAAATAAGTTTTAGGGAGAGAGGGACTCTATATAGCCTATTTTTAAGATATTGATAGCTATAAGCTGCTGTAATAAGAGCGGGAGGACCACTAAATAATAGCGCAAATATACTCATGGAATCTGGAGTGAGTAATAGAAGGCTGACGATTATTACAGCAGAGAGAAAGATATGTACGGAAAATTGCAAGGGATCTGAGATGTAAGGTGCTTTTGTGGAAATGATTTTATTGATGAAAATGCTCGTTAGATAGAGTATTAATCCCCCAATAAGGATGAGGAAAGCAGCTAATATTCCTAAACCAAGGTTGATTTCAACACCAAAATATAGCGGAAGAGGAATGAATGAGGGGCTTAGAAAAAATATCACTAAAAATGGCATTAATGGAAGGATAATAGGTGACTTAGAAGATCGTTGTGGAGTGTTTTTTTGCATTATAAAGAGGGATATTATTAATATTTAAAAGGGATAATCATTTCTATTGTCTGAGTTTAGAAAATTTTCATCGTATTAGGTAAAACAGATGTAATAATTTTTACGGAGGTAAAAAGAGTAGCGCAAGAGAGTAATGAGGCTATAAGGCCTATAGCTCCAAACATTAATGTAAAGGTGATAATAATGCCGGGATCATCACTTTGAAAGATCACAAGGAAAGCACCTGTAATGATTCCAATCATTATTCCAGTAAGCGCTGTTAGGCTTAGCCATATTAGATGCTTAAAGCGAAGGTGGTTTTTTTTCTGGAGCTTTATTAAGATAACGTAGCTGATAAGAGCCACTATTAATAGCGGTAAAGCGCCATTGGTTATTAGCGATAAAGACGCAGGATCAATGAGATAAATGGTAAAAAGGATCGCTATTATCAAAAAGAGATAGATGATCGAGACTAATATCATGCGATAAGGCTGCGAGACATGCGCCATCTTTTGCTGAAGGTAGATCGCAATAATATAGAGTAGTGCAATAAGGGAGATATAACTAAAGATATAGGCGGTTATTAAAAAAACAATTCCTATTAAAGAGGTAAAGTTTGCGTAAAGATAGATTGGCAAAAAGGAGATACTTAATGGGAATGAGGCAAAAAAAGGTGAGATAGGTTGATGCATCATGGAATCCCTTATAAAAATAGATATTGGCTATCATAACCTATCTTTTTAAAACTTCATCTCTTTGTTTTTATTGGCACTTATTTGTTTTTTTATTTATCAAGCGTTAGCTCCCGTGAGAGAATTAATCTCACAGCAGCTCCTTGCTTTCCATCTTTGCGATTATCGATTCTAAGTTTTCCATCGATACTTTCAATGAGTCTTTGACAGATGACTAATCCTAATCCTAAACCATCTTCTTTAGAGGTTCTAAAAGGGACAAATGGAGCATTAAGTTCTGCTTCATCAAATCCAGGTCCATTATCAAAGATAAAAAGCTTGATATATTTGGGGTAGATTTTACTACGAATTTCTATCAATGTTGCGCCGGCTTGTGCGGAGTTCATAAGACAGTTTGCGATCACTTGTTCTAAGATTGAAGGCGTTAGAATTATGGTAAAGTCATCGGGGATATTGACGCTAATATTAATATCATTACGAATTCTCAAGCGAGTAATCTCAATAATGCGTTCGAGAAACAGTTTAAGATTAACCGCTTCTCGAATGGAGCTCTCTTTAGGCTTGGCCCATGATCGTAAATTTTTAATAATATTATGGCATTGGCTGACCTGTTCATTGATTTTTTGCATAGGCATTAAGAGCGGATGATTTTCACGCTCTTTTTTAAGAATCATTATACTGCCCTCGGCATAGTTACGAATCGTTGAAAGTGGTTGATTTAACTCATGCCCAATGCCACTTGCCATCTCCCCTAAGATATTCATCCGATCTGCTTTAGAGAGCATCGCTTCATAGTCGTGCATCATTTTATAAGCTAAGTCGAGTTGTTTTCGCCTTTTTGTTGCCGCGTAACTAAGCCAGAGATGGTTAATAAGCAAAATTAATAAAAAGAGTGCAAAGAAAAGAAGCCAAATTTTATTAGTAACGGCTAAGCGAAAGAGCGTTTCAAACAGGGTTTCTTGCCCTTCATAAAACTTCACATCATAAGTAAGTTGGCTAATTTCTGCTAAAGTATATGGGAGCTGCCATGTGGGAAGTGTTGGATCTGCTGCTCTAAAGAGCTCTGCTTGAATACTTTTTGCAATATCGCTATCTAAAGAATCTAGAGCGGCCAGTGACCAGCTAGGGAGGAGGTTCGTACTTGTTTGGCAATCAAACCCTTCAATCTGTTTAGGGTTAATTAAGCGAAAATTTCCTTTAGGCAAAATATCTTGTCTTTCTAAACGCTCATAAAGGCACGCCGGCACGATAATGGCATCATTTTGATGATCAGCAAGTTTGTTAAAGAGCGTCTCAATAGGAAAGCCATGATATTGAAAATAGATATTTTTTCGAAGTTCTGGCACATTTTGCATCATCTCATGATAAGCCAGTAAAAATCCTCCTAATGCTTTAGTACTGACGGCGCCAATATTTTTGCCATAAAGATCACTTAAAGTTTCGATAGGGCTCTCTTCATTGACCCAAATACTACTGCCGATTTTAGCGTTAGTGTCTTCTAAATGGATATTTTCCTCTAAACTTGCAACCCAACGAACGGGAACGTTGGTTTGTAAATTCACAAAAACGCCTTGATGAGAGAGAAGAAGATCAATGGCTCCGCTATTGACTTCTGCTTCTATATTATTAATTTGAAGCGGCTTTAAAATAAAGTGTAGCTCCGGCAAAGCACTATTGAGTGCTTGAATCCAAGCGCACCACTCCCTTTCTGCCGTTGCATCGCCATAAGGTGCTAAAACGCCAATAGTGATGCGCGTTGTGTCTTCTGATTTATGGGAAGGTGAACATTGGGTTTGAAGATTAGAGGTTTGTTGCAGTGTTTGTTGCTGTAGAAGATCTAGCGCATTTTTAGAAACCTGTGCTAATGAAGGATTGAGCGTACTTATCACCACCATGATTAAAAGCCATATATGCCTCATTTTACTAATTTGAAGCAGAATGATCTTCATGCCTTTTAGTAAGGCTGATAATTCATCATGCTGTGATAGATACTTTTTTAGCATAGTGATCTCTTTTTATTGCTCTCATTATTTGTAATCTCGATCAACGCCTTATCAAGATTTTTTGGGGATTATTGCCAAGATAACGCCTTCATTTTGTGATGAGGCTTTGAAAAAGTCACGCTTTTTAAGTGATCTGGGCTTTATTGAGGGTTTATTTATTGCTCTAGGTCAGTTTTTGTCAGCTTATGTGGTTTACCACAATAGAGAGTATTGCTTAAAAATTGAATGATAAGAGTATCAGAAAATTATCATGGTTGAGTTTATGAGTCGAAGCAGAAACGAGCTTATAAACTAAAAAAGGAGAAGTCATGGATATTACACGCCGAGATCTATTGAAGCAGCTAGGCACATTAACAGCGGGAGCTGCTGTCATTAGTCTTCAGCAAGCAAGAGCGCAAGAGAAACATGTTCCCCCGCGAAGAGAGGGAGATCCGAGTAAACGTTACGGTATGATCGTTGATCTTCGCCGTTGTATTGGTTGTCAGGCTTGTACTGTTAGTTGTACGGTGGAAAACCAGATGCCAGCGGGGCAATTTAGAACAACGGTAAGACAGTATCAAGTCTTTAGTTATGAGAAAGATAAGGCGACAAACGTTGTTTTACCACGTCTTTGTAATCACTGTGATAATCCCCCTTGTGTTCCTGTTTGTCCAACGCAAGCAACCTTCCAAAGAGAAGATGGGATTGTGGTTGTGGATAGTAAAATTTGTGTGGGTTGTGCTTATTGTGTTCAAGCTTGTCCTTACGAAGCACGTTTTATTAATGAAGAGACAGGAACAGCTGATAAATGCACCTTCTGTGCTCATCGCTTAGAGGCGGGATTATTACCTGCTTGCGTTGAATCTTGTGTGGGTGGCGCTCGTATTATTGGAGATATGAAAGATCCTAATAGCGTCATTAGCAAGATGCTCGTTGAATTTGCTGATGAAATTAAGGTGTTAAAACCTGAGCAAGGAACAACGCCACAGGTGTTTTATATTGGTCTTGATGATGCGTTCCAATCGCAAGTTCAAGGACAAGCAATGTTATGGCAGGAGATCAACTTATGATTCGTGAATTATTAACATTACCACAAGAGATTGCTTGGCTTCCGTGGGCTGTGCAATATTTCTTCTTTATCGGATTAGCGGCATCCGCATCTTTGATTGCTGTAATCTTAAGATGGTGGAAACATGGGGAGTATAAAGGGCTTGAATTACTCGTTGTCGGTTTTGGGATAACTGCTGGGATTGTAGGGCCGATTGCGCTCTTAGCAGATTTACATCAACCAGGGCGATTCTTTAACTTCTATATTCAGATGGCACCTTGGTCATGGATGTGGATTGGGGCAATTTTTGTACCTCTTTTTGTGGTCTTTATTATCGTACAGTTTTTACTTTTATTACGGGAAAATACGACGAAGGAAGGTACTTATAAATGGTTTAGGGCGCTTCATTGGACAGATTTAAATGCCAGTAGATGGCTTGAATGGACCTCTATTGGTCTTTTAGTAACGGCATTTATGATTCTTCTTTATACAGGAAAAGAGGTGAATGTCCTTAAATCTCAGCCTATTTGGTTTACTCCATGGCTTCCTTGGGTACTCTTCTTTACAGCATTTCAAGCGGTACCGATGTGTGTTAAAGCATGGAACTCACTCTCTTCAAGATGGTCTCGCCGTCAAGATGAAACCGCTATCTTAAGCCGTTTTCAATTAATAGGATTAATCGGTGTTGCTATTACGCTTATAGGATGGGCTATGAGTAATACTCCAGCAGGTGCTGCTTTTAGAGATTTACCTAATAAAGGCTCTGTATGGTGGACCATTGGTTTAAGTCTGTTGATCTATTGGTTGGTATTGATGATCTATAGCATTGTGAATTTTAATCATCGCCGTATTAACTGCCGTTTTATTGATCTACTTTTAGCATTAGGATCATTATCGCTAGCATGGACAGTTCGCTGGGCAATCCTTATGCAATCTCAAACACTTCCTAAATATAACGTTGTTATTAACCCATATCATCTTGATTGGGGATTTAGTGGCTTTTTAGGAATTCTTGCAACTTTTGGTCTCTGGCTCACGCTTGTCATTATTGTTTGGAGTCTATTACAAGATCGCTGGTTAACCTTTAAGGGAGTTCAATATGGATCATAATTCAAAGAGTGAATTACCGAACAATCTTAAAAATGCTAGTGATGATAAGAGGGAGAATCATATGAGTGATGAAAAATTAAAAAATAGTAATCTTCAAGCTACTGAAAATAATGTAGAGCAAAATGAAGTAAATGAGACGGCTGAAGAAACCGCACGTCGTAAGCGCCGTAATGTCGTTAAAGGGGTCGCAGCAGCAGGTGGACTTGCTGCATTTGCGGTAGGGTATAGTAATACTGCTAAAAATATGGTGACAGGTTTAATCAAAGGAACCTCGGATAAACCCACTGAAAATGCAATTTTTGGAAATGCCTTAGCCGTAGAAGGCCAGATTGAAAATGGTCAATGGGTCCAAAATAGTGCGCAAGCGATGTCAAATACTCAGTGTTTTGGTTGCTGGACTGTTTGTGGTATCCGCGTTCGTGTAGATAAAGAGAAAAATGAAGTTATCCGCGTTGCCGGAAATCCTTATCATCCTCTTTCAAGTGAAGAGCAGTATCGTTATGATATGCCAATTTCTGAAGCTTGGACTAAATTAGGGGGCGATGGTGGACTTTATGATCGCTCAACGGCTTGTGCCCGAGGCTCTCAAATGGGGGAGTCGGTTGCGAGCCCTTATCGTGTTCTCTCTCCTTTAAAGCGTGTTGGTAAACGTGGAGAAGGAAAATGGAAGCGCATTAGCTTTGAGCAACTCATTGAGGAAGTTGTTAATGGTGGGAACCTTTTTGGTGAAGGTCATGTTGATGGGTTAAAAGATATTCGTGATCTCGATACCTTAATTGATCCTAAAAATCCAGAATTTGGGGTAAAAGCAAATCAGCTTCTTGTTTCAAATGCCGGTAATGAAGGACGTGAACCACTTGTTCGTCGATTTACTAATAATGCCTTTGGTTCGCGTAACTTTACAGCACATGGTGCTTATTGCGGGCTTGCGTATCGTTTAGGATCAGGTGCTGTGATGAACGATATGAACAGTAACGCACATGCAAAACCTGATCTAGAGAATATTGAGTTTGCCGTCTTTATGGGAACATCACCGGCACAATCTGGTAACCCATTTAAGCGTCAAGGCCGATTACTGGCAAAAGCAAGAACAAAAGATGCGGCAGACTTTAGTTATGCTGTTGTGGCGCCAAATTTACCGATGACCAACACTTTAGCGACACAAAATAATACATGGATCTCCATTCTTCCAGGAACAGACTCCGCCATGTCGATGGCGATGATTCGCTATATTATTGACAATAAACGCTATAACGATAATTATTTAACGGTACCGGGAAAAGCGGGAATGGCGGCGGCAAAAGCGGTGAGTCATTCTAATGCAACGCATCTTGTAATTATTGAAGAAGAGAGCCCACTTTATGGACAATTTCTTCGTTTAGCAGATATTGAAGGTGGTGAGCGTGCTGAGAGTCCTATTCTTACGCTAAATGCGGCAACAGGAGAACTTTCTGACGTGGATACGGCACTTCGTGGTGAGTTATTGCATGAAGGAAGAGTAACTTTAGCAGATGGTTCAAGCGTTGGAGTAGCGACAAGTTTCACCATGCTTAAACGCTCAGCAGATCGTTATTCGATCGAAGAGTATAGTAAAGTTTGTGGTGTTCCAGTTGAGACTATTGAAGGGCTTGCACGTAAGTTTACAAGTCATGGTCATAAGGCGGCAATTATTACGCATGGCGGCATGATGAGTGGAAATGGTTTTTACAATACATGGTCATTACTTGCCTTAAACGTCTTAATCGGCAATATGAACTATACTGGCGGAATGCATGTTAATGGTGGAAAATATGCAGAATTTGGGCCAGGACCTCGTTATGATTTTACAAAATTTGATGGTATGGTTCAGCCTAAAGGGATCATGATTGGCCGTGCAAAACGCCCTTATGAATCCTCTACTGAGTATAAAGAGAAGAAAGCACGCGGTGAAAATCCTTATCCTGCGAGCCGCCCTTGGTATCCATTTGCCGGTGGTCAGGCTACAGAGATGTTGATTTCAGCATTAAATGCCGATCCTTATCCGCTTAAAGCGTGGATTAGTAATATGACAAACCCGGTCTATGGGATTACAGGGTTTAGGCAATTATTGTTAGATAAGCTTGCTGATCCAAAAGTATTACCGCTTTTTGTGGCGATTGATGCCTTTATTAATGAAACAACGGCGATGGCTGATTATATTGTGCCAGATACGCATAACTTTGAGAGCTGGGGGTTTGGCGGTGCTTGGGCAGGGGTTCCTTTTAAAACATCTACTGCAAGATGGCCGATTGTAGAACCAAGAGTTGATAAAGATGCACAAGGTCAGCCGATCTCAATGGAGAGTTTCTTTATTGCAGTGTCTAAAAAAATGGGGCTTCCTGGATTTGGTGATAATGCGATTAAGGACTTTGAGGGTAAAAACTTCCCTATTCACAAAGCTGAAGATTTCTATCTTAAAGCTGCTGCAAATATGGCATTTGATGGCGCTCCTGTTCCTGAATCTACTCGTGAAGAGTTGGAGTTAACGGGTGTAAAACGTATTAAGGGCGCACTTGAGTCTGTATTAAAGCCAGAAGAGCAGATGCGTGTTGCTTATATCTTTGCTCGTGGTGGGCGCTTTGCAGATTATGACACAGGCTGGGATGGTGATGAGATGGTTCGTAAATGGGCACCAACATTACAGCTTTGGAATGAAAATGTCGGCGTTCATCGTCACTTTGCAAATGGGGAGCGCTATAGCGGAACTCCTACATATCATCCCCCAAGATTTGCAGATGGCAGCTCCGTATTTGAGCGATTCCCGAAAGAGGAGTGGCCATTATCATTAACATCATTTAAATCAAATATTGTCAGTAGTACTTCAGGTTCAACCTTAAGATTACGAATGATTAAACCAACAAACTTTGTGGCAATTAGTGACGTTGATGCCAAGAAGTTTAATATTGAAAATGGAGACATGGTTCGTATTGAATCTCCAAATGGGGCTCAAGAAGCACAAATTATGGTGTTAGATGGGGTAAAACCAGGAGTATTAGCCATCGAGCATGGTTATGGTCGAAGAGATGTAGGTGCAAGAGCTCATATCATTGATGGTAAAGAGATGGAGTTTAGTGCGCATGTTGGTAGCGGATTGAACCTAAATGATTTAGCAATCTCAGATCCTTCAAGGCCTATTCCTGCACCTTGGCTTGATTGGGTAACAGGAGCTGCTGTAAGGCAGGGGATTCCAGCGAGAATTGTAAAAATCTAAAATATTAGCGGCATCAAAAAACCATTTAGTTTTCGGACTAAGTGGTTTTTTTTAAAGAAGGTGTTTAGTGTATATTTATGGTTTTAATTGTAAGTTATTGAAAATTTAAATTAGATTTAATTGTTTTGAAAGGCTTAAATAACCTCATAACGTAAAGGAAGATGTTATTTCAAGGATGAACAGAGGATTTGCTTCGTTTTCAAGATGAAACATTCACGGTTAATAGTTAGGGATAATCATTGATGGAGATCTCTTTACGGATGAAGAGATGCAACTGGGATGAGAAGATGTTTAATCAGGAAGATTAGATCAGGGATGAGCCTTTATAAAGGATGATAAGAGGAACCGCTTAGTCTATTGACTAGGCGGTTTTTTATGAAGATAGGATATTCCAACCGCTCAAAATGTTTTAAAATATATTTATATGGTTTTATTTGTAAGTTATTGAAAATTTAAATTAGATTTAGTTATCGATAACGGGTATGATGTCTCTATAACGTCAAGGAAGACGTTATTTCAAGGATGAAAAGAATGGATTCGGCTTCGCTTTCAGGATGAAACATTCAGAAATACCTGTTAGGGATAACAGTTTATGGAAGTTTACCCTTCAAGGATGAAGGGAGGATGGAATCAGAATGAGAAGATGTTTAACCAGGATTGGTTAAATCAAGGATGAATTTTTATCATGGATGATAAGAGGAAACCGCCTAGTTTTAAAGCTAGGCGGTTTTTTTATGAAGATTTTGCTGTTGAAAAGATTTTATAGTGAAATAGGTTTTATCTGGCATCGTGCAAGTTAGTTTGATCCATACACTATAGGGTTTTACTTTTAAAATAATATTTCTTAAACCGGATCAACTATAGTTAAGCTTTTATGGGGAAGAAGATCCCTAGAGCATTACGATCCTCGGTTGCTAAGATTGCAAAGGTTCTGCATAAAGATTCGGTTGCCATGGTTTCAATCCCAATCCCTCTTTGGTAAAAGTAAGCACGCCATTTGGGTTCAAGAAACTGCATTTGATTGCCGGTACCAATTAAAATTACAGTTGGCTTACGCTCGGCCCAAGCTTCAAAGTGGGCTTCTGTTAGCTCTTCAAAGGTGCTAGGGATAATTTGTGGATCGGTAATGACCTCTTTATTTTGTAATAAAATGGCTGTATTTTCCCACTCTGTTTCATCATTGAGTCTAAAATAGTGGGGAGCATAACTTTTGATATGTAAATTATCTGTTGTTTCCCGTTGGATCGTTGAGCCAGAGCCTGGCGGTGGGTTTTTATGCATGAGCAACCTCCTTAATTAATTCAAAGAATTCCTCTTGGTTTTTAACATGATAGAGCCTTTCCGCATCAATGGTTATCCCATATTTATCGGCAATCATCTCATAGAGACCTAAACGATGTTCAATGAGTCTTGGGAATATCCATCTTGTAAAGTCCGATGGCGTAATTTCATGACTAGATGTTAATCCTGTTTCTTCAAGATAAAGTTCAATTTGTGGTAGTAAGAAATCTTTCTGATAATAGAGCGGTTTTGGATGTGTTTGTGCGCGTTCTATCACATAGTTTTTTGCAGCTTCTGAGGCTTTGATATAAACCAAGAGCGAATTTGTCCCTATAAGTTCCCAGCTAGCTTCATCTTGAATTTCACAAAAGCTTCCACTTGTATCGATAATGAAATTGGAAAAACCCAAGATCTTCTCCGCTTTTTCCATAAAGTAGGGAATATCTTTAACAGCATTAATTTCAGCAAGACGGTGTTTTTCTAATCGTTCTAAAAAAAGCTCAAGACTAACGCCACCTTTGCTTTCCGATCCCATCATACCAAGATAGGCAGACAAAGGGGCTAGATTATCAACGGTTAGTTGAGATTGAACGGAGATCGCACCTTCTCTGATTAATTTTGCTAAAACGGGTTGCTGCATCGCTTCTAGTGTTAAAAAATCATGTATCTCTTCACTTAAATGACGATCCCCAATGCGATAATCAACAGAGTAATGAAACCAATCTGTTTTAGGAAGTTTTTTAGATAGATGGGTTTTGCCAACACCGCTCATTCCCATTAGAGAGATCTTTTTGTTTGGAGTATCGAGAAATTTTTCAACAAGAGCTTTTTTCATAAGTCGTCATTCGTCAAAGTGAAAGGAAGTAAGTCAATTTTATTGCTAAAAATCACTAGCGATTCATCTTACCAAAGATTATTGAAGTTGATAGTAGTATCTTATAACTGTTGGCAATTAAAGCCTTATTAGTTAAACCTGGGATTAAGGAGAATTTTACCTTTTAAGGATTTTACGTACTTTTAATACTTTTCCAGAAAAGGTTCAGCAAAAGTGAAAAAAATACCGTAGAATAGGCAGGTTTAAAAAATGATTTTATAATGCGTTTTGTAAAGAATTAGCGTGGATAGTATCTTTCAAAATTGAGTGAAAGATGCAGGTCTTGCAAGATAGAGATGGAAAAAAGATGATTGAGCTGAAGCACTTAAACTATTTTTATGGTGATACACAAGTCCTTTTTGATGTATCGATTAAGGCAAAAGAGGGCGAGATCGTTGTATTATTGGGCCCAAGTGGCGCTGGTAAAAGCTCTTTATTACGAATTTTAAATATTCTAGAACGTCCTAAAGAGGGCTCTTTAGAAATTGCGGGTTTTAATTTTGATTTCACACAAAGTATCTCAGAGAAAACAATACGAGATCTGCGTCAGAAAGTGGGGATGATCTTTCAGCAATACCATTTATGGCCGCATCGAACCGTATTACAAAATTTAACGTATGCGCCAGTAAAATTAGGGAAGATGAATCAAGCAGAAGCAAATAAGCGCGGACTTGAAGCGCTAAGCTCTTTAAAGCTTGAAGGATTAGAAACTAGATTTCCTCTTAAACTCTCAGGTGGTCAGCAACAACGTGTTGCAATTGCACGAGCCTTGATGATGGATCCTGATGTTTTACTCTTTGATGAACCAACGGCAGCGCTTGATCCTGAAATAACCTCTCAAGTAGCGACAATTATTGAAGAGCTTGCTAAAACAGGGATTACACAAATCGTCGTAACACACGATGTTGATTTTGCTAAACGAATTGCCACATATGTCGTCTATATGGAAAATGGCAAAGTGGTTGAAGAGGGGGATGCCTCGATGTTTACAGAGCCTAAGACGGTTGAATTTAAACAGTATCTTTCCCATTAATTCGAGCTATACTGCTCAATGTGTGTTGATAAGTTTTATCTAAGCATGTAAAGAGATTAAAAAATAAAATTAGATGGAGTAGAGTTATGAAAAAAAAATTAGGATTGTTGCTTGTTGCCGCAGGACTTTTAAGTGGCACTGTTTCACTGGCACAAGAAAAATTAACAATTGGTACAAACCCTGCATATCCTCCTTTTGAATATAAAGGGGAGAATAATGAGTTGTTAGGTTTTGATATCGACTTAATGAATGAAGTTTGTAATGTATTACAAAAAGAGTGTGTATACTCAGAGCAAGAATTTGATGCACTGATTCCAAACCTTCGTCTTCGCCGTTATGATGCGGTCATTTCAGGAATGGATATCACAGAAGAGCGTGCAAAACAGTTAGCATTTAGTGAACCATACTACCTTAACTACTCAATTTATGTCTCTACTGCTGATAAAGCAGATTCTATTAAGAATGTTGAAGAGATGAAGATTGGTGTTCTTTCAGGTTCAACGCATCAGCAATATATTAGAGATACTTATAAAGATGCTAAGGTTTCTGTTTATCCTCAATATCCATCAGCAATGAGCGATTTAGCATTAGGCCGTGTTGATGTGGTGTTTGGGGATGGTGAAGTGGTTCGTGATTATATTAAAGAGAATGACAAGTTAGTTGTTGTTGGCGAGAAAGTTACGGATCCTAAATATTTTGGTCAAGGCTTAGGAATTGGTGTTGGTCTTCGTAATAAAGCGCTTGTAGAAGAGATTAATGGCGCACTTAAAACCATTAAAGAAAATGGTAAATATGATGAAATCTACAAAAAATGGTTTGATCAATAATTATATTTAAGTGGTGATTGAACAAAAAGCGATGGCAAACTCATCGCTTTTTGTTTGTAGATAGAGGAAGTAGTGTGAGTGGTATAACCAGTTTTTTTGATATTTTTACGAGTAGCTATTTTCAGGCAATGCTCGTAGCAGCAAAGACGACCATTTCATTGGCGATTGTTGCATTGGTTTTAGGTTTTTTATGGGCAAATATCTTAGCGTTATTGGAGTTAAGCCGATGGCGTATTATTAGGTGGCCTGTCACATTCTTTGTCTCTATTATTCGCTCGCTTCCTGAGCTGATTGTGATTTTTTTAATTGGCCTTGGTTTACCATATCTCTTTTTAGAGTTTGAAGATGTTTTGCCGGAAAGTGTTGTTGATGCCTACTTTAATCTGCTAGATACCTATGGTGAGTTTCTTTTCTTTGGTTTGGGGGCTTTCGCGCTCTCTTTGATCTATGCATCTTACGCATCACAAACAATTCGTGGAGCGCTTCTTGCTGTCCCTAGAGATCAGTGGAATTCAGGAGCTGTTTTAGGGTTATCAAAACCTGCGACATTTTTCTATATTGTCATGCCGCAAATGTGGCGCCACGCTTTTCCAGGATTAAGTAATCAATGGTTGGTATTACTTAAAGATACTGCGCTTGTTTCATTAATAGGAGTTCATGAATTAATGAAAGAGACAGATTATATCTATAGTGCAACCGCTGATGGCTTTACTTGGTACGCTATGGCAGCGCTGATTTATCTTGTTATTTCGCTTGTGAGTCAAAAATTACAAGATTTACTCTACAACCGTATTACTAAATACGATCAAGAGCCAGCGAAATAGGAGCGTACAATGTTAGATCAGTTTATTTTTATTTTAGAAGGTGTACCGCTCAGTTTAGCTTTAACGATTGCGGCACTCTTTTTTGGGTTTATCTTAGCGATTCTTTATACTGGTGTTTTAACGCTCTGGGAAGGAAAACTGCCGGCGAAGTTTATGCGAGGATTTATTATCTTCTTCACAGGAACGCCACTTTTAGTTCAAATCTTCCTCTTTTATACAGGCCCTGGGCAGTTTGAGTTTATTAAAAACAGCTTTTTATGGAGTCTATTTTCTCAAGCATGGTTTTGTGCGGTATTAGCGTTGTCATTAAACTCAGCAGCCTATACAGCACAGCTCTTTTATGGTGCGGTAAAGAATATCTCCAAAAATCAATGGGAAGCTTGTTTAGCATTAGGAATGAGCCGTTTTGAAGCGATGAAGATCTTGATCCCTTTAGCATTAAGAAGAGCCTTACCAAGTTATTCTAATGAGATAGTATTAATTTTTAAAAGTACATCCCTTGTGCAAGGAATTACGCTTTTAGATATTATGGGAAGAGCAAGAGAACTTTCAGGGCAAACTTATGATTCGATCACTTATTATGCGATGGCAGGCGTTATTTATTTAGTAATCAATGCTATTTTGATTGTCATTGCAAAACTGATGGAAAAAAGAGCTTTAGCATTTGAGAATTAGCTTTAAATATATGATTAAAGGGCATTATTGGGAGTAAGTTACTTAAGAGGCATGTAGAAAAGCTTTAATTATTTTAGAGCTCAAAAGGATTATTTTGAGAGGATTTGCGAGTCTTTTATGTATAGTTATTACTCTTTTAAATAATAAGTGCATATTGAGTTAATTTTAGGCTTTACATCTTGGAAAGAATTACTATAATAGTACGTCTATTCACTACTGAGGTAGCAGAATAAAAGATTAGGAAAAGTGGCCGAGCGGCTGAAGGCGCACCCCTGCTAAGGGTGTATACGTTAATAGCGTATCGAGGGTTCGAATCCCTCCTTTTCCGCCATCTAAAGTGTCAAAAGCCCCTGTTTAAGGGGATTTTTGCTTATGTGAGTTAGAGCGGTACTCATTAGTGTACTCATTAATGTTTTAGTGTAAGATGATTTTGATCACTTAATGCTCAGTAGATTCCATCATATCTCTAATCCATCTCTCAATATCTTTTTGATACCATTTTCTTTTACCTCCAAATACTTTTGCCGGTGGGAATGTTCCAGCCGCTATATGCTCTGTGATCCATTTATCCCCTTGATCTACTAAATCCATCACATCATGAATATTTAAGAGTCTATACTGGCTTTTAGGGTTAATTTCATCAAACTTCTGATCAAGCTTTAATTCTAAGTTTTTAATAAGCTGAACAATATTCCCTGTGTTTAATAAATCCTCTTCTCGTTTTAGCTGTTCAGCTTTTAAAAGTTCCTGCATGACTGATATTCTGCTCATGCTACCTCCTTTAATCCCAATTTATTACTAATGATCTTTAATGCGTTCTTGTAAACGTAATCAGCTTTCTTTTGAGCTTCTGATTTTGATTTCAATCTTTCGCTCTTTCCTGCAAGATCTCCTATCCTTAAGATCGGTGAAATGGCGGCCTTCTCTTCTGCTTCAAGTATTCCAACAGGGGCAGGTACAACGATTACCAAAGGGATTGTTGATACGGTGCAGAAGAGGAAAGAGCATGAGTGAGCTAAAATAGGTTTTTATTTGGAAAGTTACCCCCTGCTAAAAGCAAGGGGCGTAATTAGTTAATTAAGGTCTGGACAGTTTTTACCATCGGGAGCGTACATTGCGGTTCCTCCCACGGTGTTGCCTGTTGGGATGTGGATTTTGCGATAAAAGCATTGCGTAGGCCCACCTCCAGCATAATCCAAGACCCACATATACTCATCGTCTGACGGGGCTCTCTATTAAGGATTCTGCTCAATATATTTTTTAGCTGCTTTAGCAAGAAAGCTTGAGCGAGTATCAGGATGCTGAGTTGTATATTGGTCTACTTCTTTGATGAGATACCTTGGCCAGCTAACATTAAATCGTTCAGGTTTAAGTGTATAAGCAGATGTATCAATATCAACGGAGATCAGATCAGCTCCTTGATAGTCAGGATTAGTCTTGATCTCATCTAATGTGAGATGTTTAAAATCAGGCTCGATCCCATCTTCAAGAATTCCTTCAAGATGGAATTGGATTGCTTCTTTTGAGTTTAATACAGCTTCTTCTAATGTGTCACCATGAGAAAAAGCCCCCTCTAAGGATGGGATAGTTACTCCATAGGTACTATCTTCATCTTTATGAATCACTAAGTGAAATAACATAGTTTTCTCCTTTTTAAGATCATGTCTAGCAGTTGAAGGGCGGGCTAGATGCCCGCTTGCTTCATTATGTTTTTGACTGTTCCTTTCGGTAGGTCTTTCTTGGGGTGAGGGATTGTGACTCTTCCCGATTTGGTCGGATGTTTGAATTGATGATGTGAACCTCTTGTTGCTACTAGATACCATCCATCTTTTTCAATCATCTTTATTAAATCTTTGCTATTCATGATCTCCTCTTTCTGTTTATCTTGTGTGTATTATTACACATTAAATTGGTATAGTCAAAGTTTCTGTGTGTTTTTATACACACTTTTAACTTATAAAGATTCTCCAGATCTAATAGGACTTATTATTTCATGATGCCAATCAAGATATAAACTATTTGAATATTATTATATTGATAATATTAAAGGTTATAAGTATTCTTTGGAGTTACTTTTTGTGTTGAATAATTGGTTATATATATATGAAAAAAATAGTTTTTTTATCAGCTTTAGCTCTAGTGCTAACTGCCTGTGGTGATGAGTACTCAAAATTTAGAAAGCTAACTGTGGATGACTATAAAGAGAATCCAGAGCTAAGAGAAGAAATGACAGCAATATGTAAATCAGGAAAGATCACAAATGGCCAAATGGAGGATTTTGAGATGTGTAGGAGAGCGTACAAAGCTCATCCTAATTACCATAATTTTGGGCAATAATTAGAATATAACAGGATTGTATATGAAGCCCTTAACGGGCTTTTTTAACGCCCCAGCAAACCTAAACTTGAAAAGTTATGCCGATGGGTAATAATGCTTTTCATTGATTATGTGAGAGGTGGGTATGAGTAGAAGTAAAACGCTATCAAAGTGTCAACAGTGGTTAGTTTTTATTGGAACTATAGTTTATGTTTTAGTGGTTTATTGCACTTTGTCTCTTTTTGTTGATGTGGTAAAGCTAGGTAGCGTTAAATTAGCATTAATTACAGCTGCTGTAATGTGCTCTATATTTTCTGTGTATCAACTTATTGCCGATATCCCCAAAGGGATTGAGTGGAGAATAGAGAGAGTTGTTGGTTTTGCGTTAATTATGATTTTCTCTCTATTAATGGTTTTAGTTTGGGATGATTTGATTCAAAAAGAGGGTAACTTTGAGATTGTTACTGGAATAATGGGGATCTTGGTTTGGTTTGTTGCGTTGTATGGATTTGTTATTGCATTTTTAAACTATAAGAGAAAGTCAGGTGTTAGTCTTGAGTATGAAATAAATAGCAAAACTACTGACCACCTAAATGTTTCTTTTTTTAACTTAAAAGACAGAGAGGTAACTATTTATGAGTTATTGCTTGAAGCGGGAAATCTGGATATAAGAGTTTCATTAATGCAAGCACAAAAAGATGCAGATAAAGGGTTAAAGATAAGCCCCTATAGTAAAAAAGAGTATGAATTGAATTTGGCGCAAGTATATTGCTGTACGGGGGCTGTGAACGAGGAAAATCATTTTTTAGATATTCGGTACCTCTATAATCATGAGAAATATATTTCCAAAATAATAGCTTATACAAATCATGGGGAGACTGTAATCAGAAAAAGATCTAGTAAAGGGCCGACCCTGCGAGGCGATATGTTACTGACCCCTATAAAGGCAAAACGAAATAGTAAGTTGATTCCTCCCCAAGATGACAAAGGAAAGTGGGGAGTAAAAAAATATAGAGCCTAAAAATCCCATGAGGCTTCGCTGGTATTGGCGGAGATTAAGGGGGTGGTTTAGTTTTGCATTTCTGAATTAACGCTCATATATTTATTCTGTGTTATAATTCAACTTCTGGTTTTGACACCTCATACTGAGGTTGATAATCCAGAAGGTTGATGCGTAAAGTTACGCACATTAATTATAAATTTAATACCTGAGGTGTGTATGAAAAAAAATAAAACAGCAAAAGCTGTTGGCGTTAAGCATGGTGATGCAAATGTTATTAAGCAGGCGGTAGAAGAGGTTGCAAGATTAATTGAGGAGGGGATTCGCTATGCTGTTAAGGAAGAGCATTCTCCGCCTAATGCATCGGGAGTGTTGCGCTCAGTAAATTTAATAACAGAAGTGAGGCATAAACTCTCTGAAGAGCACGGCTGGACGAGTAAGAATTCTCGTGGAGCATCAATTAGCATTAGTCCTGAAAAGGAGAAGGCTTTAATTATTAGATCTGGCAACAAGTATACAGGGAACCCTAATGCTTCGGCTGACCAGGTTAGTACTAATAATAGAAAGATCTCCAAAACGGCTCGAGCCATTCACGACGGACAGTCAGAACTTGCTTTAACAGGTGGGACTGAGCTGCAAATTCTGCTGTACCGTTGTGATAAAGATGAGATGCGTATAGAAATCTCAACGATTAATGAGTTAGATGGTGAGACCATAAAATCATTAAGTAACAGGGAGTGTTACACTATTGATCTCGGCGGACGAATCACGAAGAACGAACGCTCTACTATTGGAGAACAAGAGCCTATTGTAGAAGAGATTGAAGTAAAAAGAAAGATATAATACTGCGAAGTATTAGACAATGAATGCAGAGGAGGTAGTTTAAATCTCCTCTGTTTTTATAGCTAAAATTACAAAAAGCTATAGAATATACTGATTTTTTAACTGTAGAATATAGGACACTAAAATGCGTTTTAATCCAGATAAGTTAGTTTTTGCGAGAGAACTACGAGGATATTCTCAAAAACAGTTAGCAGATAAATTAGAGGTATCCTCAAGAACTATTCACCATTATGAAAACGGTGAATACATACCAGATATTGAAAAATTATCTGAAACGTTAAGTATTGAAAAAGAGTTTTTTTATGGAAACTCATTTGAAGAAATATCTTCACAAAAAGTAAGCTTTAGAGCTCTATCTAAAATGACTCAGAGGGTAGAGCGGCAAGTTAATAGGAATTTAGAGACAGCAATTGAATTTAATGATTGGCTTGAGAGTAAGTTTGATCTAATTAAAGCAGACTTACCAGACCTTTCACTTTATGAGCCTCAAGCTGCAGCAATAGAGTTGCGTGAACAGTGGGGATTATCAAATAGGCCGATTGGGGATATGATTGCCTTGCTTGAAAAGCACGGTATTAGAGTATTTTCTTTAAATATTCCTGACTTAGCTTTAGATGCTTGTTGTACTTGGCGTAATGATACTCCTTTTGTTTTCTTAAACTTGGGGAAGAGTGCTGAAAGAGTTCGATTTGATGCTGCTCACGAACTAGGACATTTAGTCATGGATGTCAATGGTTTTGCAAAAGGCAAAACACACCGTGAAACTGAAAAAGCAATGAATGAATTTGCTTCAGCATTCTTAATGCCAAAAGATACAGTGCAACAAAGAACACCAGAGTTTATTACTGTAGATGATTTGATTACTTTGAAAAAAAATTGGAAAGTTTCTGTTGCAGCTCTTGCATATCGAATGCAAAGTTTAGGGCTTGTTTCAGAGTGGGTATATTCAAGGGTGCTATCCCCCGAAATGTCTAAGAGAGGATATAGAACTGAAGAGCCAGAAGGCATTCCAATGGAAACTTCTACTGTATTAACTCAAATAGCAGAAATCTTAAAAGAAGATAAGATTTCACTTAAAATGATAACTAAGGAAATCGGAGCAACATCTGTTAACGATATTTCCTCATTTCTATTTGATATAGATTTCATGAAAGATTATGAGTTAAGTGTTGTTCACAATAAAGGAACAGTAGTTAAGAGTAGTCATAAGAAGCCTACATTAACTATAGTTAAATAATCACTCAAAGCACATAAGCATAAAGCCTCCTAAATGGAGGTTTTTTTGATTATAAAACAATCATTTGCAAAAATTGAATAAATGCAATGTATGGTTACAGTTCACTTCTTACAAAATTACTCAACATAGGAGGTGTAAATGATTGATTTAAATAAAATTAAAATGCGCCCATTTGCCATGTTTGAGGCGAAAAGAGTAGCAATCGTAAGAAGATTGTTTAGACCTCTACTTTGCGGTATTTGTTGGCTGAGAGATCGTGCGCTTCGTTTTCTGGGTAGTTTTATTGCTAGCGACAGCAAGAAACTACAAAATTATCGTGCTTACATATCTCAAAAAAGAATATTGCTTGATGCTATTCTTAACAAAAAAATATTCAGTGGTCGCTACCGATGTAATATCGGTGAAAATAGCGATGACGAACCTTTATTAATTTATTAGTCGTTAATCGACTGCAGTTGCAGGTGCGAATTTAGAGTGCATACTAATGCTTGGTCTGACTTGTGATCAAGTTATTTTTTAATAAATTATTTAAAGGGTTTTGTAATGGTTAGAGATATTGAGGAACAGCGTATAGATTGTGAGAAGTGCCTAGATATGGGTTATACGGTGTGCGAAACATGCGAGGGAAAAGGGCATGTTGCCTGCTCTTATTGTGTAGATAAGGGGGAAGACTTTACCTGTGATCATTGTGAGGGGGACAGAGTTGATAATTGTCCTGTCCACTGTGAAGGCGGTAATTTGCCCTGTGATTGCAATCGTGGAATCGATTGGGATCAATGATTAACCAATGATCAGTATTTTTTGTAATAAGAAGCTCGCTCTGGCGAGCTTTTTTAACGCCCCAACAAACCAAGCTTGAAAAGTTATGCCGATGGGTAATAATGCTTTAATTAATATATTAAAGGGTTGATATGAAAAGATTGATTTTATTGCCAGTGTTGATGTTTGGACTATCTTTTGCTTGTGATCGGCCTTATGAGGAGGTTGCGGGTATTAAAATAGGTTGCTCTGTGAGTGATGTCGCTAATCTTAATGAGTATACGATCCCAGAAGAATACCAATATAGTGATTTTGAAGAAAATCTCATTATTTACCAAAAAGAAGTAGAGGGAGAAATATTCCAGTTTATCTATATTGGAACGCTCAACGATGTTGTTCATATGGTTGATTTGATTAATTACATAGATATAAGTGAGGATCAGTTAAATCAAGTTATAAATGGACATATTGAAGAGTTCGGAGAGCCGATTGATGTTCAAACGATAGATGAAGATGTAACGAACATGACATTTAAAGGCAGAGTGCCAGTTGCTGAATCATTACTTAGTTACCGCTCCCCTTATCGAGGTCCTAGCTCTTCAGTAAGTGATGAGAAAACATTTAGATTTGGAATTTCGTATAGAACTAAGGAAATGGTAGAGATCAGTAAAATCGTTAGAGAAAGAAATAGTTATTAGTGATAGTTACTCAAAAAAGAGTAAGCAAGGATAAGCCCCTAGTGGGCTTTTTTGTTCCCTAAATTTATCTGGGGTAGAATTGATGGATGATGAATTTAGGAGATAGTGATGAGGCGTAAAAGTATTATTGAGCAGGTTGAAGAGCAGGAGAGAAGAAGAGAAGACTCAGAAAAGGATAAGAAGTTTATCAAAAAACTATTTACTTACTTGGGCGTGATATTTTTTGTAGTTATTGTGGGTGGTGGGATATTTATATATGAGTACTTGCAGCCAAGCGATGCTGAACTTGCTTATAAAGAAGAGCAAAAAAAGGCCTATCTTTTAAATAAGAAAAGATATCAAGCATGTGAAACACTTATAAAAGAACAGCTAAACTTTCCTTCCACTTATAAATTCAAATCAGAGGTTGCTGGGCATATTGTTGAGGGTCCTTATGTCGAAGTATCTTTTACTGCTAAGAATGCATTTGGCGCTGAACTACCGCAACTTGGTCAATGCTTAGGAGAGGTTGATGAAATGGTTCTGTTGGGTATAAAAAACAGATAGTCTTGATTGAAAGCACAATAAAGGGCTTTTTTCGTATCTCTAGATTAGAAAGGGTATAATTACTATTGTAAACATAAACTTAAGAGGTGCTTATGACAGATTCAATTTATAGAAAGCCTAAAACAGTAACAGCTCCTAAAGGGCGTTTAGAGATTGTAGAAGTATTATGGGATGGAGGAGCAGGCGGAACTTCTGTTATCAAATGCACCTGGGATGGGAATGAAGGATTAGGTATGAGATGGAATGGCTTTGAAGGTATGCCATTAGGAAACCCTACTTCGCATGATCACCCTACATGGTTTATCCTGCCAGATTTTATGAAATACCCAACACTTGCTTGGGTAGAAGAGCAGAAAGCTAAAGTATCCAAAGAGTAACGAAGCATCTAAAATACTATTGGATATTAAAAGTCTGATTTAAGTATTAACAGTAAATAGTATGGATAGCCCTGATTTAAGGGCTACTTTTGTTGCTTAATGAAAAGCGATGCGACATTAGGGCGCAATAGACAAGGCCTCTTAAGTGAGGTTTTTTTATTAATTAAATAAAGGCGATTTATGATTAATATTTATAAAAATATTGGAAAGGGGCAAGTAAACTTACTATGCTATCAGGTAGATAAAAATAACCTCGATGGTAGCCCTATGAAAATACAAGAAATTGAAATTGCTGATATTGGTGGAATCCGATATCTCAAATTAGAAAACTTAGATCCTCACATGAATATCATTTGTGGGGAAAATGGAGTTGGGAAGACTACAATGCTGGATGCGATATCTTTTATTTTTTCTGGGGCACCAAGTATTTTAAAAAGGAGGTCAGGATCAGATAAGGGCGTAGTTAAGTTGAAGAACACTACTCACGATAATATTTCCTAAATAATTCTAGGATGTTAGAAGTATTTGATCCGGGTGATAGAACCCCCTTGGGAGATTGGCGAATTGAGGATAAGTACTCATTAATGTCGGAAGTTAATAGAATACAGAGCGCTATAATAATCTAGCAATGAGGCTAAGATAGCACAATTGAACGAACAGGAGAAAGCATCACACTAAGATAGTAATAGGTGTCCGATAGCCTCCTCCTCCTCCTCCATTTAAAGTGTCAAAAGCCCCTGTTTCAGGGGCTTTTTGCTTTTTCACTATAAAGTAAGTTTGTATCTACTATTTTTTATAATCCTTGATAATCATATCTGAAGCGCGTTCGGCAATCATAATTATGGGGATATTAGTATTTCCGCTTGGAATTTGTGGGATAACTGAGCCGTCTGCTACTCGTAGACCTTCTGTACCTCTTACTTTTAAGTTCATATCTACAGCTGAATTATTGGGATCATCTCCCATTCTGCAAGTTCCTACAGGATGATAAATAGTAGAGACAGTATTACGGATATAATCAATTAATTCCTCATCTGTAGTTAATTCAGGGGATGGGGTGACGACTTCTGTAACGACTTCTTTTAAAGAAGGGGCTTTTAATAGCGATAAACCAAATTTAACAGCTGCTAATAATCCATCAACATCTTCCTGTTCTTTTAGGTAGTTGAAAGTAATTTTTGCTTGATCTTCTGGATTGGCGCTTCTTAATAATACTTCACCACGAGATTTAGGTCTTACATTGGCCATTTCTAAAGTAATACCGTGAGACTCTTCATCACTTGTTGCGGCTTTTTTATTTAATAGGCTGGTCGCGAGAATAGGGTTAACATGGATTTGGGTTTCAGGACGCCCATCTTTATCTAAATCTAAGAATCCACCGGCTTCAACGATATTTGATGCAACAATACCATCTTTATTTTCTATCCACTCTAAGCCTACTTCTAGCATTTTGATGCCTTTCATGTATTTAATGAGGCTTGGGGTAAGAGAGGGGGTTTTAGCGCAAACAGGTGCAAATAGATGGTCATGTAAATTTTTTCCGACCTGAGGGTTATTGGCGATTAGATCAATTCCCATCTCTTTGAGGTGTTCTTGCGGACCTACTCCAGAAAGTAAGAGTAGTTTAGCGCTACCAATGGATCCTGACGTGACAATGATCTCTTTGTTTGTTTTGCAGGTTATTGATTTCCCTTTGTGAAGGTATTCAACGCCAACGGCTTTTGTATTCTCAAAGATGATTTTTCGAACATCCGCACCAGTAATAATGGATAGGCGTTCATTATCTCTTACTTCGTTTAAGTAGCCATATGCGGCGCTAGCACGGCGACCTTTATGGGTAGTGGTTTGATAAAATCCTATTCCTTCTTGTGAGGGGCCGTTAAAGTCATTAACATATTTAAATCCCATCTCTTGGGCAGCTTTAATGTAAGCTAAGCTAATAGGATGTCTTAATCGAGCCTCACTCGCATAAATATGCCCATGAGTACCATGATATGGGCTAGATAAGCTTTCGTTGTTTTCAGCGCGAATAAAGTATGGCAGGACATCTTTATAGCTCCAGCCAGGACAGTTGTATAGATTTTCCCAATCATCATAATCTTGAGGGTTGCCTCTGACGTGTAACATCGCATTAACGCTACTTCCTCCGCCTATAACGCGACCTTGAGGTACTAGGGCTTTGCGATTATTTAAGCCTGGCTCGGGTTCTGTTTCATATTGGAAAGTATTTTTTTTAAGAGCAAAGGGAATACCTGCCGGCATATGGATAAAAGGGTCTTTATCATCAGGGCCTATTTCCAATAATAATACGGTAGCATCTGTTTCTTTAATGAGTTTATGGGTGATGACGCATCCTGCAGACCCGCCGCCAACAATAATATAATCATAAGTATTCATCATCATATCTCCTTGCGTTTAAAATCAATGGGTTATTGTTTTAAATATAAAGCATAAAGGTGAATATAGGAATTACTTTTTAGATTTTAATTGTCTGTATTTGTGAATTTAATATGTGTTTTGTATAACAAATCCACTTTCTAAGTGCTCAATAGATAGTGATTTGGGGCAAAATTGTATTTATAAGAGAGACCTGTAAAATGATATTTGAAGAATATTTACATTTTAGTGGTCGGTAGACGACTTATAAATCGCAAAAAGATGCAAAGTAGAGGAATTTTGATTAAAAGAAGTATTAGATATTATTTATTACCCTTAATTTTAGTTTTACTGGTGAGTTCTATATCTTTGAGTGTTGGAATAGCTCAAGAGCCCAAAAATATGGCCTTAGAGAGTACATTATCTTTAAATCAGATACGAGGTAATCTTGATAGTGTTAATGCTCGTAGAGCGAAGGTTTTGCAAGAATTAGAAGTTACTGAAGATCCTGATCATCGTGAAAGTTTAGAGATCACTTTAGCGCAGCTTAATCAGCAAAAGCGTAATTTTGAAAAAATGTTTGAAAAAACAGCGCTTGGGGGGTTAGAGGTTGAGTTGTATAACGTTGCCGGGAATGAAGAGGAAGAGATTGAGCAATATGATTGGCAAAAGGAGCTGATTAAGATTGTTCAGCCTGTTTTTAGCTCATTGCAAAATTTAACAGAATCTCAGCGAAAGCGTGATTTTATCCGTACAACGCGTGCGGAGTTAGAGCAAAACGTATTAGCTATTGATGATGCTTTAGCGCATCTTGATGAGATTGACCGCTCGCAATTGAGTCAGGCATCTTTAAAGCAGCTTAATAAAATTCATAGTAGTTGGGAGATTAAACGTGCTTATTATGAAAATCAGCTGGAATTAGTTAATTTGCAATATCGTGAGATTGAGAGGGAGGGGACTTTAACTGAGCGTGTTATTCATGGTATTTGGAGCTTCATTACCAATGAAGGAAAGGTGTTGTTAATTAGTTTAGGGACATTTTTTGGGTTGCTCTATATTTTTTCATGGGTATTGCGCCGTATTGTAGCAAATCATGAAAAGAAGGTGAAAACTCACCCTAATGTGAAAAAGACGACGCTTATTTGGCGAGTTATTTTATTAGTCTATGAGCTTTTCTCTTATGCGATTGCTTTTGCCTCGCTCTTAGTAATTCTTCATTCATCTGGCGATATGGTGCTCTTTGGTTTTGCCATTTTATTGATTTTGGCAATGGCGATAGGCTTAAGAAACTCTATTCCAGCTTATTTTAAACGTTTACGCACCTTTTTAAATATGGGGCTAGCAAGAGAGGGAGAGAGAGTTATCTATCAAGGGATTCCTTGGGAGATTGAGCATATTAATCTTTATTCTGTTTTTCTATTGAATCCACTTTTAGATAATGGTCGTATTCGTTTAACGATCGATTGCTTAGAAAATATGGTCTCAAGAGATGTTCCGCATGATGAGGCGTATTATCCGACCATTGCCGGTGATACGGTACTAATCGATTCAATTTATGCAAAAATTGTTCGCCAAACGCCAGAAACAGTCTATCTAGATAGTTATGGAACACTTTTTGAATATGGGACAGAAGAGTTTGCCGCACGAAAACCGATGAATTTAACGGCAGGTTATATTGCTAGTACACAATTTATATTAGATCGTTCTCATCGTCAGGATGATATTGATGAGATATTAATGCAGTTGAAAGTTGAAGCGGAAGGTTTACTGGCGAAAGATCCTGAGTGCGCGGCTTTAGTAAACGCTGTTTATACCAATTTCCGAGAAATTAACCTCTATGGTGATTTAGTATTTGGTATGAGTATTAGCATGGGGGCACATGCTGAAGGTTACTACTATGCTATTCCAAGATTATTACAACGAAGTGGTGTTATTGCTGCTCAAAAATATGATTGGAAATTACCTGAAAAGTCTATTGTGAATTTGTAGCTTTTTCTTATTCATTAGGCAGTAAAGCAGATGATAGTGTATTAAAATGCCGGCGCTTATGATTGGTTGCCGGCATTTTTATGAGAGGAGATATATGTATCTTAGGGATAAGAAAAAACCCACTCATTGAGTGGGTTTTTTTGATTCATTGTCTTAGGATGAATTTTTATTAATTTTGTTAAAGCAGTGCTTTAGATTACTCAGCTGCAACGTTTACAGTAATTTCTACATCAACGTCTGCATGAAGGTGAAGTGTAACTAAGTGCTCACCAAGTGCGCGGATTGCGCCATCGTTGATACGAACTTCTTTACGGTCAACGGCAACGCCTGCATCAGTAATAAGAGTTGCGATATCTTGAGCTGTTACAGAACCAAATAAACGACCTTCAGAACCAGCGTTAGCTGCGATAGTCATTACTAAGCCTGCAAGTTTTTCACCACGTGCTTGAGCTGCTGCTAAAACATCAGCTTGTTTTGCTTCGAGTTCTGCACGGCGTGCTTCAAATACAACGATGTTAGCAGGAGTTGCCTCAGTTGCTAAACCTTGTGGAAGAAGGTAGTTACGTGCAAATCCTGGTTTTACATCAACTGTATCGCCAAGAGAACCTAAATTTTCAATTTTTTCTAAAAGAATAACTTTCATTGTATCTCCCTTTGGACGATTAGTGTTGATCTGTGTATGGGAGCAATGCAATGTAGCGTGCGCGTTTGATTGCAGTTGCAAGTTGACGCTGATAGCGTGCGCTAGTACCAGTTACACGGCTAGGTACGATTTTACCTGTTTCTGTAACATAGTTTTTTAAGAGGTTTACATCTTTGTAGTCGATTTCTTTAACGCCTTCAGCGGTAAAACGACAATATTTTCTACGACGAACATAACGTGACATAATAATTTACCTTTTTAATAGATTTTGAAAAGAGTTTAGAGATTATGCTTCTTCGCTGTCATCAGCGTCGTCTGCATCATCTTCAACTTCAACTTCTTCTTCACGAACTTCAACGTTACGCTCAGGTTTAGCTGCAATTACAGAAGTTTCTGTTTCTGCTTCTTCTTTATTGATGATGAGATCACGGATCACAGCATCGTTGAAGCGGAATGCACTTTGAAGTTCTTCTAAGGCTGCTTTGTCACACTCGATGTTCATAAGAACGTAGTGTGCTTTGTGGATTTTTTGGATTGGGTATGCAAGTTGACGACGACCCCAATCTTCTAAGCGATGAATAGCTCCACCATTGTCAGTCACAATCGCTTTATAACGATCGATCATTGCAGGAACTTGTTCGCTTTGGTCTGGATGAACCAGAAATACTACTTCGTAATGACGCATTATTCATGCTCCTTATGGATTTAAAAAAATTTAAAGTCTTTCAATAACCCTTTGAAAGACAAGGAGACCTAGACCTTTTACTAGAAAGGTCAAAATCAAGCTGAGCATTATACCGATAAATCTTCTTAAAGGAAAGGCTGATCTTTCCTTTAGTGCACTTTATGAAGCAGTGATTCACCAAGTTTGACGGGTTGATACTCTTTAAGGAGTTCATCGAGTTTGAGTTCATTGTTTTCAGTAATGACAATAACGGTTGATCCCATGTTAAATCGGCCCATTTCTTCCCCCTTTTCGAGGGTGATCTCTTCATTAGAGTAATCGCTATATTTAAGAATCGAGCCATAAGGAGGGGTAATTGTTCCTTCCCAAACGGTTTCCATGCTTGAAACATTAATGGCGCCAACTAAGATCACAATAACTTTGCCATATTCGGTATCAAAGAGTGAAACGTGACGCTCATTTTCGGCAAATAATGTTGGGATATTCTCAGCTGTTTTTAACGAAACACTATAAAATTTTCCAGGGATATGAATGGTGCGTTCTAAACGCCCCGTAACAGGCATGTGAATACGATGATAATCTCTAGGTGAGAGATAGATTGTGGCAAATTGCCCATCTTTAAACTCTTTTGCCAGCTTAGGATCTGCAATTAATGCCTCTAAGGTAAAATGATGACCTTTTGCTTGGATAAACGTAGTCTCTTGTAATTGCCCGCAAGCGGCAATTTTTCCATCTGCTGGTGAAATAATCGCAGCATCACTTAATGGGCGTGCTTCAGGCTTTAACTCACGAGTAAAGAAGTCATTAAAAGAGGTAAATTGTTCCGGTCTTTGTCTGACACAATCTTGCCATTCTATTTTATAAATTTTGGCAAATTGACTGATGAAGAGATTTTTGAACCATTTCATCTCAACACGAGTAATTTTTCGGAAAAACCAAGAAGAAAGACGTTGGAAAGTGATGTTTTTTAGCATAAATTTTGACTCTTAAAGAGTGAATAATATGAGGAGTATATTATAAATACCGCCCATTGATTAATAAAAGGCCTCTATTAGGCGAGATCCATTGAGATCGCTATATTTTAAATTAAGCCATTATTGATAATCCAGGCTTGTGCTTTTTGTAAATCTGCGAGCGTATCGATTCCTGGAGGTGGTGTATGTGTTGAGATTGCTACAGCAATTTTACGATTATTGGCAAGCGCTCTTAGCTGTTCTAATTTTTCGAGTTCTTCTAATGGGGATGGTGTTAAATGAGGATATTCATTTAAGAATTCGGCACGATAAGCATATAGACCGATATGGCGAAGATAAGGGGAGTTTTCTATTAATCCTGTATGTTGCATTTTTTCACGCTGATAAGGAATGGGAGCTCTTGAAAAATAAAGCGCCTCAGCCTCTTCGTTTAAGACCACTTTTACCGCATTGGGATCCTGCACCTCTTCCCATTCGTTAATAGGTGTTGCAAGCGTACTCATTGAGACGTTACTGTTTTCAGCAAGGGCTAAGACAACTTGATCGACAAAGCTAATTGGTAAAAATGGTTCGTCTCCTTGCCAATTGACAATAATTTCACCCGCCGAAAATTGAAGCATGCGAGAAACCTCGCTTAAGCGGTCTGTTCCTGATTCATGCGCCGTATCTGTCATAACTACTTTGGCATCTATTGATGTGAGATGATCAAAAATAGCTTGATCATCCGTAGCAACAATAACATTTTTAGCCTTACTTTTAATAGCTGCAAGCCAAGTCCATTCAATTAATGGTTTTCCATGAAGTTCACGTAACATTTTATTAGGAAGTCGCGTTGACTTTAGGCGTGCGGGAATAACAATGTTGTAATTCATAGTGGTTCCTCAATGAAGAGACATAATAAAGTGGGAATTATAACAGGTACGCATCTGATCAGCGATGAGAAAAGCATGACGATAAAAAGGGGAAGTCTTTTGTTCTAAAATAATATGAATATTTTTTTATCATTAAAAAATGATTATATGCTTTACATTTTTTTTCAAAAAAGGTTCTCAAATTTGCATGAAAATTGTGATAAAAAAAATGGTTTTTTTGCTTGACTTATTCACAACGACTGAGAAGCCTGATGGTGTGCGACTTTCATTTGAAAATTACAGTTGTGAGATTATGATTCTTGAAAACTATTGGTATTACTAGCTTATAGAGGTGATCAATTATTGATCAATAACTCAAAGTTGGCATATTCATGCCATTAAAGCTCTTTTTAAATGAGTTATCCTCAAAGTTATCCACAGGAACTGTGGGTATCTTTTTGCGAGTAATATTAATTTAAAATGTCAATTTTAATATTAATTTTTGTATTTTTATAGGGAGCTCTATTAGTGATAAAAAACAATCAATGAATACTTGGTTAAATAAATGATTTTATGTTTACCGATAATAACAGTAGCTTAAATCATGAGAATTTTATTTTAAGCAAGAATAAATTTAAAACTAGATGAGAAATCTTTGTGGTGAATGACCTTTTTTGTGAAAGAGGGGATTAGTAGATGTCGTGATAGAGGGGAATGCGTTAAAATAAACAAATAATCAATTTAAAGGATATTAATTTAATGAGAGCAGAAGCTTGTTTAGATGAATTATTAGCAGTCATTAAAAAATTGCGATCAAAGGCGGGCTGCCCTTGGAGCAGAGAACAGACGCATGAATCTTTAATTCCTTATTTAGAAGAAGAGAGTAGTGAGGTCATTGATGCAATTTATGAAGCTGATAGTGATCATTTAAAAGAGGAACTTGCGGATCTTTTATTACAAGTATTGCTGCATAGTGAGATTGCAGCTGAAGCTGGCGCTTTTGATTTTAATGATGTGCTGATGACTTTGAAGGAAAAGATGATTAGAAGACATCCTCATGTCTTTTCTGGGAAAAAGTATGAGTCTATTGAGGCACACGAGGCTGATTGGCAAGAGATAAAAAAAGCAGAGAGAAAAGCGAAGGGATTGCCTGAGCATTCTTCTATCTTATCTGGAATTCCAAAAGCTTTTCCGGCATTAAAACAAGCCACGATATTACAAGAAAAAGCTGCCAAAGTGGGATTTGATTGGGATGATATTGAAGATGTCTGGGCAAAAGTCGAAGAGGAGCAAACGGAGCTTCATGAGGCCGTAAAGATAGGTAATATTGCTGAGATTAAGGGGGAGCTTGGGGATCTATTTTTCTCATTGGTTAATCTTTCTCGGTTTTTAGAGGTAGATGCAACTGAGGCTTTAAATATGACCAATTTGAAGTTTAGAAGACGCTTTCAATATATTGAAGTTCATGCAGAGAAATCATTAACCACTTTAACCTTAGAGGAGCTAGATCGCTATTGGGATCTAGCAAAAGTGCAAGAGATGAATATTGTAAAGGAGATGCGAGATGTTTAATGGGACGATAGGTTCAGTGACTCAAGATCCTAATGCGCAATCTGTTTATAGTGTGACCTCTTTAAATCTTGCTATTAAAGATCAATTAGAGGGGAGCTTTTTCTATTGCCTTGTAGAAGGTGAAGTCTCGAATGCGGCATTTCCCCAATCTGGGCATATCTATTTTAATTTAAAAGATGATGGTGCTGTTATTAAGGCGGTTATTTGGCGTTCGCAAGCCATGATGTATCGAGCTTTAATAGGCAGTGGGCAAAAGGTAAGAGTTAGTGGGAAAATAACAGTTTATGCTCCTCGTGGGGAATATCAATTAATCGTTTCTCGGGTGGAGGAGGCAGGGAAAGGGGATCTATACCTTGAGTTTGAAGCATTAAAAAAGAGATTAGAAGCAGATGGGTTATTTGATGGCGCGCTTAAGAAGCCTATTCCTAAACATCCTCAAAAAATTGGGATCATTACTTCTAATACGGCAGCGGCTTTGCAAGATGTTTTAAATGTTTTTACAACGCATCGTCCGGATATTCCGTTAATACTTTATGAAACAAAAGTTCAAGGAGCGCAGGCGGGAGAAGAGATAGCCGCAGCTATTGTTAAAGCCAATCAAGAAGCGCAGGTAGATCTTTTACTCTTAGTTCGTGGTGGCGGGAGTATTGAAGATCTCTGGGCATTTAATGAAGAGATTGTTGCAAGAGCAATATTTGAGTCTCAAATTCCTATTATTACGGGCGTTGGCCATGAAACAGATACCACAATTGCCGATTTTGTTGCAGATTTAAGAGCGCCGACTCCTTCTATGGCTGCCAAATATTCCTCACAATCTCGTGATGAGCTCTATCAGCTACTCTCTGAATTTGAGGAGCGCTTACTGAATTTAATGCGTATAAAGTATGAAGGGACTCAGCGAAAGTTAACCGCTCTATTACACCGATTGCAGGTAAAAGAACCTAAGTTGCAGATGCAAACCTTTCAATCTGAATTAAAAGCATTGCAAGGGCGCCTTCGAGAAACTTTAACGCTTAAAATAACGCATACAACTTTTCAGATAAAGTCTCTTCAAGCAAGGCTTGATATAAGACTACTTCAAACGAAGATTGAAAAAAGGCAAGAGCAGTTATTGCAATTACAGCAAAGATTAGAATCTTCTATGCTTTATAAGCAAAAAAAATGGGAGCAGTTGGTGCTTCAGCAAATCGAAAGGTTACATCTTTTAAGCCCTCTTCACACATTACTGCGAGGATATTCAATGACGAGCAATGATGCCGGGGCTGTGATTAAGAGTGTTTCTCAAGTTTCGGTGAATGATGAACTAAAAGTTCAGGTTGCAGATGGTGCAATCGCCGTAAAAGTCACAGATATTACTCTGCTTTAAAGTAGATCAATGAAATATTAAGACGGGGTATTTTTAATTCTTAGAGTAAAATCGATTTAAAAATCACTAAATTAGATTGCCGGTGAACCTATTATGAGAAGCCTAAGAGTTGTTTTATCCGGCACCGTGCAAGCGTATTTGATTGATGAGCTATCTTATTTTATTTTTAAAACCGTTTTTCTTAAACCAAATCAACTATAGAATGAAAATGATGATGTTGAATAAAATAGTCACAAAGTTGAGGGAGCGTAGGGTCAAATAGAATCATCGTATGAGACTTAGGTAAAGTGATGAAGTCGGTGAATCCTTTTATGCGGGTTTCATCTAGATATACCGTGCCATCACTAATCATGGAGTCTTTTTCGATGGTGTTAGTAAGGCTCTCTAAAAGGAGTGCAGAAGGACCTGTATTTTGAGTGCCGGCAATAATTCCTAAAGGAATTGAAAAATCCCATGAAAGCGAATCATCTTTAGGAGTCAGAGCATTTTGTGCTTTTCCGATCAAAAAAACACTTTGATGTTCTGAGAGGTATTTAACAATCCGGGAACCAAGAAAGGGCGGGGTAATGGCGATAACCGATTGCAGAAGAGGAAATGATTCTTGGTGAAGTGTATTGAGCGTTAAGATACAACCAAGGCTATGCCCAATGATCACAAAGGGTTGCTTAAACTCCCTAAGATATGCTTTTAAAGCAGAAGTATTATGAGAAAGATCTTGTTTGAGGGTTGGATAGTCAAAATAATGAGTCTTGTAACCGAACGCGTTTAAGCGTCGACCAAGGAGTTTCATCACAAGACTATTTTGATAAAGACCATGAATGAGAACGATATCTTTACAGCTAGATTGAAGGGAATCATTCATTGCGATCTTCTCTTGAAAACTAATAACAGATTAGCCTTAATTATTTGATAATGGTTAAGGTCGGTTTTTTGTTCTTTTTAGGATCTTCTTTTTTCTGAGAGGTTGATCGAGTATCTTTGATGCTTTTCTCTTTAGATGCAATTGGCGCTTTTTTAATCTCTTCTTGTTCTGCTGAGTCTATTTCTGTTTCGATAATATTTAGCTGTGGTTTATGGTGCGTGGTTTTACTTGGAATTTTGATGATTGTTTCATCAAAATAATCCTCAGGTAACGCCTCTGTTTCAAAGCCCATGCCTTCGCCATTTTCTTGTGCGTAAATAGCGACAACAGCACCGATTGGGATATTAATTTCTTCAGAAACGCCAGAAAATCTTGCCGAGAAAGTAATCCACTCATCGCCAAGATAGAGGTTATGAGTTGCAGAAGGTAAGATGTTTAAAATAATCTTACCTTCTGTAATAAATTGCTCAGGAACTTCAACAAATGGTAACGTTGCATCAACCACAATATAGGGAGTGCAATTATTATCTAAAATCCATTCATATAACGCACGCATGAAATAGGGTTTATTTGAAGTCATGAGATTCTATCCTTAGATTGTTTTTTCTTTTTTGTCGAATGCCATTTTAACACTCTCTTTTTCGAATAAACGATCATAATAATCTAACACTGGTTGTGCTTTTTTCGGAAGGGGAATTTCTAAGAATTTTACCCACCATAAAAAAGGAACGATTGTTGCATCGATCAGTGAGAAATCATCACTTTGGAAATAATTTGTCTGGCTAAAGAGTGGTGAATAAGCCACTAAAAGATCTGCAATTGCTTTATTCGTTTTATTATCCGCCGTTTTACGCCCAATAAGTTTCTCTACTAAAGGATACCAATCATTGACAATCGTTTTTAACGTTAAGCGGAATTTTGCTCTTAAGATTGGGTCATTTGGGAGAAGCGGTGGGTGAGGGAAGCGCTCATCTAAAAACTCTAAAATTGTATCTGTATGATAGATCGCAATTTCACGGGTGATGAGTGTTGGGAGAATGATTTGTGGGTTAACTTCTAAAAGATCCCCTGGCGGATTATTGGGGTCGACAATTACTGTCTCACAGGTAATGTTTTTCTCTAAAAGGGTTACCTTAACACGATCACCATCTAAAGAGTTTTTCTCGGTAAATAATGTAAATCCTGTGCGTCTTGTTGACATAATTATGATCTCCTTAATCGCAAGTAAGGAGCAACTATAATTAATTGCTCCTTACAGATTTTATAATAGTTTTGAATCATATGAAAAGGTCGAATTACTTAACATCTTTCCAGTATTCACGATTTAATGCATAAGCAAGAATCGTAAAGATTACTAAGAAGCCAAGTACCCAAGGACCATATTTTGCACGCTCTAATTGAGCAGGTTCTGCAACATAAGTAAGGAAAGTTGTGAGGTCGTTAACAGCCTTACGATACTCAAGGTCTGTCATTGCGCCATCTTGTACTTTCTCAAGCCCTACCACGACATCTTCAAATTGACATGCTTCTGGTTTTTCAAGATCACACTCACCGATAGCTACTTGTTGGATAACTGGTTTATTAGTTCCTTGAAGTTCAGCAAGAACATGTGGCATACCCGCATTCGGGAATGCAATATTGTTCATACCAGTAGGGCGGCTCTCATCTTCATAGAAAGAGAGAAGATATTTGAAAACATAATCAGGACCTTTTGCACGAGCAATAGTTGATAAATCAGGTGGTGCAACACCTAACCAAACTTGTGCATCACGGCGATCCATTGCTGTGTAAATAAGGTCACCATCTTTCGATCTGATAAACTCAGCTTCACGAGGATCATAGCTTCCTGTGTTAATGAGCTTTTGAATATCTTCTTCTTGAAGTCCCATATCACGCGCTGTGATGTTATAACGTTGGAACTCTAAAGAGTGACAAGCAAGGCAGTAGTCCATATAAAGACGTGCCCCAGATTGCATTGATTCATGGTTTGATACATTGATCTGAGGATTGCCAAGCTTTTTAAGAGCTTGGGCAGTTAATTCCTCTGATGATTGTGCATTCGCTGCAGTCATTAACATTAGGCAGCTAGCTAATAGAGTTACGATTTTTCTCATTTCATTGTCACCCTTGTTGGAACTGGTTTAACTTTACCCCATCTAGACCACCATGGCATACCAAGGAAGAAGATGAAATAGAAGACAGTACAGATACGTGCAACTAATGTGCGAGCATCATTTGCAGGTACAACACCTAAGTAACCTAAGATGATGAAGCAGATTACAAAAAGAGCGATCATAATTTTGATGAATGCGCCTTTGTAACGAATTGAACGTACAGGGCTTCTATCAATCCATGGGAGCATAAATAGTACTGCAATTGAAGCACCCATTGCGATAACTCCCCAAATTTGAGTACCGAACCATGAAGGAACTGCACGTAAAATGGTGTAGTAAGGTGTGAAGTACCATACTGGAGCGATATGTGCCGGCGTTGCTAACGGGTTAGCAGGCTCGAAGTTTGGTGCTTCTAAGAAGAGACCATACATATCTGGGAGATAGAAAATGATAAGCGCAAAGAAGATTAAGAAGATTCCTACTGCAAAAGTGTCATGCACGGTGTAGTAAGGATGGAACGGGATACCATCAAGCGGTTTTCCATTTTCATCTAAGTTATCTTTGATTTCAATACCATCAGGGTTGTTAGACCCTACTTGGTGAAGTGCAAGTAAATGCGCAACAACAAGTCCAACTAAGACTAATGGCAGAGCAATTACGTGAAGTGCAAAGAAACGGCTAAGCGTTGCTTCTGAGATCACGAAGTCCCCACGAATACCTGTAACTAAAGTATCACCGATATAAGGGATTGCGCCAAAGAGAGAGATAATTACCTGTGCACCCCAGAATGACATTTGCCCGTAGGGAAGGACATATCCCATGAAGGCTTCAGCCATAAGTACAAGATAAATTAACATCCCAAAGATCCACACAAGCTCACGAGGCTTACGATGTGAACCATAGATTAAACCGCGGAACATATGTAGGTAAATGACGATGAAGAACATCGATGCCCCTACAGCATGCATATAGCGTATGAGCCATGTCCAGTTTGCATCACGCATCACTGCTGTTTCTAGTGACGCATAGGCAATAGGAATGCCTGTTGGGCCAAGAGCTCCATCTGGTTTGTAATACATGACAAGCCAAATACCGGTTAAAATTTGGTTAACAAGTACAACGCTCGCTAAGATTCCAAAAACATAGAGCCAGTTAAAGTTTTTTGGTGCGTAGTATTCTGTAACGTGAGTACGAAGCGCACGTTTATACGGGAGACGATAATCGACCCAGTCGCCGAAACGTTCCAGTCTAGATTTTGATTGTGTTGTCATTATGCACCCTCCCCGCTAATACCAACGACAATAGAATTGTCTGTTTTATAGTAGTGATCAGGAACAAGTAAGTTAATTGGAGCAGGGAGATTCTTAAATACACGTCCTGCTAAGTCAAATCTTGAGCCGTGACATGCACAGAAGAACCCACCGCGCCATGCTGGACCTAAGTCTGCTGGTGCAACCTCAGGTCTAAATGTTGGCGAACAACCTAAATGGGTACAGATTCCAACGAGAATTAAAAACTCAGGTTTGATGGAACGGTACTCATTTTGAGCATATGGAGGTTGTTGATCACTTGATGAATTAGGGTCAACTAATGCATCAGGTGGGGAGGTTAACAAACGATCGAGCATTGCTTCTGTTCGATTTAATACCCAAACTGGTTTACCTTGCCACTCAACGCGGAGTAACTCTCCTGGGGAAAGCTTGGAAAGATCAACTTCAACAGGCGCACCTGCACTTTTTGCACGTTGACTTGGCATCCAAGACTTAACAAAAGGAACGCCGAGAAATCCTGCTCCAAAAGCTGCAACAGCAACGGTTGCGTAGCTCAGGACTCGTCTCCTTTTATGATTAACATTCTCCGAACTCATGTTCTTCGTCTCCATTAAAAAATTTTACTTTTCTTTTTTACTTGCTTACACGTGACACATACTCGCCTGTGCGTGTGTCGACCTTGATCACTTCACCGATCTGAACGAATAACGGTACACGAACCACTGCTCCTGATTCAAGTGTTGCAGGTTTACCACCTGTTCCCGCTGTATCGCCTTTAAGACCTGGATCTGTTTCAGTAATCTTCATTTCGATGAAGTTTGGCGGAGTTACTGTGAGCGGTGCGCCATTGTATAAGGTTACGGTACACATATCTTGTTCCATTAACCATTTTTTCGTATCTTCTACAGCGCTCTCATTCGCAGCAACCTGATCAAATGTTTCAGGGTTCATAAAGTGCCAGAACTCTCCATCGTTATAGAGATATTGTAGTTCGACATCAATGACATCTGCTCCCTCAACCGACTCTCCTGAACGGAAAGTTTTCTCAATCACACGACCTGTTTTAAGGTTTCTGATTTTGACACGGTTGAATGCTTGACCTTTTCCTGGTTTTACCATCTCATTTTCAATGATAGAACAAGGATCGCCATCAAGCATGATTTTTAATCCGTTTTTGAATTGATTTGTTGTGTATGTTGCCATTTTTAATCACTATCTCCCGATAATAAATTTTTCTACGCAGATTATACCTGAACTCCAATTTAAATTCAGCTTCCATCTTACCTATTTTGCTTGCGGATTTGCGAGATCATGAAGTTTTGGAAAATATTTTCGTTAATCCTAAACCATTGGTATTCTTGGTTGAGGAAGTCTTTCCAATGATCATATACCATTTTGAAGTCCGCATTTTTTTCTGATTCTTCTTTATAGATTTCTTGAGCTACCTCATAAGATGCTTCTAAAATCTCTTTTGAAAAAGAGCGTAGTTTAGCACCATTTTTAGTGAGTGTGGCAAGTGCTGGAGGATTTTTCGCATCATATTGTGCAATGACCCATTGATTGACCTCTGCTGCTGCGGTTTCAAAGATCTCTTGATAAAGTTTAGGGAGTTCATTCCATTTTTGATCATTTACAAAAAATGAGGTTGTCGCAGATCCTTCCCAAAATCCAGGAGTATAATAGAAAGGAGCAACCGCTTGAAGTCCGAGTTTTTCATCATCATAAGGACCGACAAACTCCGCGGCATCTATAGTACCTTTTTCAAGAGAAGAGTAAACATCACTGGCTGGAATGCTTTGTGGAATCACGCCAAGTCTTGAAAGAATTTCACCACCAAATCCTGGGATTCTAAATTTTAACCCTTTAAGGTCTTCTAAATTTTTAACTTCTTTACGAAACCATCCGCCCATTTGAGCCGTTGTATTGCCCCCTGGGAAGTTAATAATATTATATTTAGCAAAGACCTTACGAAGTACTTCTAAGCCTCCGCCTGCATAAAACCAAGAGTTTTGCATTCTAGCGCTCATGCCAAAAGGGAGAACGGTATCAATCGATAGGGCGGTGTTTTTACCGTGATAATAGTAAGAGGCAGAGTGCCCAACCTCGACGGTGCCTTGTGATACTGCATCAAAGATTTGGTTTGCCGGAACAAGCTCTCCTGGAGCGAAGACTTGTATTTCAAATTGACCATTTGAGAGGATTGAGACTCTTTCAGAAAGCATTGTGGATGCGGCAAAGAGAATATCGAGGTTTTTAGGAAAACCTGCGGCAATACGCCACTTTACTTTAGGGTAAGTTTCAGCTTTGGCGATTGAGGTGGCGGCTAATCCTGAAATCGCTGCTGTCGCTCCTGCTTTCTTGATAAAATCACGACGTTTCATATGGGCTCCAATATTTTTATTTTAATATCTATTATTTTAAGATTTGATGACATTAAAAAGATTAATAATCGATCTGTTATTGTAAGTTCAATAGCGCTTCATAAAGATTGTAACGCTATTTTTGCATTAACTACTTTTAATTTTATTAGTAAAATATTAACACTATCAATGATTCTCATATTGTGTTTGTAAGATGAGATTATGATTGTCTTCTAAATTGCGAGAACATAAATTGTTGGAAGATATTTTCATTAACTCTAAACCACTGATATTCCTTATTTAAGAAATCTTTCCAGTGGGTGTATATTTTTCTAAAATCCTCATTAATCTCCGCTTCTTCCGTATAGATCTCTTGAGCAACATCATAAGCTGCTTGTAGAATCTCTTTCGAGAATGAACGAAGTTTTGCCCCATTTTTGATAACCGTTGCTAGGGCTTCGGGGTTTTTAGCATCATATTGTGCTGCCATCCACATATTGCACTCAGCTGCGGCTCTTTCAAAAATAATTTTATTGCGAGGGGAGAGCGTGTTCCATGCATCTTTATTGACATAGAAGGTGAGCATTGCTGATCCTTCCCAAAAACCAGGAGTGTAGTAGTAAGGTGCTACTTGTTGCAAGCCTAAGCGCTGATCATCATAGGGACCAACAAACTCTGTGGCATCAATGGTCCCTTTTTCTAAGGAGGAGTAAATATCGCCAACAGCAATATTTTGTGGGATAGCCCCAAGGCGCGAAAAGATCTCCCCGCCAAAGCCTGGGATTCGAAATTTAAGACCTTTAAGGTCGGCGATAGTTTTTACTTCTTTGCGAAACCATCCCCCCATTTGGGTGTTAGAGTTCCCGCCTGGAAAGTTGACGATATTATATTTATCAAATAGTTCTCGCAAAATTTCAGTGCCGCCACCAGCGTAATACCATGCATTTTGCATTCTTGTTGTTAGTCCAAATGGGAGGCATGTATCAATAGAGAGCGCTTTGTTTTTGCCGTGGTAATAGTTTGATGTGGAATGACCCATTTCTACTGTGCCGTTTTGTACGGCATCAAATACTTGTGTTGATGGAACAATCTCGCCAGGAGCAAAGACTTGGATCTCAAACTCGCCATCACTCATAGCTGCTACAGAATCTGCTAAGCGTTGTGATGTGCCATAAAGTAAATCAAGGTTTCTAGGGAAGCTAGTAGTCATTCTCCATTTTATTTTGGGATTACTACTTGCTTTAGCGATGCCCACAGAGGCAATTCCTGCTCCTGCTAAAGTTGAGGCTTTAGTGATAAATTGACGGCGTTTCATAGGGATTATCCTCACAAGTGATTATATTTTAAATAGATAGTTGATTTATTAGATATTTTATTAAGAGTCTATCTATATATAACAAATATTGGATCAACTCTCTGTATCTTTTATTGCAAAAGGCGAGAGTTGATCCATATTATTAGATGTTTGTTGATATTGGTTTAGAAATCAACCCCAAAATCATCAAAGTCATTAAAGTTATCAAATCCATCATCGCCCATATCAAGATTAAACTCGATATCCGATCCTGATCCTTCAAATTTTTCAAACTTATCGGATTTAATCAGGGTCGGGAATGCTATTAATATGGCAACCATAATGATTTGTAAGATAAGGAAGGGGATTGCACCATAGTAGATATCTTTCGTTGATACCTCTTTTGGTGCAACAGATCGAAGGTAAAAAAGTGAGAATCCAAATGGAGGATGCATGAATGAGGTCTGCATATTCATGGCTAAAATCACCCCAAACCACGTTAAGTCAATTCCCAGTGCAACCGCAATAGGAAGTAGTAAGGGGACGAGGATTAGCGCTATTTCAAAGAAGTCTAAGAAGAATGCCACAAAGAAAATTAAGATATTAACGGCAATAATAAACCCTAATGCGCCACCTGGCAGATTTCCTAAAATTCCTTCAATCCAAATACCGCCATTAAGACTAGTAAAAGCGAGAGAGAAGAACATCGAACCGATCATAATAAATACAACGAATGTTGTAATTTTTACACTTTGATCTAGTGCTTGATAGAGAAGATCTTTGGTGAGAGCTTTGCGTAAAAGAGCAAGAATCATTGCACCCACGGCGCCAATTGCACCGGCTTCAGTGGGTGTTGCAATACCCATAAAGACTGTTCCAAGCACTAAAAAGATCAAGGTTACAGGAGGAATCACACTGGTAATGACTTTTTTTAATAACTCTTTGCCAAATAGCGTTCTTTCTTTATCTGGAATAGCCGGCATAGATGTCGGTTTGATGATGGTCATCACCATAATAAATAATAGATACGCCCCAATCAGTAAGCCGCTTGGAAGGAGTGCTGCTTTATACATTGAGCCAATAGAAACACCAAGCTGATCCCCTAATACAATTAACACAAGGCTAGGAGGAACTATTTGAGCTAAGGTTCCTGATGCGGCAATGACACCAGAGGCTAATCTTTTAGAGTAACCATAACGCAGCATAATGGGTAAAGAGATAAGCCCCATAGCAATCACAGATGCTGAGACGATACCTGTTGTTGCCGCAAGCATTGTTCCGACAAAGACAACGGAGTAAGCAAGTCCGCCTCGAAGTTTACCAAAAAGTTGCCCCATTGTGTTAAGAAGATCTTCAGCCATTCCTGTTCTTTCAAGGACCAATCCCATTAAAGTAAAGAAAGGGATAGCAAGGAGCGTTTCATTGCTAATAATACCAAAGAATCTATCGCTTAAAGCGCCAAGAAGGGCAAAATCTAAATGACCAATAGAGATTCCAATAGCTGAGAAAAAGAGTCCTGTAGCAGCTAAAGAGAATGAGATTGGGTAGCCCTTTAAGAGAAATATAATGAGGGCAATAAACATTAATGGTGGTAAAAATTCTAACATTTTTGCTGTTGCTCCAATGGGTTAGCGTTATCGTTAGATGGTGTGCAAAGCGTGATAATTGCTTTACATAGCTCTGAAACTCCCTGTAATAGTAAAAAGAACATACCAATCGGGAGTAACGCTTTAATAGGAGCTCGTGGGAGTCCGCCTGGGTTAGGTGACATTTCCCAAATTTGCCAGGAGCTGATAGCAGGGCCAATTGTGAGATATAAAAGCATTGTAAAAGCAGGGAAGAGGAAGAAGACGATACCAATGATCTCTAAAACCGCTTTAGCTTTTGGTGAGAAACGGCCTGAGAGAATATCTATTCGAATGTGTTGATCTTTTAGATAGGTATAGCCTGATGCAAGTAAAAATACTGCTGCAAATAGATACCATTGAACTTCTAACATGCCGTTAGAGCTCATATGAAATAGGTATCTAAATAGTGCGTTCCCTGCTGAGATAATAGTTGCTAGGAAAATAGCGATAATTGCAATTTTACCTAAAGCCATATTAATTGAATCGATAATATGCGAGATTTTTTTTAAGATATTCATAGTCTAAGAGGTGCAGAACTTGCGGATATTGATTTAAAAAGATGTTGTCGTAACATGCAACTAGTACAGTGCATCGAATAATGTACTTCATCTAATAAAATTTGCCAATAATTTCTTCTCTTAGACTATGTGTTTGATTTTTTTATCTTAACTTGTTGCTAGTGAAGGCTATTGATATTGCTCGCATTTGTGCGTGAATTCTTTACCTGTCTCTTTTGCATATGATTTATGATTATCTAAGATGATTGTCATATCTTCAGTTGAACCCATAATCACAGGCACACGTTGGTGTAGGTGTTGTGGGTCAAGGTTTAAGATGCGCTCATATCCTGTAGAAGCAATACCGCCTGCTTGCTCAACGAGTAAAGCCATTGGGTTTGCTTCATACATTAAGCGTAAGCGCCCACCTTTCTCTGTAAGAGATGAGTCCATTGGATAGGCAAAGATTCCGCCACGTTGAATAAGACGATGAATATCCATTACCATCGCCCCAACCCAACGCATGGTGTATTTTTTCTTACGAGGGCCCTCTTTTCCTAAGTCGCAAGCCTCAACATAGTCACGCATAGGCGGTTCCCATAAGTTGCGGTTTGAGTGGTTGATTGCGTATTCAGCTGTCTCTTTAGGAATTGTCATATTAGGGTGAGTTAAGATGAACTCCCCAATAGCTGGATCTAAAGTAAAGCCGTGAGTACCAAAACCGATGGTTAATACCATCATTGTGGCAGAGCCGTAAAGGCAGTATCCTGCGCAAACTTGCTCAACGCCTTCTTTTAAGAAATCTGCCTCAGTTGGGTTCTCTTTATCTGTTTTTAAGATTGAGAAAATAGTCCCAATAGGGCCATTAATTTCAATATTGCTTGAACCATCTAAAGGATCAAAGATTAATAGATAGCTGCCGCGCGGGCTACCTTTTGGGATTTCATAGACATCGTCCATCTCTTCACTTGCCATCGCTGCAACATGACCACGTTTAGCATTATTTTTAATGAAGAGGTCATTTGCGATGACATCAAGAATTTGTTGAGTTTCGCCTTGGCAATTTTCATTGTCAGTAGCGCCGAGAATATTTGCAAGCTGACCTTTTTGTACAGCAGCTGCGATCATTTTGCATGATACGGCGATATCGTTAAGGAGGAGGGTAAAGTTGCCCGTTGCCTCAGGGAAGCGACGTTGTTCTTCCATGATGAATTGCGAGAGCGTTACGCCAAAGTGAGTCATTGAAATCTCCACAGTTTGATTGAGGTAATAAAAATTGTGGTTATGATATACTTTTTAACAGTTTAGTTAAAGTGTTTTGTAGTTTACCTGTAGTTTTAGCAGTTTTAGCTAAATTGTAAATAGAAGGTTGATCATGGCTTGATCAGTGCTTGGATTTGTCGCAGTTTACGGTTATACTCAGCCTTAAGTTAAATCCTAATATCTTCGAGATAAAAATGATTTATCATCCATATAAAAGAATTAAAAATGGAGATTAAAAATATATGAGTTCTATAGAGTTAAAAAATGCAGGTTTAAAAGTTACATTACCTCGTCTAAAAATTTTAGATATCTTAGCTAAGGCTGCTGCGACGCCAGTGTGTCACTTAACGGCAGAAGAGATCTATATGCAATTGAGTAGCTCAGGTGAAGAGGTTGGATTAGCAACTGTTTATCGAGTGTTAACGCAATTTGAGCAAGCAGGGTTAGTAAGACGCCACTTTTTTGATGGTGGTCAATCAATGTTTGAAATTGATGATGGAGATCAGCACGATCACATTATTTGTATTAACTGCGGTCACATTGGTGAGTTCTCTCATGAGAAAATTCATGAAAAACAAGCGCAAATTGCTGCAGAGTTAGGGTATGAGTTAACAGATGCTCGTACTATCTTGCACGGTATCTGTGCGCAATGCAGAGAGAAATAGTATTTCTTCGGCAAGAGTTTACGACTCGACGCTATGCAATTATCTGGATTAGTATTTGGCTAATCCTGGTTTTTGCGACGTGGTTTTCAAGACCATTAATCCCCTTTCAGGAAACGTTGTTTTCAGGAATTGTTTGGGAGATGTATCTTTCCGATAGTTGGCTTTATCCTCATATCAATGGCGTTTATCAACACGCTAACTATCCTCTTAATTATTGGCTTGCACTGATAGTTTGGAAATTCTTTGGTGTTTCTGAGTTTTCGTTACGAGTGTTGGTGAGTTTTTTAAGTTTAAGCACACTATTTTTAACGGCGTGGGCAGCTTACCAGTTGTGGCCTGACCGAAGAAATGTTCGTGCAAATGCGCCCTTAGTATTAATCGGAAGTTTAATGTGGACGGTATTTGCTACTGCAAATATTGAGTATGTCTACTTTACTTTTTATTTAATGTTAACGATTAATTTTTTAATTAGGGTTTGGCGTTTTAAGCAAAATATTTGGTGGGTAGGTTTTACTTTAGGGTTGACGTTGGGGCTTTATTCTTCCGGATTGACATTTTTATTAGTCACGATGCCTATGATATTTCTCTCCCCATATTGGGCAAAATCCCGCTGGAAGGAGATTTATGCCTTTGGCATAATGTCCATCTTAATTGCCTTGGTACTGTTTTTTGTTTGGGCTATATCCGCTTCTTCCTTATTGGGCTTCTCGCTTTTTGATGCTTTAGGTTTTCGATATATTTTGCGTGCCTTTACCTATACGCCGGCAATTTATATCTATTTTCTTAATTTAATTATTATTCTTTTCCCGTGGTTGTTTTGGCTTCGAATTTATAAGTTATATCGTGAGGCTGATAGGGATGAGTCGCTACAATTTGTGGTGATTTGGTTTTTATCATTAGTGGTAGTGCTTGGCGTATTAAGTCTTACATCACTAGATGCATTGCTTCCTATCTATCCTGCTTTTGCGCTGATTATTGCCCGTATCTATCACCAAGGATTTAGCCGTAAAAGGGATGTTGCCCCCATCGTGGTTTTCATGATTACTGTCGGCTTGCTCATGATAATTGTGCCTTATAGCTACGTGTACTTTGAACTTCCTGAGTGGGTTGGGCAGGTATCGCCTTTTTGGGGCGCTGGGCTGATTTTGTTTAGCATTACGTTGTTATTTAATGCCGGAAGTACGCGTATCATGACATTGGCGCTAATGGGGGTTGCATTAACATTGGCGATGAATTTTGGTGTAGTGCGCGTGGCAACAGATTTTTATGATCTAAATCCGGTAGGCGAAAGGCTCTCTTGGTATCAAAATAAAGAGATACCAGTAGGTCATCCTGCAAATTATCGTGGTCATCTTCATTTTGTAGGGCAATTAGAGGCGCCTTTAATTGAAATTGATTCTCGTAGGGATTTAATGCAACTTTTGGCTTTAAATGATCAAGCTAGAATGATTTTGTATGTGGAGGATCATGCGGCATTTGATGGTAAAGGGGTTGTGGAATATTGGCAGCCATTTAGAGGGCGTTATCTTATTATTATGAAAGCGCAGGCTGTGATAGATCTTTTTGATGAGTCAGAAGTTATTTCGCTGGGTGATTTTTTATAGTACGATTTCGTTTGTAAATCATACAGCTCTAGAAATATGAGTTTATTTAATAGGGTTGAATAGTATATACTTTCTACTATTTAAATCATTTCACAATAATGGTTCGTTTATTCAATTAAAATTAATGGAATAAGCGACATAAAATAAATATAAGGATAAGTCTGAACTATGATGCAATTCATCCGTGACCACTCTAATAGCTTGTGGGCAAAAATATTATTAGTAGGGGTTGGTGTTTCTTTAGCGGGAATCGGGGGAACTCAGATTTTTAGTGGCCCTAGTGCTGATACAGTTGCGACAGTTAATGGGGCAAAAGTTTCTCTTCAAGAGGTTGAGGCACAATATCAGCAACTTTTAAATGCCAATGCACAAAATGGTGATGTGACTGAAGAGATTCAAAGACAGTATCGATTGATTGCAAGACAAGATTTAATCCAACGTCGTGCTATGGATAGTCAGATTAAAGAGTGGAAAATCAGAGCATCAGACCGATCTGTAGCTGAAGAGATCGTCTCTATTCCCTCATTCCAAAAAGATGGTGTTTTTGATCAAGAAACATATAAAACAGCACTTTTTTATTCAGGGTATAGCATAGAAGGTTTTGAAGACGCTATCCGCCGAGATGTTGAAGAGCGTATTGTTAGAGAGGCTTTTGTTAATAGTGCTTTTGTCTCAAATAATGAGTTACAAGAACAGATTGCCTTTTTAGGACAAAAACGTGATCTTGAAGTTGCAACCTTTAACTATCTTGATGATTTAGAGAGTGTTGCGGTTTCAGAAAATGAGATTAAGAAGCAATATGAAGAGAATATTGCACAATATAAGACACCTAATTTAGTCAAGTTGCAATATGTTGAGTTAGAGGCAAATGCTTTAAAGGCAGAGGATCAATCTTATAGTGCTGCAGAGATCCAAGAAGAGGCTGATAAGCTTAAAAAGCAAGATGAGCAAAGACTTTCAGAGCAGTTTACTATTGAGTATTCAACGGATTCTGAAAAACAAGAGGCGATGGATATCTTAGCTGATTTAAAAGAGCGTATTGAATCAGGAGCGATGACATTTGATGAGGCGAAAGCTGAGATCGCTCAAATCGATAATGCTTATTACAATCGCAATGGTAACTTTAAATATGGTGCAGCAGGAATTCCTGAATTTGATGATGCGTTATTTGAGCTTACAGAAGAAGCTCCTTTCTCTACGCCATTTTCTACAGGTGGTGAGGTGCATCTAGTGCACTTATTAAATATTAGTACGCCATATAATGATGATGCTGCGCTCTTAGCGGCTGCTGAAAAATCGTTAAAAGAGAATGCTGTTGCAGATCTTTATATGACCAAAGAGGCTAGAATGCAGGAGTTAGCTGAAACATATACAGAGTCATTAGGAGAGATTGCTCAAGATTTAGGTCTTGAGTTAAAAGAGACAGATTGGTTAAATCTTGACTCTCAAGAAGATCTATTAGGTAATGCTTCTGTTTGGGCTGCAGTCAGTGGGTATGATGTTATGGAAAATGGCCGCAATAGCTTACCATTTGCATTTAATGATCAGACAAATCATGCGATGATTGTGCGTATTGCTGATAAAGAAGAGAGTCGCTCTAAATCTTTAGAGGAAAGCTATGAAGAGATTAAGGCGGAGCTTGCAAAAAATCGTGCAAAAGAAGAGACAATGAATCGTGTTAATGCAATGTTAGAAGCAGGTGATACTCAAAATTTCCAAAATGATATTGAGCAATTAGGGTTCTCTTATAATCAATATAATGATTTAGCAATTACATCGGTTGGGCAATTACAAACGAAGCCGGTTGAGCAATATGCGATTTCTAATGGCTTTCAGAAAATTCATCATTTAGAGGACGGAAAGCCGCAATATCTTGTAGAAGATGTGGATGGTTATATTTTTGTTGTGGCTGTTAATAAGATTAATGTTGGCGAGGCTGAGGGCTTTACTGATGAAGATAGAGCCCAGTTGCAAGAATATCTTGATGGGCGTGAAGCTAGCTTTGAGTATCAAGCGTTGATGCAATACTTATTTAATAACAGTAAAATTAAGCTTTATAACAATAGTTTCTTTCAATAATGAATCATTGTTAGGGCTTCAGTAAGTTTTGCTATTTTTGCAGAGTATTAAGGAAGGTTGGTAGGAATATCAACCTTCTTTTTTAATGAGTTAAAATAGGTAGAGAGTGAAGTATAAAGTGATACTGGTCTATTGAGTATCGTGATTTGAATAGAATAGGTTTGTGATGGAAATTATTGAAAACCAATCCTTAAAGGCATTAAATACCTTTGGAGTAGACGTAAAAAGCCGTTTTTTTGTAGAGCTGACTGATGTTAAGACACTATATCAGATCAATAGCTTGCCAAAACCGCATCTTTTTTTAGGTGGGGGGAGTAATATTTTGTTTGTGAATGATTATCCAGGAACGGTTATTCATAATAATTTGCTCGGTGTTTCGATTCTCAAAGAAACTTCGGAATCGGTAGTTGTGAAGGCGATGGGGGGTGAAAACTGGCATCAATTTGTGATCAAGATGAGTGATGCAGGGTTTCATGGATTGGAATATCTTGCCTTAATACCGGGGACCGTTGGTGCAGCGCCTGTACAAAATATTGGGGCTTATGGTGCAGAGGTTAAGCAGTTTATTCAATCAGTTGAGGTATTTGATTGTGAGGCGGAAACAATCTATTCAATTCCTTGTCATGAATGTTGTTTTTCTTACCGAGATAGCCTTTTTAAGCAGGAAAAGGGTCGGTATTTCATTATTTCAGTGACTTTTGAGTTGTTAAAAAAGGTTGCAGCGAAGGTGGAGTATCGTGCATTAGAGCACTACTTTGAGGATCAGGGTAAAGTGCTTGAGGATGTTTCGATGCAAGATATTTTCGAAGGGGTTGTGTCGGTACGTGCGAGCAAGCTCCCAGATCCTAAAGAGATTGGAAACGGGGGAAGTTTTTTCAAAAACCCAATTGTGTCTAAATCAAAAGCGAAAGAGTTGCATGATAAGTATTCAAATTTAGTGATGTACCCACATGATATTGATAAAATTAAACTAGCCGCTGGGCAGTTAATTGAGCTTTCAGGATTGAAAGGGAAATATGTTAATAATGTGGGAATGTATGAGAAGCAAGCGCTTGTGCTGGTAAATTTAGGGGGCGCTACAGGTGGTCAGTTATGGGCTCATGCTCAAAAAGTACAAGAACAAGTCGCCGCAACTTTTGGGGTGATGCTTGAACCTGAACCGTTAATATTATAGTTTGATGATTACTTTAAGGTATAATTCCACTATTCTTAAAAATATATAGGAAGCAGAATGAAAAGAAATTTTAAAAAGATCATGATGTTTGGTTTTTTTGTGGCATTGATGTCATTGTTTCAAGCAAGTTATGCGCAAGAAGATCCGGTGAGTGTGATTAAAAATACTTCCGACCAGCTTTTTAAAACATTAAAAGTAGAAAAAAATAATTTAAAGAGAGATCCATCAAAGGTTTATGGGATTGTTGAAAAGATTCTAGTCCCTCGTTTTGATTTTGGAACGATTTCTCAATGGGTGATGGGGCGTTCATGGCGTGACGCATCACCAATGCAACGTGATGAGTTTACCGCAGAGTTTAAGAAACTCTTAATTAATTCTTATGCGGGAGTATTGTTAGATTATACAGATGAAACATTAACGGTTTTACCGCTTCCACCGAATGCTGCGAAAGGGGATGAAGTGACTGTAAGGTCTGAGATTGTTTCTAAGGATCGACCACCTGTTGCGATTAATTATTCAATGATTAAATCGGGTAATCGTTGGATGGTTTACGACGTTTCTGTAGAAGGAGTTAGTATCGTTGCAAACTATCGATCAGAAATTAGAGAGCTTGTTGCGCGCCAAGGTGTTGAGGGAATGATTGATACCTTAAAGCGTAAAAATAAGCAGTAGTTTATAGGATTGAAGTTAATGCAAAAAGAGGATTATCTTAATATCGATGTTGATACTGGGGCTTATCAGTTACAGGGCTGTTTTGATAAGTTTTCAATTCCTCATCAATGGAAAGTCATAGAGAGCTCTTTTAAAGAGATGGCGCCGGTCGTTATTGATTTAAAAGGGGTCTTAGAATGCGATAGTGCATTGATTGCATTATTAGTAGAGGTAAAGCGTCAATATTTGGATATTGAGATTATAAATGCACCGGAGAACCTTGTGCAGCTACTCGATCTATATCAGGTAAAAACGCTCCTTTTTTAGAGGTGTATAAAAAACTCTCTATTAGTTGACTGGCGAAGATTTGTAGCTATAATACATATCTTCACTTAGCGGGAATAGCTCAGTTGGTAGAGCACAACCTTGCCAAGGTTGGGGTCGCGAGTTCGAGTCTCGTTTCCCGCTCCAATTTAAAAGGCTGGATAGCAAAATGGTTATGCAGCGGATTGCAAATCCGTAGACGCCAGTTCGATTCTGGCTCCAGCCTCCAAATTTTATGGCACCGTTCTATGGTGGCCTGTATTGGTTTCCTAACAATGAACTATTGTAAACCGTGTCAGGTCCGGAAGGAAGCAGCACTAGCAAGACATTCATGTGTTATGGGTCGGCTAATACGGGTCATCTCCATATTTTTAAAATAAGTGATGGCAAAATGACTCAACAAGTTCTCGCACTAAAATGGCGACCTCGAACCTTTAACGAAGTCATTGGTCAGCCACACGTCGTACAAGCACTCTCCAATGGGTTAGATAATGATAGATTGCACCATGCATTTCTATTTACAGGAACCCGTGGAGTAGGTAAGACTACTCTTGCAAGAATCTTTGCAAAATCTCTCAATTGTGAAAAAGGTGTATCCTCAAATCCTTGTGGTGAATGCTCTATTTGCCGAGAAGTTGATGAGGGGCGATTTGTCGATTTAATAGAAATTGACGCAGCTTCTCGTACGCGAGTAGAAGATACTCGAGAGATTTTAGATAATGTTCAATATGCGCCAACCCGTGGACGTTATAAAATTTACCTCATAGATGAAGTTCATATGCTCTCTAATAGTAGCTTTAATGCACTGCTTAAAACATTAGAAGAGCCGCCTAGTCATGTGAAATTTTTATTAGCAACAACAGATCCACAAAAATTGCCGGTGACAGTATTGTCCCGCTGTTTGCGCTTTCAGTTAAAAAGAATCCAAGATCAAGAGATATCAGGTCAGTTAGAAGCAATCTTGACAAGTGAAGGGACTCCATTTGAACTAGATGCTTTGAAGCTAATTGCAAAAGCGGGTGATGGCAGTATGCGTGATGCATTATCACTTTTAGATCAAGCAATCGCCTATTCAGGCCAGAATGTACAATTTAAACCAACGCATGAAATGTTAGGTCTAATTGACACTCAATATCTCAATCGTATCCTTGAAGCATTAGCAACAAAAGAGAGTGCTCAGCTTTTAGTGGCATTGTCATTGCTGAAGTCTCATGGTTTGGATTATTATCGTTTTTTAGAAGATCTGATTGATGCTTTTCATCTATTAACGATGATTCAGCTATCACCTGAAATGGGTGAAAAAGAGAGCCCTGAGATGAATGCGTTAGCGGCAAAATTCTCTCCAGAGGATTTGCAACTCTTCTATCAAATTGCACTGAATGGTCGTAAAGATCTTCATAATCACCCTAATAGTGAGGTTGGTTTTGAGATGACGTTGCTTCGTATGGTACTTTTTGCGCCATCTGCCCCCGTAGGGGTTGTTGAGGCTCAAAAAAAAAGCCCACTAGCAGTTTCTAGTCACTTACAAACCACAACACCTTCAGAGTCAAGATCAACGAACTCTCAGGAAGAGGGTGCTTTGAATAATGATTTAGGAAAAGCAGCCTTAGGTGTCAGTGAAAAAAATGATGAGCCTCGTATTGCCTCAAACACTATCATTACGCCTTCGCCTTCTGTTAATCATTCTTTAGCTATTAATACAGAAGATCCTTTAGTTGAAAGGGAAGAGCATTTTATCGCTGATAAGGTTGATCTTCCTTGGGAAGAAGATGTTAAAGACGCTGTTAATACAACAAATGATAAATCCTTTGTAGAGTCAGAATCTGTAACACCAGAGCCACCTGTTTTTGAAATTACAGAAGCAGAAGACTCCAGGCAAGCTACTGTTAGTGAGTCTTTAGAGGTTAAGCCTTTAGAGATGATGCCTCCTAAAATGGCATCTTCAGAACAAGCGCCTTCTGAGAGTGAGGATTTTGAGAAAGAAACTGCAGCATTGAGTTCAGTGGATTTGGAATTAGATTCAGTAAGTACTGATTCAATGGCAAAAGATTTAGAGGCGAGTGATAATGTACTGAAAAGTATATCAGAGGCTGATAGGGCTCCCTTTGCACATTTTGAGCCTGAAAATGACAACTCAGCATTAGAGAGAGAAATACCAGAAGAGTTTGTTATTTCTGATGAAGCCTCTAATTGGGTAGAGCAGGATCATCCTATTAATTTTAATAATAAGGATATATTGCCTTCTTACTTAGAAGATGCTCAGCCTACCTCTTCATTATTAAATAATAATGAAGAGTGGTTATCACTTGTTGCAGGTTTGACTTTAGAGAGCGTACTATCAGGCATTGCACATAGCTTAGTATTTAAGAGCTTTGATGGGCTGAATTTGGTTTTAGAAAGACCGCTTTCTGTAAAAGACTTTAGGGTTGATGAGGCTGAAATGCGCCTAGCAATGGCGATCTCGGCAAAAATTGGTGTAAAGGTTAATTGCCGCATTGAATATGTAGAAACTTTAGATGTTGAGAATCTACATGAGCGCACAGAGCGGTTAGATGAAGAGCGTTTGCAACAAGCATTAAATAGCTTTAAGCAAGATGAAGTCGTGCAATATATGGAGCAAGAATTAGGGGCCGTATTGTTGACTAAAACATTAAAACCCGTGGATGAAGGATAATTTTTATCAAATGGGGAAATCAAAATTTATAGATAGTAATATTAATAATAGATACTGACGTGATCAGTAAAGTATATTAATATGCTGAGTTTGTTACTATTGGAAATAGAAAAATAAGGAGACCTTATGTTTAAAGGTGGAATTGCTGGCATGATGCAAAAAGCACAGCGCATGCAAAAAGAGATGGAAAAAGCACAAGAAGCATTAGCCGATATTAATGTGATGGGTGAATCTGGTGCAGGTTTAGTAAAAATTGAGATGAGCTGCCGACATGTTGTGCGCTCAATTCGTATTGATGATTCATTAATGTCTGATGATAAAGAGATGTTAGAAGATCTTTTGGGTGCGGCATTCAATGATGCATTAGCAAAAGTTGAAAAAACATCTTCAGAAACAATGGCAGAAGTCACTGGTGGTTTAGGTTTACCTGCAGGAATGAAAATTCCTGGTTTCTAATTGAGGTTTAGCACGTGTACCCAAAATCATTACAAAGCGTGATTGACGCCTTACGTATTTTGCCAGGGGTTGGTCAAAAAACCGCTCTTAGAATGGCGCTTTATCTACTTGAACGTAATCAAGTGGGGGCTCAAAAGATTAGCCAATCCTTATCTCATGCTTTAGAAACTGTGCGTAAATGTTCTCAGTGCCGAAATCTAACAGATGAGGATGTTTGTGATGATTGTAAGGATATGAGTCGTAATGATTCACTTCTTTGTATCGTTGAAAACCCTGTCGATGTCTTTACACTTCGTCAAAGCGTTGAGTATAAGGGACGTTATTTTGTGCTTTTTGGGCGCTTATCTCCTCTTGATGGGATAGGTCCATCTGAACTAGGATTAGATCTTTTGGAATCTCGTTTTGCCAAAGGGGAGATTAAAGAGATTATTCTAGCGACAAATACAACGGTTGAAGGGGAAGCGACAGCTCACTATATTTCAGAGATTGCAAAGCAGTATGAAATTGAAGTAAGTCGTATTGCACACGGTGTTCCTTTGGGGGGAGAGCTTGAATATCTCGATAGTGGAACACTCTCACATGCTTTTGCATCACGTAAGAGTTATTAGGAGGTTTTATGAGTACAATTTTTAGTAAAATTATCCAAAAAGAGATTCCGGCAAAGATTGTTTATGAGGATGATGAAGTATTAGCTTTTGAAGATATCTCTCCTCAAGCGCCCGTTCATATTTTAATTATCCCTAAAAAGGAGATCCCAACTCTCAATCATCTTCAAGCAGAGGATGCTGTATTGATGGGGAAACTTTTTTTAGTGGCGCAAAAAATTGCGAAAGAGCAAGGTTTTGCAGAGCAGGGATACCGTACAGTTTTTAACTGTAACGAAGATGGTGGACAAACGGTGGATCATATCCATCTTCATCTTTTAGCAGGAAGAAGTCTAACATGGCCGCCGGGTTAGGGCCTTGTATAAGGTTATGAAAAGATTTTAAAAAGCTACTCTAAGGGGTGGCTTTTTTATTTCCAGCTGAGTAAGCATGATAAAAAAAACTTATCTCTCTGATTTATAAAATTTATTGATATAGTTTTTTTTATTGTAAATTTAAATTTGCAAGTACATAGAACTTATATTTGATCTATGTAAATTTATAGCGGAATAAGTAATTTTCCTACTATTTTTCATATCTTTTATCCCCTATGATGAGGTTAATAGGAAGTTGATTCACCCTGTTAAATGGAAATAAGGAGTCATTGCATGACTATGATGAAAAAGAGCAGAAAAAAATTATTCACTATTGGTATTTTAGCAGCAGCAGTGTTGACAGGATTTGCAGCAAATGCGGCGACTGATAAAGATAATGGTTCAGTAAGGGGTGAGATCATCATTCCACTGGTTCAGGAAGTTACAGTTGACCCTAAGAAAGCAGAGTTAGGGAAAAAGTTGTGGTTTGATCCAAGACTTTCTAAATCAGGATTTATTTCATGTAACTCATGTCATAACCTGAGCATGGGGGGATCTGATAACTTACCTACTTCAATTGGTCACAAATGGCAAGAAGGTCCGATTAACTCTCCGACAGTTTTAAACTCTAGTTTAAACTTCGTTCAGTTCTGGGATGGTCGTGCCAATACACTAAAAGAACAAGCGGGCGGGCCTATTGAAAATCCAAAAGAGATGGCGTCTGATCACGATTTAGTTGTGAACGTGGTTGCTTCAATCCCAGGCTATGTTGAAGAATTTAAAGAAGTTTATGGTGATGCAGATGTTAACATTGACCGTATTACAGATGCCATTGCTGTTTTTGAAGAGACTTTAATTACCCCAAATTCTCGTTTCGATCAGTGGTTACGTGGAGATGATAATGCGATAACAGCTAAAGAGCTAGAAGGTTATGAGCTCTTTAGAAATAGTGGATGTGTGGCATGTCACTATGGCGAGGGAATTGGTGGGTCAAGCTTCCAAAAAATGGGGTTACTTGAAGAGTATAAAACAGAGAACTTAGCAAAAGGATTAGCAGATTTTACAGGTAAAGATAGCGACAACATGTTCTTTAAAGTACCGACACTTCGTAACGTTGTTTTAACCTATCCGTACTTCCATGATGGTCAAGTCAATACTTTAGAAGAAGCGACACAAATTATGGGGAAATTACAATTAGGTAAGAAATTTACTGATGAGGAAGTAGAAAAAATTGTTGCTTTCTACGGTACCTTAACAGGAGATCAACCACAATTGATGATGCCTATCCTTCCTCCTTCAAATAATGATACACCATTACCAAAGCCTTTTAGTGAAGAGTAATGGATTAAATAAGGATTGATAGATACGAGAAAGCGCCTTAGATAGGCGCTTTTTTTATGGGATTTAAAATATAATGAAATCAAGTTTAAAAGAGATTGAATCAAATTGCCGGTGCATCGCAAGAATCGTTCTATCCGGCATCGCACAAGCTGATTTGATTTATCTGCTGTACTGTTTTGCTTTTAAAGTAGCTTTTTTAAACAGAATAGGACTATCAATACTGTTTCTTAAACCGAAGGGACTATATTTAATGCGAAATAGGCACATCAGGTTGTTGAATCTGCTGCTCTGCGAGATCTTTGATGCTATGCCTTTGATCTTCAGAGATTAATTTTGCATTCCATTCAACTCTGCCCACAAATTTTTTCTGGCGGTGAGCACACTCTTTTAGTGGGCATATTTCACAGGAAAAAGGTTTGCAGTCATCGGTGTGAATGTACATTTCATGTTTTTCACCAAATTTCTGTTTTAGGACGTTTTTCATCTTATCAAGCTCAGTATGGGCTTCTCGCATATTGAGATACCAAGGCAGGGTTAAATGTGCATCAAGATGAACATGGTTACCATATTTTATAAATCTTACTTTATGAAGGTCGACCCAATATGGCGATCGATTTTCATTAATGACTTCAGTAAATTCCTCAATAAGATCTTCATCTGCCTCATCCATAATGCCGGCAATAGATTCTCTCATGATCTTAATTCCCGAATAGATGATAATCCCACCAAAGAGTAGCGCAATTGCTGAGTCAAGCCATTGCCATCCTGTTGCCCAGACTAATATTAAACCAAGGATAATCCCCACCGTTGAGTAGGTATCTGAGTGGAGATGCTGTCCTCCGGCAACAAGAGGGAGAACATTATATTTTCTGCCACGGCGAATAGCATAAAAACCAACGATATAATTAATCACTGCAGTTAACGCAATTAAGATTAATCCAGAGCCAAGACTAGTTAATTCGCCATTATTGTCAATCAGTCTGCTAATTCCTTCGTAGATGATAATAACGCCGGCAACTAGAATTAATGTTCCTTCTACACTTGCTGAAACAAATTCAATTTTCCCATGTCCATGAGGATGGTTATGATCTTTAGGTTTTGCTGATAGATAGAGGCTAAATAGGGTAAATGCACCCGCAAGCATATTGGTAATACTTTCTAGAGCATCTGTTAAAATCGCAACTGATGAAGTGATATACCATGCTGCAAATTTCATTAAGAACAATAGGACTGCAACTAAAAAAATAATTTTTTGGAAATTATAGTTAGCGCGGTCATCTTTATTCATCATGGAATGTCTCCCGTTAATAATAATGACTATTCAATACGGCTATAAACAACTTGGTCAACAAAATCTCCTCGAAGATTTTTAGAGTGACGAATAACGCCCTCTTTAGTCATCCCAATTTTTTCCATAACACGTCCAGATGCAGGATTAGCCGCTGAAAATTTAGCCCAAAGTCGCTCAATTTTAAGATCCTTGAAAGCAAGATCAAGTAGCTTCTTTGCAGCTTCAGGAGCATAACCATTTCCCCAATATTTTTTGTTAATAGCATAGGCAAGCTCAGCTGATTTTTCACCTTCATTGATACGAAGATCACAGGTTCCGATCATTTTGCCATTTTCTTTAAGTTCAATAGCAAAGTTTCCAAGAGGTGCTGCCATAAAAAGATTTGCAATAACCCAATTAGTCTCTTCAATAGATTGATGGGTTGGGAAGGTATGAATAGTATTTTCAAGATCACTTGCATATTCAAAGAGATCTTCAGCATCTTCTAAGGTGATAGGACGAAGTACTAAGCGTTCAGTCTCAAGGATACGATGTTTAGCTAATTGATATAACATGATGGAAACTCTCTATTTTATGATAAAAGTGTCGGTAAGAACCTTATCAATGATTCTATTAATAGTGCATTTACACTCCTAATAGGATGATTGATGATGAAGATACAAAAAGCACCTATTAAATTTACTATCCCGCTCGAAGCGACCTGACATATTACCATTTTTCATTTTAAATGTACTTTTGAAGTTTTTATTAAGCAAAAAAAGCCCTATGAATAAGGATATCCATAGGGTTTAGTTTTTGTCTTTAAAGTCTTAAAGCGAAGGCATATTTGCTAATACTTTAAAAGTGAAAGGGGAGTTATCGCATTTCACTGACAATTTTATCAATATCAAAACCTAAAGCTTTAGCGACGCCTTTTCCATAATCAGGGTGCGCTTTGTAGCAATGAGTAATATGGCGAATTTTAATATGATCTTCACTATCTCCCATATTACGAGCTGTATTATCAAATAAGCGTTGTTTTTCTTCATCATTCATGAGCATAAAAAGCTTACCAGGTTGCTCAAAATAATGATCATCATCCTCACGGAAATCCCAACGGCTTGCAGGACCAATCAGATCTAAGGCAGGTTCATCAAGATGTTTTTGATCTTGCCATTGACCATAGCTATTAGGTTCATAAGCAATCGTACTGCCTTGGTTGCCATCAACTCGCATTGCGCCATCTCTATGGAAGCTGTGAACAGGGCATTTTGGTGAGTTTACAGGGATTTGATGATGATTAACACCTAAGCGGTAGCGCTGCGCATCACCATAAGAAAAGAGACGACCTTGCAGCATTCTATCTGGTGAAAATCCAATACCAGGAACGATATGCGCTGGATTAAATGCCGCTTGCTCTACATCTTGGAAGTAGTTGTTAGGATTACGATTCAGCTCAAATGTCCCAACAGGAATTAATGGGAAATCTTTTTTATACCAAACTTTTGTAAGGTCAAATGGGTTGTATGGCATATTTTCAGCTTCTTCAAGCGTCATAATCTGAATGAACATATCCCACTTTGGAAAATTTCCTGCTTCAATCGCGTTATAAAGATCACGTTGGCTTGCTTCACGATCTTTACCAATAATGGCTTCAGATTCAGCATCTGTTAGATTTTCAATACCTTGCTGTGAGACTAAATGGAACTTCACCCAAAAGCGCTCTTGCTTGTCATTGATAAAGCTAAAGGTGTGACTACCAAAGCCATGCATATGGCGATAAGATTTTGGAATTCCTCGGTCACTCATCGTAATTGTCACTTGATGGAGGGCTTCAGGTAAGCCTGTCCAAAAATCCCAGTTAGTATTGGGTGAGCGCATATTGGTACGTGGATCTCTTTTTACTGCGTGATTTAAGTCTGGGAATTTAAGAGGATCACGGAAGAAAAAGACAGGGGTATTATTCCCTACAAGATCCCAGTTACCTTCTTCTGTATAAAAACGCATTGCAAAGCCACGAATATCTCGCTCTGTATCAGCGCCACCTCGCTCACCAGCAACGGTTGAGAAGCGAACGAACATTTCGGTTTCTTTACCAATTTCTGAGAAGATTTTCGCAGAAGTATATTTAGTAATATCGTGAGTTACGGTAAATTTTCCAAAAGCACCAGATCCTTTAGCGTGCATTCGGCGCTCAGGAATGACTTCACGGTCAAAGTGAGCGAGTTTTTCTAAGAACCAAACATCCTGTAATAACATGGGGCCGCGACGACCTGCTGTAAGGGAGTCTTGGTTGTTAGCAACAGGCGCGCCCGCTGCTGTTGTAAAATATTTTTTAGTCGTAGTCATAAATTGATCGCTCCTTTATGAGTTTTATTGGAATATCTAATAGGAATGATGCCATGGTAGGGAAGAAAAGCTGATTTATGAAATGAATAAAATTGATCTAGTTAATAGATATCTATAAAAAGAGAGATATTTAAAAAATTTATAATCATCCTTTGCTATAATTAAGGGTATGAATAAATTGAATTTGATGAAACGACTATTATGGCTAGTGATTGCAATGTTTCTATTGCAACCTGTTTTTTCATCTATCCAAATTCAAGATCATTTTTCCCATATGCCATCATCGCATCAGTCATTGGGGGGATCTCACTCTCAAGATGCGCTAGAAATAGAGATGAGTTTTTCGCAGAGTGTGGGTAATCACCAAGATGGTTTATCTGCTTCTGATGGGATGGATGTATTCATCGATTGCTGTCAAGGCGCGGATATGAGTTTTTGCCTGATGGGATGTTATTTTATTTTCTCTGAAAGTATCCCGCCCATCATAGATTTTAAGGCGATCTCACCAGTAATATCCTCTGTTTTCTGGGATTCATATTTTATAAGTGCTGAAAATCCGCCTCCTAGGATTATTCTTTAAATTTTTAAAGGACTGCTATTAAGGTAGCGGGGATTTAAAAATTACTTCATATCAAAAATATCAAACATTTTCACGAGTTTAAGGATTACTTATAGCGTAGTAATCAGACTTTCGTGGAATTTACTGTTTTCGGCTTATTTGAATCAATCAATAAATAAGCCATGAAGGAGATAATTTTATGAAAAATAGCAAACAAAATATGAAAGCCCGTCGTCAGTTTTTAATTAAAGGATCGGCGGCTTTAGGGGCATTATCTATCTCCCCTTTACTAGGGCAAGGAATGATGGGAATGCATCATGGCAATAGAGAGATGGGGGCGATGGATCATGGCTCTATGATGGGATCTATGGATCATGGAATGATGAAAGAGATGGGTGTTCCGCCGATGGTAAAAGAGGGCTATCAGTTAGGGCTTAATCAATTAACGATTAAAGATATTGAGATGATGCAAAAAGCTAATCTCAATTTGATGCCGGTAACGATGATGCCATCGGGAAATTTATTACCGGAGTTATCCTTATTAAAAAATGAGACTCAAGAAGTCGGTCAATTTAAAGGAACTTTGCGAGTTCAAGCCGTTAAAGCCTCATTAGTTCCCGGAACAGAAACTAGTTTTTGGGGATATAACGGTATGTTGCCCGGGCCTCAAATTGTGGTGTATGAAGGTGATACGGTGACTATTGATGTGATCAATGAGCTAGATGAAGAGACGACGGTGCATTGGCATGGACTTTTAGTGCCAGCATCAGAAGATGGTAACCCGCAAGATGCTATCAAGCCTAAAGGGAAAAGAACTTACAGTTTTAAAATCCCTCAAAACTCAGCAGGAACTTACTGGTATCATCCGCATGGACACGGAACGGTATCAAAGCAAGTCTTTATGGGATTAGCAGGAACATTTATTGTGAAGAAGCGGGAAGATCTCTTTGCTGATCTTCCTGAAAAGCATCTTTTGATTTCAGATCTAAAGTTACATGAAGATGGTACGATTGCAGAAAACTCCTTTTTTGATTGGATGAATGGGCGAGAAGGGCAGTTTACACTTATTAATGGGGCTTTAGAACCTGTGATTGAAGTGGAGGGAGCGACACGTTTTAGAGTTTGGAATGCGTGTTCCGCAAGATATCTCTATTTGGATTTAGGTTTTGCAGATGTCTATCTTATTGCCACAGACGGGGGATATATAGAATCCCCTCAAAAATTGGATAATATTTTGTTATCTCCAGGTGAGCGAATAGAGGTTGTAGTGATCCCTACAAGAACGGGAAGTGCTAAGCTAAGTAATTTAAGCTATAACCGTCAGAAGATGGGACCTGTATCTGTATCACCTACCTATAATTTAGCCACGATAAAGATGAAGAAACAGAGCGGTTATCAGATGCCATCATCAATTAATTCTTTGCCAAAGTATGGAGAACCCACAAAATCACATTCCATAGAATACACAGAGGTCATGAATCATAATCAACTACTGTTTTTAGTCAATGGCAAGATGCATTCTCTAGATCGTATTGATGAAGTTGTTTCAAAGGATTCGATAGAAGAGTGGATCGTTTTTAATAATTCTCATATGGATCATAACTTCCATATTCATGGAACGCAGTTTTACGTTATTGAGAAAGAGGTGAATGGTGTCGTGACGCCTGCAGCTTATAAGGCATTTAAAGATACTATCAATCTTAAACCTTACGAGAGAGTAAGACTCCTTATGAAGCAAGACTATAAAGGGCTTCGAATGTACCATTGTCATATTTTAGAGCATGAAACACTTGGGATGATGGGGCAATTAGAAAGCATAATATAATCATCTTGATAGGTATCAGTATTAATCAAAATTATCAATTATATTAAAAAAATAAATGATATTATGTCGGGGTTGTTATATATTTTCATTTCGATTATTTTTTAAGTAAGATAATCGTTATTGAAAATATGCGCATATCTGTGGCATGAGTCATTATTTTATTAATGTGAAATAAGAAAGGCGTAAGGTTACATTATATGTATAGTAGATCTATAAGAGATTTGTTATTTAATTTGTATTGATGGGATTCAATTGGACTATATGAAAAAAATTTTAATAGTAAGTGTTACCGCTCTCTTCCTGACGGCTTGTGTTGCTATGGATAAGAATGTCGCGATTGTTAGATTACAGGGTGCTACTGCAAATATGTTGCAGCTCGGTTCATCAGATGAAATCACGATTTCTCGTGTAAAAGTTGGCGAGCCTGATGCATTGCAAAATCAATCTGTGGAGTATCGTGCAACAACAGCTAGAGGTCGCGTTTTAGACTGCAATGCCTCATTAATGGCTGGTACAATTCTCAGTGAACCATCGGTAACTTCCCCAAAATGTGTGCCAGTGAATGTACATAAATAATTTAATCTAAAAACTTTAACTATATAAAAGCCTCAATATTTTATTCAAATGTTGAGGCTTTTATGATTAAAGTATTTGTATACAATGCCGGCATGCAAGCAGGTTACTTCGGGATATTAACTCCGGCAATCGCTCAGCTAGTGATCAAAGCCAGCTCAAATTGTAAAAGATTCCCGTAAAAGTGACTAATCGTAGAGCAGTAGCAAAGTTATCTCTATGTGATTTGGTTGAGTATAAGGGGCTTTTCTAATTTCTCTTTAGTCTTTTCTAATCCTTATTCAATCTTTTTTCTAAAAAACTGGCGCGATTCTTGAGAAATAAAATCCCATCTAAACAGTCGTTTAAGAAAAAAATAGATCGTTGATCAAAACTCATGCAGAAATTGACTTGCCAAAATCAAAATAAAGCGTAAGATACACCTCTCATTCAGACGGCAACGTTGAAGATGATTCGGAAGAAGTGGTTTGCTAGTTAATCTTTTTAGCTCTTAAATAACTTCTCTCTTTTAAGTTTAAGTTCAGTTTTTGGTTTGTTTTTGAAAATTGAATCGGTGCTTAAAAAGAGGTCAAAAATAAAATTGACTTGGATAAATCTTCTGGTAATATAGTTCGTCTGCTCAGGGCGGTGACGATCTCACCGGGCAGTAATCGAGACGATTACAACGCTTAGTTTGACTCCCTGAAGTTCTTTAACAATTTAATCTTAAGTAAGTTTGTATGGGGGCTTGTATGTTTTTGCGATAGCAAAAAATATAAGTCTAACCACGAACAATTCCAGCAACTATTTTTTTATAATGGGAATAGTAGCAGTAATTGAGTATGAATGGTTAGATCGAAAGATTTAAACATTATAAGGATTTAAACTGAAGAGTTTG